>CAZKMS010000055.1:0-30625 GCA_964553805.1 uncultured Verrucomicrobiaceae bacterium
GTGCCGCTCGCCATCGCCCAAGCCTTCCGCAACGGCCAGCTCGGCGTCATGGACTACGCGAAGTACAACAACGTCCTGGCCGACACCGACATGCGCAAGCAAATCGGCACGCCAGCCGATGCCGACGGCAGCGAGCATACCTGATTCACCAATCGTTTCATTTCCACCACTTCGCACGCCATGCCTGACATCGACTGGGGACAAGTCATCTTTCTCGTCCTCGTCGTGGTCGTCGGCTTCATCCGCTGGGTGGCCAACCTCATCCAGCAGAAAAAGGAAGCCAAAGAGCGTTCCAACCTTTCTCCCGAGGAACGAGCCCGCCGCGAAGCAGCCTGGCGAAAACAAATCGGTGAGGAAGTCGATGTGGAAAAGGAGGAAGACCCCTTCCGCGAACTGAAGGAACTGTTCGAGCAATTCAATAAGCCTCCACAGCCCCAACCTGCGCCGCCCCCCCTGCCTCAGCGGCTTCCGGTCAAAACGCCACCGGCGCCGCCGCGGCCTCCCCGCGTGGCATCGCCTGTCGCTATCGAGCCAGCGCTCCCCCTCCCGGCCCGCTCCGCACTTCCAATCATCCCGCTGACCCCATATTTTGGTCTCGCTGACGCCCGTCCAGTCCCCGCCCGGCTGGCCAGCCTCCGCCGCGAACTCGCCAGCCCACAGGCACTGCGCCAAGCCATCCTGGTGCGCGAAATCCTCGGTCCGCCCAAAGCCCTGCGCAACGAATCCTGGTGACCTGCCAAAAGCCCTTGCAAAGTTTGAGGCACCCGGTTAAATGCGCCCTCACCCAAAGAGAAAGTGCCGGCGTGGCGAAATTGGTAGACGCGCTAGACTCAAAATCTTGTTCCTTCGGGAGTGTCGGTTCGAGTCCGACCGCCGGTACCACTTCTCTTCAGCGCACCACGGGCAGCAGCAAATGCCACTTGCGCCCGCCGCAGCCGGTGCTACTCCTTCTCCCTTGCCGGTGACGCCACCGGATTTGACGGGCTGTAGCGCAGTCTGGTAGCGCGCTTCGTTCGGGACGAAGAGGCCGTGGGTTCGAATCCCGCCAGCCCGACCATTTTGAGGCAAATGCGAACTCAAACCAGAGGGTTCGTGAATCGTTGGTAGTAATAGGCTTCCTTTTCTCGGGGTCGAGGTGGTTAACCCGGATTCCCCGCACCAGCTCGCACTGTTCCTCGAAGGAAAGTTCTTTCACCGCGCCATCGAACTGACGCAACGCCACGGCGTCACCTTGAAGCTCTCTTCGCCGACATCACATCGCGGTGAGAGCGTGCGGGCTGTCATACAACGCCTGAACATCCGCCGCCGCCAAGTCACACAAAAATCCACCGATCTTCCCGCACAGCACCTCGAAGTACCACGCCCCTTTCTCCGGCGTCGCGTGTTGGGGATCGCCGGAGCCGGTGTCGTTGGTGGCCTGGGTCCAGGCGCGTTGCGCCCAGGCCCATTTTTCGCGCATCGCCTGGATCACCCAGGGATTGTCGGCACCGGCGCCCCAGTCTTCTTTTGGCAGAACAAGATGTGGTGCAAGGTGCAGGATGAGGCTGGTCTCGCGCTCGTCGGCGTGATCGCCGACGATGGCGAAGATTTCGTCGCCGCGCACCGCCTGAAACCAGGACACTGAGCAGAGAAACACCTTCGGATGCCGCGCCTGCAGCTCGCGCAGCATCTGCTTGAAGTCGTTGCCGCCGTGGCCGTTCAGCACCACCAACTTCGGCACCCCCACGCCCTCCAGGCTGCCAATGACATCCTCCAACACGGCCATCTGGGTGGTCGGGTTCATGTTGATGCAAAATGGAATGTCGAGCTGCCCGGTTTGCACGCCGAACGGAATCGCCGGCAGCACCGCCACCTTAGCGCCCGCCTCCCAGGCGATCCGCCCCGCCTCGGCTGCGATGGCCTCGACCTGGATGTTGTCCGTGGCATAGGGCAGGTGCCAGTTGTGCGCCTCCGTTGCGCCCCAGGGCAGCACCGCCACCTCGTAGCGCGTGCTTTTCACCTGCTTCCAATTCGTCTCGGCGATGATCCAGGGTCGGGGTCCGGCAGGCGTACTCATGTTTTTGACAGGATTAACGGGATTTTATTTGGATTCACGGGATTTCTTTCGGCTTGGCATGGGCGGCCTGAAACGATACAAAGCCGCCATGAACCCAACCTCCTCCCGCCGCGCCTTCCTTGCCACGCTTGCCAGCAGCGCCGCTGCCTCCGCTTTTGCCCGCGACTGGTCTGGGCAGACGCCGGAGCGTTATCCGGATCCGGATGTGATCGCGCTGGAGCCGGAGTTCAAAAAGTACATTCAGGGCAACGCGCCCATCCGCCGCCTGCACACCGGCATGCTGTGGGCGGAGGGTCCGGCCTGGAACGGCACGGGCAACTACCTGGTCTGGAGCGACATCCCGAACAACGCCCAGATGCGCTACCTGCCGGAGGACGGCCACGTCAGCGTGATGCGCAACAACTCGAACAACAGCAACGGCAACACCTTCGACTTGCAGGGCCGCCAAATCAGTTTCGAACACGCCACCCGCCGCGTCGTGCGCTACGAATTGGATGGCCAGATCACCGTGCTGGCCGACAGTTTCGACGGCAAACCGCTCAACGCACCCAATGACGGCGCGGTACATCCCGACGGCGGCATCTGGTTCACCGATCCCGGTTACGGCAGCATGATGGACTACGAGGGCAACAAGGGCGAACTCCACCTCAAGGAAGCCGTCTATCGCATCGACCCCGCCGGCAAGATCGAAAAAGTCACCGACGAACTGGAGAAACCCAATGGCCTTTGCTTTTCACCTGATTACAAGAAGCTCTACGTCGTCGATACCGGCGCGCCGAAGAACATCCTGGTCTTTGATGTGGTGGATGGGGTGAAGCTTGGCAAGGGCCGGCAATACGTCAGTGTGCGCCAAGGCTTTGGATCTGGATCGGCTGACCTCAACAAGGGCAATAGCCTTAGCCCGGACCAACGAGATCGCCTGCGCAAGGAATTCGAGAGTAACCGGGAGCGCCTCATGAATGCGACTCCAGAGGAGCGCTCCAGGTTTATGAGAGAAACCCTTGAGAAGAGCAACAAAGAAAACGACCCTGCTGAAAAGCCAGCCGTCGACAAACCTTTTGCAAAGTCGATTCCCGACGACGACCCGTCGATTTCAGGAGGGTCTGATGGTGTCCGCTGCGACATCGAAGGCAACGTCTGGGCCAGCGCCGGTTGGGGCGGTCCACTTTACGACGGCGTCCACGTCTTCAACCCCGAAGGCCTCCGCATCGGCATCATCAAACTCCCCGAAACCACCAGCAATCTCTGCTTTGGCGGACCGAAGCGGAACCGGCTTTTCATCACCGCCAGCCAGAGCCTCTACTCGGTTTGGGTGAACACGCGCGGCGCGCATTTCTGTTGAATGCGGGGCGGCGCGGATTAAGTCCAACCGACCTGGACCATGCCGCCCGCTTCCGCACTCCGCCGCCTGCTGACCCTTGCCTGGGCGCACCGGGGCATGGCGGCCTTGCAGCTCACGCTGGCGGTGGCGGGCACATTGTTGATCCTGGTTTTCCCGGGCGTGGTGCAGCGCTTTGTCGATGAGATCATCCCGTCCGGCAACAAGCGCCTCATCTGGGGCGCGGGCGGACTGGCGGCGGGCGCCTTCTTGCTGCGCGAGCTGCTGTTTTACTTCCGCACAAGGGTCAACACCGAGTTTGAGCAGCGCCTGATCGTCGATCTGCGCGGCCGCCTGCACCACAAAATCGCGCGCTTGCCGATGAGCTGGTTCGACCGCCAGAGCAGCGGCGATCTGCTCACCAAAATGGCCGATGACGTGCCGGCGACGCAGCGTGTCATCCTGGAGGGCATCGAGCAGGGTTTCACTGCGGTGGTGCAGATCCTCATCGTCGCGGCGATGATGCTGGCGGCCGACTGGAAAATGGCGCTGGTGGTGCTGGCACCGACGCCACTGATCGCGGCGGGCGGCTGGATTTATTCGCGCTGGGTCAGCCCGCGCGCGACGGCGACGCGGGAGGCGGCGAGCGCGTTGAATGCCACCCTGCACGACACCCTGGCCGGCATCCGCCAAGTCAAGAGCTACACCGCGGAGGACATGAAGCAGGCGGAGTTCCTCAAGGCCAATAACACGCTGCGCCAACGTCAAACCCACCTGATGGCAGCCTGGGCTTTCTACGCGCCGTCGATGACCTTCCTCGGCAACCTCGGCCTCGTCATCCTGCTCATGGTCGGCGCCGTCTGGAGCATCGACGGCTCGATGACCACAGGCGAGCTGATGCGTTTCATTTTGCTCGTCGGCTTTCTGTACGAGCCCATCGCGCGGCTGCACGGCGTCAATCAAACGCTGATGAACGGCCTCGCCGCCGCCAAACGCGTCTTCGGCATCCTCGACGAGGCGGGCGAGGAGGATCTGGAAACCGGCGTCAACCCCCAGCCTGTCGAGGGCGCCATCACCTTTGAAGATGTAACCTTCGGTTACCATCCGCAGACGCCCGTGCTGCATGGCATCTCCTTCACCATCGAGCCCAAACAAAGCGTGGCCTTTGTCGGCGGCACCGGCTCCGGCAAAAGCACCCTGTTCCAGCTCCTCGTTCGTTTTTACGAACCAAGCCAGGGCCGCATCCTGCTCGACGGCCGGCCGCTCGAAAGCCTCGCCAAAGGCCCGTTGCGCGACGCCATCGCCTACGCCACCCAGGACGCGTTTTTGTTTGCCGGCAGCGTGCGCGACAACCTCCTGCTCGGCCAGCCCGGTGCCAGCGATGAGGCGCTCTGGGACGCGCTGCGCCGCGTCTGCGCGGAGGACTTCGTGCGGGCGAAGGGTGGCCTCGACGCGCCGGTGGGCGAGCGCGGCACCCTGCTCAGCGGCGGCGAGCGCCAGCGCGTCACCCTGGCGCGGGCGTTCCTGAAAGACGCGCCGGTGCTGCTGCTGGACGAGGCCACCTCCGCCGTGGATAACCAGTCCGAGCAGCTCATCCGCCAGGCGGTGCGGGAGTTGCAAAAAGGCCGCACCAGTCTGGTCATCACCCATCGCCTTTCCACCGTGGTGGATGCGGACGTCATCCACGTGCTGCGCAACGGCCACATCCTCGCCAGCGGCAGCCATGAGCAGCTCATGCGCGCCTGCCCCTACTATGCCGAGTTGGCCGCCGCCGAGCAGGAGCGCGCCGCGGCTTGACTCAGGCCAGCGAGCGGCGGTCGCTCACCTCCAGCACGCCGCTGGCGTTGCGCGCCAGGTCGATCTCCTCCCGCGTCGCCGCGCTTCTCGCCGCTTCGCCATACTCCACCGTGATGCGCGCACGGTAGGTTCCGGCTTCCAGCTTGAGCACACGAAACACCGGCTCGCGGCTGGGCCGGAAAAAAGCGCGCAAGGGCACATGGCGATGCGTTGCGTTCCAAAGATGCAGCGCGGGCGGGAAATCCGGCAGTTCCGAGATCGCGGCGAAAATCTCCCGCACCTCCTCCTCGTTGTGGCGGCGTGTCAGCTTGGCCTCGGCATAGCGGCGCTTCACCTCCTCGAAGGCGGCGGCGAGCGGACTTTGATAGTCCTCCTCCATCTCCGCGATCAACGCCTCGGCGTGAACGCGCATGGCGGCGTGCAATTCCTCGCGTGTGATCCGGCCCGCCTCGAACTGCCGGAACAACTGGTTGGGGTTGGGCGGGACAGCGCTCACGTGGGACGATGCAGGTTTTCACTCAAACAGCGGCGGTCTCACGCAGGCGCACCGGGATGCCGTGCCGGTCCAGGTAGCGCTTCACGTCATCCACGGTGTACTCGCCGAAGTGGAAAATGCTGGCCGCCAGCACCGCATCCGCCTTTCCCTCGCGCAGCACCTCCACCATGTGGTCGATGTTGCCGGCGCCGCCGCTGGCGATGACCGGGATGGTCACCGCCTCGCTCACCGCCCGGGTCAGAGCCAGATCATAACCCGCCTTGGTGCCGTCGGCGTCCATGCTGGTGAGCAGGATTTCGCCCGCGCCGCGCCGGCAGACCTCCGCCGCCCACTCCACCGCGTCGAGCTCGGTAGGGTGGCGGCCGCCATGCGTGTACACTGTCCACGAACCGCGCTCGTTGCGTTTGGCATCGATCGCCACCACCAGGCACTGGCAGCCAAAGGCCTCCGCCGCCGCGTCGATCACCTCGGGCGTTTTCACCGCCGCGGTGTTGATGCCCACCTTGTCGGCGCCCGCCAGCAGCATCTCGCGCATGTCCGCCACGGTGCGGATGCCGCCGCCCACTGTCAGCGGCATGAAGCAGCTCGCCGCCGTGCGCTCCACCACATCGACCATGGTTTTGCGCTCCTCATGGGAGGCGGTGATGTCGAGAAAGACCAGTTCGTCGGCCCCCTGCCGGTTGTACATCTGCGCGCACTCCACGGGATCGCCGGCATCGCGCAGCTCCAGGAACTGCGTGCCCTTGACCACGCGGCCTTCTTTGACGTCGAGACAGGGAATGATGCGTTTGGTGAGCATGGTGGACTGCCAGGCTAAGAGGCTGTGCCGCGCCGTCAACCCTCAAGCATGGAGAGCGGGATTGCTTTCCCCTTTTGCGGGGAGGCGGGAGGCCGCAGTGAGCCATTGTGTTTTTGCCGCCAAACACGCTACCATGGCGTCATGCCAACGGTTTTGGATTTGCTGGAGCAGCCCGCGCTGCGCTCCCTGCGCCGTCGCCGGACGGAATCAGGCGGCGATGATGACGGCCAAGAGGACCAGCTGCTCTTTTCCGGCATGACCTGGGAAAGCTACGAAGCCATCGACGCCGCG
This sequence comes from uncultured Verrucomicrobiaceae bacterium, assembly GCA_964553805.1. Lineage (GTDB taxonomy): Bacteria > Verrucomicrobiota > Verrucomicrobiia > Verrucomicrobiales > Verrucomicrobiaceae > JAGRPD01. Next base: position 6,758 of record CAZKMS010000055.1, read on the forward strand.
TTGGGAGAGGACCGGCAGGAACCGCGCCTGTATTACCTGGACGGCGCGCTTGAGGTCATGAGCACCTCACCGCAAGACGAAGAGCTGAAGAAATGGCTGGCCGATCTGCTTGCGCAATTCTTCATCGTTCACCGCATCCGCGCCTATCCACGCGGCCAGGCCACACTCAAACTGTTCGAGGAAGCCTGCGCGGAGCCGGACGAGTCATGGACCTTTGGCGCGCGCAAAGAGATTCCCGACCTCGTGCTTGAAATCGCCCTCAGCAGCGGTGGTTTGCCCAAACTGGATATCTACCAGCGCTTCGCCGTGCCTGAAGTCTGGTTTTGGCGTCGCGACCGCCTCGAAGTCTGGACACTCACCGCCGATGGCTACACCGGCCCGCAATTCGCCAGCCGCCTGCTGCCCGCCTTGCCGCTCGACTTGCCGCTCGACTTGCCGCTCGACTTGCTGGCCGAGTGCGCCCGCATTCCGGACTGGATGGAGGCCATCGAGCGTTTCCGTGAAAAACTGGCCGGCTGAGAGCGCGGTCAAAAAACGACAGGCCGCGGCCTTTGGCGACGTTAGCGGGGAACAACCATGCGCTCTCTGACTCTGCTTCTGTCCTGCCTCCTGCTGCCCGTCGGCGCCGCCTCCGCCGCCCAGCCCAATCTCATTTGGATCATGGCCGACGATCTTGGCTGGGGCGACCTGGGTTGTTACGGTCAAAAAGTGACCCAGACCCCGAACCTGGACCGCATGGCGGCGGAGGGCCTGCGCTTCATCCATTTCTACGCCGGCGCCACCGTCTGCGCGCCCTCGCGCAGCGTGCTCATGACCGGCCAGCACCACGGCCACACCCGCGTGCGCGGCAACTCCGGCAAGACCAATCCGGCCGCACAGGCGCTGAAAGCTGGCGACATCACCGTGCCTGCGCTGCTCCACAGCGTCGGCTACCACACCGCTTTGATCGGCAAATGGGGGCTGGGGGACATTGGCGAGGCGGACACCGGCCTGCCGCGCAAGCACGGCTTCGACGAGTTTTACGGCTACCTCAACCAGGGCCACGCCCACAACCACTTCCCGGACTTTCTCTGGCGCAATGAAACCCGGGAGCCGCTCTCCAACGTCATCGTGCCCGTCGGCGACAGCGGCGCCGGCTACGCCACCGAGGCGGTGCATTACGCGGACGACATCTTCGCCGGCGAATGCCTCAAATTTGTCAGCGACAGCAAGGACCGCCCTTTCTTCCTCTACTGGAGCCTCGTTATCCCGCATGCCAACAACGAGCGCGCCCGCGAACTCGGCGATGGCGCCCACGTGCCGGACTACGGTCCCTACGCGGACAAGGACTGGCCGCAGCAGGACAAGGGCCAGGCGGCCATGATCACCCGCCTCGATGGTTATGTCGGCCGCATGCTGGAAAAGCTCAAGGAGCTGGGCCTCGCGGAGAACACCTTGGTGCTGTTCACCAGCGACAACGGCCCTCACGACGAAAGCAGGCACGACCTGGATCGCTTCGATCCCAACGGCCCCTACACCGGCATCAAACGCAGCCTCACCGACGGCGGCATCCGCGTGCCGCTCATCGCCTGGTGGCCGGGCAAAATCAAGGCGGGCGGCGAGACCGGACATGTGGCCTACTTCGGCGACTGGATGGCCACCGCCGCCGAACTCGCCGGTGCCGAGTTGCCCGCCGGGCGCGACTCCATCAGCTTCGCCCCCACCCTGCTTGGCAAACCGTCGGAGCAGAAGGAGCACGAGTTCCTCTACTGGGAGTTTCACGAGGGCGGCTTCAAGCAGGCCGCGCTTTACCAGGGCCGCTGGAAAGGCATCCGCATGGGCGGACCGGACGCAGCGGTGAAGCTCTACGACCAGCAAAACGACGTCGCCGAGACCAACGACGTCGCCGCGTTGCACCCGGACATCGCCGCCAAGATCAGCGACTACTTGAAAACCGTGCGGAGTCCCCTGCCCGAGTGGGAGCCGGTCTGGCAGAGCGGGGGCAAAAGCAAGGGCAGAGCCTCCAAATAAGCCCCCGGCATGCCGCATCGGGCCAAAGCGTGGCGGGAGGCTGCCCTCGCATCACGCCGCCAAATGCACATGGCTCAGTTTGCCCCCAGCCTGGTCAGGCTGCTTGGTGGAGCTGTATTTCAGGAAGGTGCCTGGCATGAATGGCGTGAGAAAGGAGCGCCGGTCGTCATCGTCGTGAAAAATCACCTCGCGCCGGTTGCCGCGCGCCATGGCGGTAATACGCGCCGGGATATTGAATGCGGAGATTTCGGGGCATGCCGTATTGTGGCGAGGCATCTCATTTTGTCAGAATTTTGCAGCCTGACCCCGTTTCCCGTTTCCTTTCTCCGCGGGTTTGAACTGGAACATGGGTGCGGCGCGCACGGGGCGGCCGGCCTCACAGAGGCCGGCTCGAGCATTTGCCGGACCAGCTCTGAGGAGCCGGGCTGGAAAAATCAGCGCGGCTCGCCCGTCGGCTCTTTCAATTCAGGCAACGCGCCGGCAGCGGGTTTCGCGGCGGGCGGCGGTGCGCTGATGGCGGGCTGGTTCTCCTTGAACTGCGCGTAAACGAGCACGCCTTTGAGGGCATCGGCGGCGCGTTCCAGTTGGCGGTCGTTGAGGCTGGCCAGCTCCAATGCCGCCGCCTCTCCGGTGCTGTGCGCGCTGCGCCATTTGTTGATGGCGAGCTCCTCTTTGGTGGTCAGGGTTGAGATGATGTCCGGCTCGACGCCGTGTTCATGAATGGTGCGTTTGCCTGGCGTGTAGTACTTGGCGGTGGTCAGGCGCATGGCAGCGCCCGTGCTCAGCGGCAGGATGGTTTGCACCGAGCCCTTGCCGAAGCTGGTGGTGCCGACCACGATGGCACGGTTGAGGTCCTGCAGAGCGGCGGCCACGATCTCTGCGGCGCTGGCGCTGCCGTGATTGATCAGGATGGCCAGCGGGTAGCGGCGCGTGCTTTTGCCGGCGCGTTTTGGTGTGCGGAAGGGGGGAGGGTTGTCAGCGGCCACGCGACCTTCGGTGGTCACCACCACGGTGCCCTCCGGCAAAAACTCGCCGCAAACGCCAACCGCCGCGTCGAGCAAGCCGCCCGGGTTGTTGCGCAGATCGAGCACCAGGGCGGTCATGCCCTGCTTTTCCAGATTGTCCAGGGATTGGGAAAGATCGCGCACCGTCGGCTGGGTGAATTGCGAGAGCCGCACGTAGCCAATGCGATGGCCGGCGGCGATCTTTGGATGCAGCAACATGGCATCATGCACCGAGCTCTCAAGCAGGGTTTCACGCACGAGATTGAACTCCAGAAACTGCTGCGTGCCTGGACGGCGCACGGTCAGGCGCAGCGGCTCGCCGGCCTCGCCTTTGAGCAACTGCCCGCCCTCGATGACGCCGACGGTGTCGGTCAGCACCTCATCGATGCGGACGATCTGGTCGCCGATCAGCACACCGGCGCGCGCGGCGGGGCCATCCTCGCGCACGGTGATGATGGTCAAGATGCCGCTGCGCAAGGCCACGGTGATGCCAACGCCTTCGGAGGTGTCTGTCTGCTCGCGTTGCAAGTCCTCAAACAGCGTGCGGCCCATGAACTCGCAATGCGGATCCAGCTTGCGCAGCATGCCCTCCAGCGCGCCTTCGACCAGCGTGCTGTAAGTCACTTGGTCAGACTCCACGTAATGCCGGCGGATCACCTCAATGGCGCGTGTGAGCACTTCCATCTGGGCGAAAGGGTCGTCGTCCGTGACGGTGGTTTCCTCGGCGCGCGCCAGGTGCGCTGCGCTGAGCAACAGGGCGATGGAGCAGGGGGCAGCCAGCCGCTTTAACATGGTCTCAACATGCACGATGACGCGCTGCAAAGACAGCGAAAGTTTGCCTCATGCCCGTTCGCAGGCGGTTCAGGGGAGGGTGATTTGCAGGTTTAGCTCCGGGTTCTTCCCGCCCACTTCGACGGTCCATTCGCTGGACTGGTCTGGATTGGGCCGAGTGATGGTTACGGTTCCATCCTGCGAGGGCAGGTTCGGCGCATCCGCGGCGGAGACGCTGATGCTGAGCAGGTTCTCGCCTTGCGCCACGCCGTTGGCGGCGTCGAGCTTGAACGCTCCGTTGCGCACGCGAGCGCTGGCCACAGGTGCGCCGGCGTCGCGGGGGCGGAAAATGACAAATCCCCAGCTCACCGGCTGTCCGTTGACCATGACCTTGCCCTGCACGGCAGCGCGCGGCACCGGCTGGAGGAAGCCGCGGTTGCGCAACCAGTCGTGCAGATGCCCTGGCCAGGTGCCCAGCACGGGGTCGCCCAAAGCGAGGCCGACTCCATGCGGTCCCGGTTCATAAACATGCAGCTCGGCCGGCACTCCGTGGCGGCGGCAAGCGAGATAAAATGCCACCGCATTCTCCGCTGGCACCACGCTGTCCTGATCGGTCTGGAAAAGGAAAACAGGCGGGGTGGCGGGACTGACGCGAAGCTGGGTGCTGACCCACCCAGCCTGTTCCTCGGTGTGGCCGGGACCGAGCAGGTTCTTGCGCGAGCCTTGATGGGCGGAGGCGCCGCTCATCGAGATGACGGGATAGACGGGCACTGCCACATCGGGGCGCGCGCTGACTTGGTCGATCTCATCGTTGGTCGTGCCCTCCGGTTTTTCGTCGAAGAGCGTGGCGGCCATTGAGGTCAGGTGACCGCCCGCCGAGAAACCGATGATGCCGATGCGGCCGGGGTCACGCCCGTGCGCGGCGGATTTGGCGCGCACCCAGCGGACGGCACGCTGCACGTCGAGAAGCTGCGCCGGATAGTGGTAGCCGTTGCTGCCCAAGCGGTAGTGCAGCACGTAGGCTGAGACGCCGAGGCCATTCAACCAGCGCGCCACTTGGGTGCCTTCATGATCCGCCGCCAGCCCGCCGTATCCGCCGCCCGGACAGACGACAAAGGCGGCGCCGTTCGCGCGTTCCTTGTCAGCGGGCCAGCACAGCAGGAAAGGCTGGTCCTTGTCCTCCTGGCCACGCGCCAGCGGCGCGCCCTGGGGCCAGAGCGGGACTTTTTCGGGTTCTTCCGCCGCCAGGATGCCGCCAAAGCCGAGGGCGGCGAAAAAGACTAAACGCAGGGGCATTGGCATTGGGAGCAGAGGGCGGATAGTTACTTGGTCAAAGCCTTCTCGATTTCAGCGGCCACTTTTTCCGCCAGGTACTTCGAACCCTCCGGCGTGAAATGAACGTTCGCGGGGAGCTGGATCTCGCTGAGCTTTGCCTTGGCGTGGCTGTGCAGGTCATCGGTGGGCACATCGGCGGCGGCCATCACCTTGGCGGCGACCTCATTGAACTTCACCGACTCGTCCGCAACCCGGCCGGAGGTGCCTTCCGGCACGGGGGTGGTGTTGCACCAGATCACCTTGGCGCCGGTTGCCTTCAGTTTGGAGACGATCTGGGTCAGGTTCTTTTCATACTCGTCCAGTGGCACTTGGTGCTTGGCGCCGGGTGTTTTGGAATCGACGAGGCGCGCGCCATCGGGACCCATGTAAACCAGGTCGTGCAGGCCGAAGTTGAAATGAATCACGTCCCACTTGGAGTCGCCCAGCCAGGTGTCCAGACTTTCCACGCCGCGCGAGCTCGGGCCGCCGTTGGTTGGGATGCGGTGCACGTTGGCCTTGCCTTTGAGCAGCTCCTGCACCGCCACCGTGTAGCCGATGGAGATGGAATCGCCGATCAGCAGGACGCGGGGCAAACCCGGCACGTCTTTGACGGGTGCGTAAGCCGGGTTTGGCGCGCGTTTGGCTTTGGCGGCGGGAGTGTCAGCAGCGATTGCAAGCGTCGAGACGAGCAGGCCGGAAACAAGGAGGAACAGGATGGTGGGGCGCATGGCTCGGAAAAAACACGTTTTGGCGGCGGACTATTTCAGCGGATTTGCATCGCGAGCATCGCCGCTTGCGAGCGTGCCGTGTCACCCGTACGTTTTCATCCGCAGCGCCCGCCAATACCATGTCATCCATCCTGCCTGAAACGCCCGTCATTGAAACCCGCGAGGAAGTTATGTTTTTTGACACGGACTGCGGCGGCGTGGTGCACAACATCGCCTACCTGCGCATGATCGAGACCGCGCGCACTCGGCTCGCGGCGCAGCTTGGCATGGCCCTGCGGGAGATGGCGGAGACGCGGCTCTTTCCGGTCGTCGTGCGCACGGAGATCGACTACCGGAAGCCGGCACGTCTGGCGGATTGGCTGGTCATCCAGGGCAGACTGGAGCGGATCGAGCGGGCGCGTTTTTGGTGCGCCTTTGAAATGCGGCGGGAGGCGGACCAGCAGCTTTTGATCACCTGCCGCCAATCGCTGGCCCTGGTACAGATGCCACAGGGCCGTCCGATGCGGCTGCCGGAGGAGTGGTCGCAACGCTACCCGCATTTGCTGGCGGTTCGCGATTGAGCAAACCCTCACCCCGCGCTGTCGGCTGGCTGGTAAAGAAACGTGGTGAGCGGGCTGGTGGCGCTGGCCTCAGCGGCGCTTTCCGCCAGACCGATCTCGTAGGCGGCGCGTCCGGCTTCACAGGCAGCGTTGAAGGCAGAGGCCATGCGCGGCGGATCAGAAGCGACGGCGATGGCGGTGTTGACGAGCACGGCGTCGGCTCCCATTTCGAATGCCTCCGCGGCATGACTGGGCGCACCGATGCCGGCGTCCACCACCACCGGCACGGTCGCTTGGGCGAGGATGATCTCGATCTGGCGCCGCGTCGTGATGCCCTGATGCGAACCGATGGGCGAGCCGAGTGGCATGACCGTGGCGGTGCCCACGTCCTGCAAACGACGTGCCAGCACCGGGTCGGCATTGATATAAGGCAGCACAATGAATCCCTCTGCGACGAGCACTTCCGCCGCCTTCAATGTCTCCACCGGATCAGGTAAAAGGTAACGTGGATCCGGATGGATTTCGAGTTTGACCCAGTTCGGCAGACCGGCGGCGACGGCGAGACGGGCCAGGCGCACGGCCTCCTCGGCATTCATGGCCCCGCTGGTGTTGGGCAGCAGCAGCACCTGCTCCGGGATGTAGTCGAGGATGTTGGCAAAAGGATCGCTCCTGCCGCTGAGATCGGCGCGGCGCAGGGCGACGGTGACTATTTCCGTCCCTGCCGCCAGGATTGCCTCGCGCATCAATTCGCCGGAGGCGAACTTGCCCGTGCCCAGCATGAGGCGGGATTGGAACTGGCGGCCGGCGATGATGAGGGGGGCATTCGACATGGTGCAAGCGCAACAAACACGGGTTTGGCGCGGGGGCAAATGCTGCGGAGCACGGCGTTTGCTGAGAGCAGCGTCTTTGTGCTTGCCGTGCGTCCGATTTGCCGCAACCTGCGGCCATCCCGCGCACGGATAGCTCAGTGGTAGAGCGGCTCGTTTACACCGAGTTGGTCGGGGGTTCGAATCCCTCTCCGTGTACCATTTGTCTGGGATTACTTCAAGATGCGCTGCCGATGCTCGGCGTAGGCCTGCGCGGCTTCGGTCGGGCGGCCTTGTTTTTCAGCGCGCTCTCCGCGAACGAGATGGCGGACTACGAGCAGATCACGCCCTTGTTGCAGAATGATCCGAAGAAGGCGCTGGAGTATCTCGTGCAACTGGCCTCCCTGCCGGCTTACCGCCCGCGGCATCAAAGACCACGAGATGGACGCCAGCGTGCGTCTGGCGCAGCTCAAGGTGGGGCAGGGCAAGTATGAGGAGGCCATTCCCTTGCTCAAACGCGCTCAGGACATCCAGCCGCGCGACAGTGTCGGCCGTTTCCTGGAGGACCTGGAGCGCTTCATGAAGACGCGGCGCTAGGCACATCACGAAAACGCGCAGGCAGACTGGCTGGCCGAGCAGGGTGCTTGTCCTGCTTTACCGCGACGCTTTTTTCACTATCCCTATCCTTCCCATGTCTGAAACCGCTTCTGCCAACCGCCTCGATGCCTGTTTTCAACAACTGCGCGCCACCGGCAAGCGCGCGTTCGTGGCCTATGTCTGCGCCGGGGATCCGGATTTGGAGCGCACAATCGACATCGTGCTGGCGCTGGAAAAAGCCGGAGCGGACATCATTGAGCTCGGCCTGCCTTTCTCCGATCCACTGGCGGACGGAGTGGTGAACCAGATGGCGGCTGACCGGGCGTTGCGCGCAGGGGCCAGCACCCAGGGCGTGCTCGACATGATTCGTCGCCTGCGCGAGCGCAGCCAGGTGCCATTGGTGCTCTTCACTTACCTCAACCCGGTCTATGCCTTCGGTTACGAGCGCTTTCACCAGGAGGCCGCGGCGGCCGGCGCGGACGGTGTGCTGGTGCTGGATTTGCCGCCGGATGAGGCGGCGCAAAATGCGGAGCTGAAACCCGCGCCCGGTTTGCGCCACATCCAGTTGATCGCCCCGACGTCCTCGCCGGAGCGCATCCGCGCCATTGCCGCCAGCGCGGAGGGTTTCATTTATTACGTGTCGCGCCTTGGGGTGACCGGAGCGCAGGTCAGCGTTGCCGAGGGCATTGCGGAGCAGGTGGCGGTCATCCAGGCGGCATCGACAGTGCCGGTTTGTGTGGGGTTTGGGGTGTCCAACCCGGCCCAGGCTGCCGAGATTGCCGCCAAGGCCGACGGGGTGGTGGTAGGCAGCGCGATTGTGCGCCTGATTGAGAAGCATGGGGCCGATTCCGACCTGCCGGAGCGGCTGCTGGCCTTTGTGAAACCCCTTGTCGATGCGGTCAAGGCGGTGTAGCAGCTTTGCCCCCCACTTTCACCATGCCCTTGCAATTCGTCAAAATGAACGGCGCCGGGAATGACTTCGTCATGCTCGACAACCGGGATTTGAGCCTGGCTCTCAGCCGCGAGCAGATCGCGCGCTTGTGCGACCGCCACCGCGGTGTCGGTGCTGATGGCCTGCTGCTGGTCGAGCCCGCGACCGGGGGAGGCGACTTCAAGATGCGCTACTACAACGCTGATGGCGGCGAGGCGGAGATGTGTGGCAATGGCGCCCGCTGTTTTGGCCGGTTCGTCAATCACCTGCACGATGGCAAGTTGGAACGAGTGAGCTTTGAAACGCTGGCTGGCATGATTTCCGCCGAGTTTGAGGACGGGCAAGTGCGCATCAATATGAGCGAGCCGTTTGACTTGAAGCTGGAGCAGAGGCTGCCCGTGGCGGGTGAGACCTTGACAGTGCACAGCGTCAACACCGGCGTGCCGCACGCGGTGGTGTTTGCGGATGATATTGACGCTGTCGAAGTGCGGCGCCTGGGCGCAGGGCTGCGTTATCATGAGGCGTTCTTCCCCAAGGGCACGAACGCCAATTTCGTGCAGGTTTTGGCACCGGACAGCATCCGCATCCGCACTTACGAGCGCGGAGTTGAAGACGAGACACTGGCTTGCGGCACGGGCATGGTGGCCTGCGCCTTGATTCATCATGAGTTAACCGGCGCGCCATCGCCGATTCGCGTGCGCGTGCAGGGAGGAGACACTCTGGCGGTCGGCTTTGAAGAGACCGCTCCGCATCACTACCGCAACGTCACGTTGTTCGGCCCGGCCGATTTCGTTTTCACCGGCACGGTGGAAATCTAATTTTTTACTCAACCAAACGTCATGTTCGCCGGCACCCACACCGCCATCGTCACTCCTTTTCGCAACGGCCAGATCGATGAGGCTGCGCTCAAACGTGTCGTGGACGAACAGTTCGCTGGCGGAGTGAGCGGAGTCGTGCCTTGTGGCACCACCGGAGAGTCTCCCACGCTGGACTACGACGAGCACGAGCGTGTCATCAAGCTGACGGTGGAATACACGGCCGGGCGCGGCGTGGTGATGGCGGGCACCGGCTCCAACTCCACGCGCGAGGCGGTGGAATTGACTCGCGAGGCGGAAGCGGCTGGCGCGACAGCGATCCTGCAAGTCGCCCCGTATTACAACAAACCGACCCAAGAGGGCTTGTTTCAACACTTCAAGGCGGTGGCGGAGTCAACCGGTTTGCCAATCATGCTTTACAGCATTCCCGGCCGTTGCGGCATCGAAATCGGTGTCGATACGGTGGCCAGGCTGGTCGAAGCCTGCCCCAATATTCGGGCCATGAAGGAAGCGGGCGGGAATCCCGAGCGCGTCAGCCAGATGCGCATGGCGCTGCCATCGAGCTTCGAGATTCTGTCCGGTGATGATTCGCTGACGCTGCCGTTCATGGCCGTGGGCGCGGTGGGCGTGGTGAGCGTGGCTTCCAACCTCATTCCGGGCCCGATTTCAGCGATGGTGCGGCTGGCGCTCGACGGAAAATTTGTCGAGGCGCGTCAGGTTCATGAGCGTTATTACCCTTTGCTGGCGGCGTTTTTGAAGCTTTCCACCAATCCGATTCCGATCAAAACGGCGATGGCTTTGGCGGGCAAAATCGATCCCGAGCTGCGTCTGCCGCTGGTGGCGATGGAGTCCGCGAAAGCAGATGAGTTGCGTGCCGCGATGAGCAAGCTGGATTTGCTCTGAACCGGGCGCCCGCTCAAGCGCGGCGGGTGAAGTGATCCGGCTCCTGGCCGGGTTTCCACTTGATGTTGCAGCCGCTGCTCGGCTGCTGCGGAGAAGGCGGTGTTTCGCCCGCCAGCATGGAAGCCAGGGCGCGCAGCAGGTCAGCGCCGGTGGCTGGTTTGCCGTTGCGCGGCCGCGAGCTGTCAAACTGGCCGCAGTAGAAAAGCTGCAACGCGCCGTCGAACAGGTAGAAGTCGGGAGTGCAGGCGGCAACGTAGGCCTTGGCCACGCTTTGGTCCGCATCGAACAGATACGGAAACGGCCAACCGTGCGCGGTGGCGAACTCCGCCATTTTATCCGGCGCGTCGGCCGGGTAGTTTTCGACGTCGTTCGAATTGATGGCGACGACTCCGACTCCGGCGGCTTCGCAATCTTTCGCGAAGGCGGCGATGGCGTCCGCGAGGTGGATGACGAAGGGACAGTGGTTGCAGACGAACATGACCAAAAGGCCGTTTGGACCGCGCGCGTCATCGAGGGTGACCAAGTCGCCGGCTGGAGTCGCCAGCTCGAATTCAGGCGCGGTGCTGCCCAGCGGCAGAGCGAGAGTGGAGGGGACTTCGGCCATGGGCTTTTGTGGCCGTGATCGCGGTCAAACGCCAGCGAATTTCCCGACAAAATAGCGCTGGCAGCGGGGGCAAAGTGGTGTCTGGTGACGGCCTGATGATCCCGGCCACTCGCTCCCTTTTCGCCGCCACTTTGTTTCTCGTTGTTGCAGGCTCCATGTCCGCAGCGGATGACGAAGGGTTCACTTCGCTTTTTGACGGCAAGACCATGGACGGCTGGCGCAACCCGTATGAGTGGGGCACCATTGAGGTGGTGGACGGCGAGATTCACCTCACTGGAGAAAAGAAGTTCTTTGTCATCACCGAGAAGACTTACAGCGACTTTGTTTTTGAGGGTGACATCTTCCTGCCCGCAGGCAAAGCCAACAGCGGCTTCATCTTCCGTGGTCATGTGCAGCCGAACAAGGTCTTTGGTTATCAAGCCGAGGTGGACGGTGATGAGCAGCGCCAGTGGTCCGGCGGGCTTTACGACGAGGGCCGCCGCATGTGGTTCATCAGCCCGATCAAAGCTGACCCGGAGAGTGTGAAAGCCTTCCGTGAGCGCGCCGGCGACGCTTTCAAGCGCAACGACTGGAACACCTACCGCATCACCTGCAAAGGCAACCGCCTCAAAATCGAGGTCAACGGCGTGGTCACCACCGATGTGGAGGACGACATGGACGCCAGCGGCGTCATCGCCATCCAGCATCACGGTGAGAAAGGCCAGACCTACAAGTTCCGCAATCTGCGCATCAAGGAACTGAAGTAATCGTCGGGATTTCCGGCGGGGTTGCGAGAGCGGCGGCATGCAGCGCGTACTCGCCTCATGCGTCATCCGACCCGCCGCGATTTTCTTGCCGCCACGCTTGCTTCCCCCTTAACTGCGGCCACCGCGCAGGAACCGGCTGCCGAGCCGGTGATCGACATCCATCAGCACACCAGCTATGGCGGCCGCGGCCACGAGCAACTCATTGGTCACCAGCGTGCGATGGGAATCACCCGCACGGTGCTGCTGCCCGCGGGCACGCCGGTCAGCCGGCCCTCCACGCACGACGGCAAATCGAACGGGCTCGCCGCGAAATGCGGCGGCACCGCCGAGGTCAAAGCCCTTGCGCAGGACCACCCTGAACTTTTTGTCTGGGGCGCCAACGAAGTCACCGACCTCGACAATGCCGCCGCCGAAATCGAAGCCTGGTTGAAGCAGGGCGCCTGCGTCATTGGCGAACAAAAGTTCGCGGTCGAATGCGACTCCCCGGCGAGCCAGCGCTTGTTTGAGCTCGCCGCCGGCTATGACGTGCCCATCCTGATGCACTTCCAGCAGCAGACCTACAACCTGGGCTACGACCGCTTTCACAGGATGTTGGAGAAGCATGCGCGCACCCGCTTCATCGGCCATGCGCAGGCCTTCTGGGGGCACATCGACAAGCAACATGACGTGACTCAAAACTACCCCAAGGGTTCGGTCACGCCTGGCGGACTCACCGACCGTTATCTTGCCGACTACCCGAATCTATTCGCCGACATGTCCGCCGGCTCCGGTCTCAACGCCTTGCAACGCGATGAGGAGCACACCCGCGCCTTCCTGATCCGGCATCAGGACAAGCTTCTTTACGGCAGCGACTGCGTGGACGTGCTTGGCCGCGGCGCCGGCTGTCAGGGCGCTCAAACGCTGGCCACGATTCGCCGGCTTGTGCCGGACAAGGTGGTGGAGCGCAAGATCCTGTTCGAGAATGCGCGCCGGGTTTTCCGGCTGTGAGACAGAGCAGGAACGTTTTGCCCTCGCCTTTCATCCTGGATTTCGTCATCAATCGGAGCGTTCTGCCATGACCACGACGCGCTCGCTCTGGGACTTCTCCAACCTGCTGGCCCTGCTGGGCATTGGGCTGGTGTTTGCGGTGCTGGACACGAAATTCCTGGGTGCGCGCAATCTGTCGCTGTTGCTGACTGAGCTGGCGATCACGGCGACGCTGGCGCTCGGCATGCTCGTCATTCTGCTGCCGGGGCAGATCGACCTTTCGGTGGGCAGCGGAGTGGGACTGCTTGGCGGGCTGGCGTGCGTGTTGATCATTCAGCAGGGTTTGCCAGCACCGCTGGCCATGGCCGTCAGTTTGCTCGCCGGTCTTGTCATTTGGCTGGGCATGGGAGCGCTCATTGTGCGTGAGCGAATGCCAGCGTTCATTGTCACCTTGGGCGGCTTGCTGGTGTTCAAAGGGCTCTTCTGGCTGGTGATTCAGAATGCGACGATCCCTGTTGTTGAGGGCGGCTCGAGCAATCTCTATTCTCGACTCACCACCTATTACCTGCCAGTTGGCGCTGGCTGGGCACTTGTGGTGCTGATTCTTCCCGTGCTCGCCTTGCTAAGCTGGCGTTCGCGCAGGCAAAAAGTGGCGGATGGCCTGCCGGTTGAATCTGGTGAAACGCTCTTTCTCCGCCTGCTGGTGACAGCGCAGGCGCTGGCCTTGTTCGTCTTGCTGACTGGCCAGTATCGCGGGGTGCCTTTGCCGGCCTTGATCCTGGGAGCGGTGGCGCTGGTCATGCAGGTGGTGACGCGGCACACCGCGTTTGGCCGGCATCTCTACGCGGTCGGAGGCAATGAAGAAGCGGCGCGTGTCTCGGGTGTGCCGGTGCGGCGTGTGGTCATCGCTGCTTTTGGCATCATGGGCGTGATCACCGCGCTCACCGGCTTGATGCAAACCGCCTATGTCGGCTCCACCACGACGACGGTTGGGGAGCTGATGGAATTGGATGCGATCGCCGCTTGTGTCATCGGCGGGGTGGGTTTGCGCGGCGGCCGCGGCACGGTCGGCGGGGTGCTGACCGGCGCGCTGATCATGGCCACGCTGCTCAATGGCATGACCCTGCTTTCGGTGCCGCCGGAAATGAAGCTGATGGTGCGCGGTGGCGTGCTGGTGCTGGCGGTGTGGGTGGACCTGCGCCTGGGGCGGCGGCTCTGAGGCGTCAGGAAGCGCGGCCTTCCTCGACATCCATCACGTCGAAGAAAGTGACGAGGTCGTCGCGGTGGCCCAGCCCGGCCTCGGCTTTTTGCTGCTCCAGGCCGGTGCTGGCGGCGTCGCGCCAGCCGCGCTTTTGCATGAAACCGTTGAACAATTCGATCTGTTCCGCGTCCGGTTTGCGGCCATGGTTGAAACACCACTCGAGGATTTCCTCGTCGCTGCCGCCTTCCAGAACGCGGGCGCTCAAGTCCTCAAAAGAGACGGCTAGCAAGCGGCAGATGCGGTCGTCAAAGGTGCGCTTGCCTTCGATCAGGCCAAGATGATAGCCCGGCGGTAAACCGTCTTTGGCGTGCAGCCTGATTTTATCCAGGATGCGGCCGAAGACCATGATGCCGCCGACAGTGTCGCGAGGGGAGCGGAGAGGGAATGGCATAAAAGAGGAAAGTTGGGCCTGATATGAAAGCGCCGCACGCGGCCCGCACAAATGCAAAATGACTTTGTTGCAAAGATGTGCTTCACGCCCGCAAGCCGTGCTTGTGCGCTGGCTTGGGCGGGTTCAGGATGCCCGGCGTTTTCCTTCCGACACTCATGATGGCATTTCTCGTTCGACGTCTGGCTGGCAGCCTGGTGGTGCTGTGGCTGGCGGCCTCGATCACGTTTGTGCTGATGCGCTCGATCAAGGGCGGGCCATTCGAGAGCGAGAAAGGTTCTGAGGCGGCGCTGGCGGTGAAGCTGGCGCGTTACAAGTTGGACGGCAGCTTGTGGGAGCAGTACCAGGCCTACATGGGCAGCTTGCTGCGCCTTGATCTGGGCGAATCCACGAAATACCTGAACTGGAGCGTCGTCGAGTTGCTGGCGCAGAAACTTCCCAATTCGTTTCTGCTTGGCGGTGTGGCGTTTGTCATTGCCTCGCTCGGCGGGGTGCTGCTGGGGAGCGTGGCGGCGATGCGGCAGGATTCGTGGGTGGATCGCACGGCGATGCTGGGAGCCCTGGCGGCGATTTCGATCCCGACCTTTGTCACCGGTCCGGCGTTGATCGCGGTGTTTGCCCTGTGGCTGGGCTGGCTGCCCGTCGGCGGCTGGGGACGTTGGGAGCAGATTGTGCTGCCGGCGCTTTGTCTGGCGGCTCCTTATCTGGCGTATGTGGCGCGGTTGATGCGCAACAGCCTGCTCGATGTGTTGAAAAGCGATTTCATGCGCACGGCGAAGGCCAAGGGTCTCGGCATGAGCCGGGCAGTGGCGAAACATGCGGTCAAAGTGGCAGTCCTGCCGGTCGTCACCTTCCTCGGTCCGCTGGCGGCTCATCTGCTCACGGGTTCGATGGTGGTGGAGAGCGTCTTCAATCTGCCCGGGGCGGGGATGATTTTTGTCAACTCGATCCAAAACCGGGACGTCTTCCTTCTCGGCGGCGCGGTGATCGTGTACTGCGCCTTGCTGCTCTTGTTCAACCTCATCGTGGATCTGCTCTATGGCCTCCTCGACAAACGCATCCGTTTGCATGGCTGAAACAGCGGGCTCCTCATCTCCTGCCTTTGGCGGGCGTCCTGGCGGCTGGCGTGTGTTGCGCCGCAACCGCACTGCCATGCTCGCCTTGGGCTTCTTGGTCGCTTTGGCGCTTCTGGCCCTGCTGCTGCCCTGGTTCTTGCCTGCATCGGTGAGGATGGCCAGCGCAGGCAGCTTTTTGCCGCCGCTCTCGGCGGGCGCAGAACCGGGTGTGAGGCATTGGCTGGGAACGGACGTCAATGGCAAGGACCTGCTCTATCGTTTGGCCGGCGGCGCGCGGGTGTCGCTGGGGGTTGGCATTGTCGGAGCTTTGATCAGCCTGGTCGTGGGCACGCTTTATGGGATGGTCAGCGGATTCGTTGGCGGCCGCCTCGACAGCCTGATGATGCGCGCGCTGGATGTGATCTACGCGGTGCCGCGCATTCTGTTCATCATGATCTTCATCGCCGCGCTCGACCCCTACCTGGGCGAGTGGCTGGACAAGGCGCGGTTGGGCGCGCAGGCGCGGGACTGGCATTGGCTGGAGGCGCAAATCAACGGGCTCATTCCGTACTCGCGCATTCTGGTGATGATCGTGTCGCTTGGCTTGGTGGAGTGGCTGACGATGGCGCGCATCATTCGCGGCCAGGTGCTGGCGCTGCGGGAAACGACCTTTGTAACGGCGGCGCGGGCGATGGGGCAGCGGCCGATGACCATTCTTTGGAAGCACCTGCTGCCCAATCTGGCGACGATCATTTTGACCTATCTGACCTTGACGATTCCGGCGGTGATCTTGGACGAGTCTTTTCTGAGTTTTCTCGGCCTGGGCATTGAGGTGCCGGCGGCAAGCTGGGGCAGCCTGCTCAAGGATGGCGCCCAGGCGATCAATCCACTGGAAAGCAAGTGGTGGCTGCTGCTGTTTCCAGCGCTGGCGATGTCGCTTACGCTGCTGGCGCTGAATTTTCTCGGTGATGGTTTGCGCGATGCGTTCGACCCCAAAAGTGATGTGCGCTAACAGGCAACGAGCTCTGGCTGCATGAGAGTGCTTCACACGGCGGACTGGCATCTCGGCGCGCGTCTTGTCGAGCGCGACCGCCTGGCGGAGCACGCTGCCTTTTTCGACTGGCTCATCGATACCCTGAAGGGTGCGAAAGCCGACGCTCTTTTGGTCAGCGGAGATATCTTTGACTCCGCCAATCCTCCGCAGGATGCGGTGGCGCTCTATTTCGATTTTCTGAAGCGGCTGGCTGATCTCAAAACCGTGAGAGCTGTCATCACGGGCGGCAACCACGATTCCGCTTCACACCTCAATGCGCCGCGTGAGCTGCTGCGCCGCTTTGAAATCCACGTCTTCGGTCATGCGGACGCCGCGAATCTGGTGGACCTGGGCGGCGCGGTCGTTGCGGCGGTGCCGTTCTTGCGCGAGCGCGACCTGCGACAGGCAGGCGCAGGTGAAAGCATGGGCGCCGTTCAAGAGCAGGTGCGCGCGGCGATTCGGCGGCATTACGCGGAGCAGCTTCATGCCGCTCGCGCTCTTGCTGGCGAGCGCTGCGTGCTGGCCATGGGGCATCTCACCGTGACGGGGGCCGAGCGCAGTGACAGCGAGCGCGACATTCACATTGGCAATCTCGGCGCGGTGGGCGCGGACATTTTTTCGAGATTCGATTACACAGCGCTCGGCCATTTGCACCGCCCGCAGCTTGTGGCCGGGCAGGAAAGGATTCGCTACAGCGGCTCGCCCGTTGCGCTCAGTTTTTCGGAGGCAGCGGATGAAAAGTCAGTGGTGCTGCTGGACACTCAAACCATGGCGATCGAACTGGCGCTCATTCCCGTCAGACAGGTGTTGGTGCGGGCGCAGGCTGCGCGAGAAACGCTGGCGAGCGATCTGCAGCGTGTGCCTTCGGGAAGCTGGGCGGAGGTCACGATCCAGCTTGAGGCACCCGAGCCTGATCTGGACCGCCAAGTGCGCGAGGCCGCAGCCGGCCGTTTTGATGTGTTGAAGGTCCTGGCCGATCTTCCGGTCAGTGAAAATGAAGCCTGGTCTGCCGCGGCTCCTGCCCTGCGTGATCTGCAACCGCGCGAGGTTTTTCGCGAGTTGTTGAAGGAACGGCAAATTGAGGAGCCGGAACTCGCAGGCCTCTTTGATGAACTGCTGGCGAAGGCTGAAGCCGAGGCGCTGGCTTGATCGGCGGACGCCGGGGGCTCAGAGTTGAGTGGCCTGGTGTCCTTCTTTTGCCAGCAGACTTAGCAGGCCCTCTTCGCCGCCGAGGTGACCGGCTCCGACCAGAACCATCACCTGGCGGCCTTCATTCAGCATCTCGGCCAAACGCGGCGCCCAGGCTTGGTTGCGGCGGATGAGGAACATCTCCATCAGTTCTGGATGGCGTGCAGCCTCCCGGAACAGCATGGTTTGCAGGCTTTCGAGGTCGCCTAGCCGCCAGGCCTGGATCATCTTTTCATACTCCTCTCCGACGCTTTCGAGTTCAGCGATGGTTTGCTGGAGCACATCGAGCTCCTGGGCGGGCGTCATGCCCGAAAACAAAGCCAGTTGCTGCTCAATGGTCTCCAATCCAGCCCCGGGTTTGCCGTCTTTGCTGGCGCGTTGTTCAAAGTGCTTGTCAACCCCATGCTCCGCTCCAGCGCCCAGAGCCTGGTATTCCACCGCCACCATCATCAGGGAGACAAACCAGGGATGGTAACGATTGAGCAGTGAACTGCCCAGGCCTCTTTTTTCCGCCCACGCGCACACTTTTTTCCAGTCATCAGGATTCAACAGTTGCTCAAGCCGGGCGTCAGCGGGCAGCGTTCCCAACTCACGCATGCGCAGGGTCAAGTTGGCCGACTCGCTGCTGCCCGGCGGCAGTTCGAACAGCAGCTCGCTGGAGTTCTGGTAGGCAGTTTCGTAACCCGCAGGCAGGGGGTAATCCTGCTCGCGCAGGATGTGAATGGTGCCGCAGAGATACAGGCGGCCGCCGGCATCGCTTTCAATCCGCCAGACACAGCCTTGATCTGCGGCTTGCGGGGTTTTTGAATGTTGCGCGCGCCTGCAGCAGGGCACGAGCAAAATCAGACAAAGCAGAAGCCCGGTGGGACGTTTTAACATGATGATGGATGAACGCGCCGCTTCATGGAGTCAAGGTGACAGGACGCTGTTCCTTGCGTGTTTGAGCTGGATGCATGCGACCCGGTCGCTGCCGGTTTGGCTGGCGGCTTGGATGTGCTGGCAGGAGGCTGCCGCGGAGGGCGGCGCTGATCTGCGTTTGTGGACGGACAATCAGGGCAGAAAAGTCGAGGCGGCGTTTGGAGGGCTTGAAGGCAGCTCCGTCATGCTGGTTATGAAGGATGGCAGCAAAGTTCCGTTTGCGCTTGATCGTTTGAGCGAGGTTGATCGTGATTATGCGAAAAAACAGCCGCCTCCAGCGCCGCAGACGGTCAAGCGAATCGAACCCGGAAAGCGCGCCTGGCCGGACAAGGTCGAGGTGCCTCTGCGCACCCTGGAAAAGCTCGACCTCATTCTCGATGAGCCGCAGAACCGCAAATACGTTTATCGAAGCGCCGCCTTCGAGTTCACGTCACAAGACAAGCTGGCTGGCAGCGTGATGCGGGAGATTGCGCGCACGTTTGAGGCAACGCGTTTGCTGGTGGGCGGCCTGCCTTGGGGCATTGTGTGCCGTCCGCCGCACCCGCTGGAGCGCTATCAAGCCGCGCTCTACGAGACGCGTGAGGATTACATCAACAACGGCGGCCCCGCCAACTCGGGCGGTGTTTATGACAGCGGCGACATGATCTTCAAAATCCCGTTTCCCAGCCTCGGCCTCAAACGCACGGGCAAAACCTGGTACAAGGACGACAACTACCGCAACGACACGCTGGTGCACGAGATCACGCACCAGATGATGCACGACTATTTGCCCTTCCTGCCCAAGTGGATCATCGAAGGCAGCGCCGAGTACACCGAAATGATCCCCTACAATGCCGGCGTTTTTCGTGTGGGATCGCACAAGACGGGCATCAAAGAGCACCTGGATGAGGCATTGAAATCGGGCGCGGCGCCTGACCTCGGCTCGGTGCGCGAGCATGTGACAATGACGCGGGATCGCTGGAACGAACTCTCCACCGACAGCGGTTCCATGCGGCGGCTCTATCTGCGCTCCGTCATCCTGGTGTATTTTTTCAATCATCTCGATGGCGGCGGCAAGGGCGCGCGTTTCATGGACTTCTTCGAAGGCGCCCACAGCCAGGTCCTGGCGGTGAACGAGTTCTTTGCCAATCCAGCGGTGAAACGCCTGCCGGGCGGGCGGTTCAGCTACCCGTCCGATCTGACGCCACCGGACATGAACTCCGACACGGCGCCGTTCAAGCACATCGACAAATTGCTCGCCGGACGCGACTACGCTAAGCTGGCTGGTGAGATCGTCGAAGGCTACCGCTCCATCGGTCTCAAAGTGAGTGCCAGCGAGTGAGCTGGCAGTGAGAGGGTAAAGGGAAATCGCCCAAGCCTTCACGCGTTCAGGCGTTTCAACTGGACTGGGCATGCGGACGCGACTTCTGATCACCACCATCTTGTCCCTTCTGCTTGGAGCGGTGGCTGGCTCCTGGTTTTCCCCTGCGGCCGCAGGCAGACGAGAGGAGAACCGAACCAAGGCAAGAGCTGAGGCGGATGTCGCAGAGCGCGAGCCGCTTGCCCCGGCCTTCAACTTCACCAATGCCCGCACGGCCCATGAGTGGATGGATGAACGAGTGCATTCTGGCCGTGGCGCGGAAGTGGAGGCGCTGTTCCGGCCTGAATCGGGGCTGACGGAAGCGCTGCGTGTGGAACTGGCCCGCGGTCTGGTAGCGCACAACTACCGCCGCATGGACCCGCATGTTTTGGGACGCGTTCTGTCAAGGCTTCCGGAGAACAAGACAACCATCATGGCCTGGAACGACCTGGTGACTCGTTGGTGCTCCGATGACGCAGAGGAGTGCCTGCGCTTTTTGGAAACCCTGCCGTCTGAGCGGCTGAACGCGCATTTTCTGCACAACGCCAGCTTCGGCCTGTCCCAGTTGCCGGCGGAGCGCCTGCTAGCGTTTGCCCGGCGCTTGAACGATCGCGGGCGGGCCTATCTGGCGGAGGGGCTGGCCTCCTTCGCGGATCAATCCGGTTCGTGGGCAAACACCTCGGCGGTTTTGTCCCAGCTTGATGTGAAGGCGGATGAAAAGGCCATCCCGATGGAGCGGCAGTTGGCCACGAATCTGGCCCGGATCGCGCCGGCTGTGATCGAGGCGGGAATCGCGGCCGAAACGGATGCCCGAAAACGTGATCACTGGCTCGAAGGTTACGCCTGGGTCATAGGGCGTGAAGATCCAGCGGCCGGTCTTCAAATCGACGCGCGCATTGCAAATGCGGAACTCCGCAAAGAGCATCATCAGCATCACCTCAGTCGCTGGCTGAAATCCGATCGTGTCGCCGCGTTGTCCTGGTTGCTGAGTGACAGCGCGCGCGCTCAGATGAGTGAGCAGCAACGCCGGACTTTTCTGGCCAGCTACGGATTGGAGGCCGCGCCATGAAACCGGTGCTTTTAGTGCTCTGGCACGCAGGGTGCGTTTTTGCCGGTTACTGGGTCGTGTTTAACATGGTGCATTCGGAGGAACGGCATGCGATGCAAGCATCAGACAAGGTGAAAGCACACAAAACACTTTCGCTTCCGTCCATGCTGGCCCACACGGCGACACCAACCTTGACGGCACTCGAAAGCCGCCTGGCAGCGCTGACGCCAGCCACGTGGGCCAACGAGCTGGATGCCATTGCCGCGCTGCCCCTGGTCGAGATGTCAACAGCCTTGCGCGGCCTTTTGCGGGCGCGTTATCCAGAGGTACGGCGGCGTTTGATCCGGGCGCTTTTTGAGCGCTGGGCGGTCCTGGATCGGAAGGCCGCTTTGACGGCACTGGGAGACATCACGTCACCGCAGATGAAGGCCATCGCCTTGCGCGCGGTTCTCCAGGAATGGGTGAAGACCGGTCAGGACGCCGCCTGGCAGTGGGTGGCGGCACTGGAGCACGACAGTGTGCTGCAGGAGTCGGGTGTCATCGAGCTTTTGCAATTGACCGCCGGGCAGGCTCCCGAGCGATACCGCGCCTGGGCGCTGGAACTGGAGGAGCCGTTTCTCAGGACCAAGGTCTTGTGGCAGTTGGCACAGGCATGGGTGCGTCAGGACCCAGCCGGGGCACTTGAGGCGGCTTGCCAGGAGACCGACTCCTATTTGCGCAGGGAGTTGTTTGAGCGGGTCATGGGGCAGGGGGAGGACCTTGACCCGACGATGGTTTTGGAGCGGATCATGACGCTGCCTGCCAAAGCCGAGCGGCTTTGGCTATTGGATCAGGGCCTCGTGCGAAACCACATCACGAAGTCGCCGGATGCGGCGTTTCGCTGGCTGGTGGCGAGGTCGCATCATTCGGAACTGCAAGGCGCGGCGGGGATGATTGGGTCGGTGCTGGCGGCGCGAACCAACAGCCTGGATCAGTTGCTTGCTCATGGGAATCAACTGCCGCCCGGGCCGCTGCGCGACGTGTTCTTTGCCAGCGCGGCGAATGCTTGGTCGAGCATGGGAAGGGCCAGTGAAGGAATCGCTCAACTGCTCAATCAATGCGGTCCATGCCTGGAACGGGAGGAGGTCATTTCGTGGATGCAAAAAAACGATGCCAAGCGCTGAATCGAAGCCTGGGTGGTTATTCAGCAAGCCGGAAGCGATGAGGTCGGGCCGGCGCTTGCGGCGTCTGCATCTTGCGGTAGTTTCAAGCACGATTTTTTCATGGCTCGTTTTATGAGACTGCTGTTCTGGAGTTGGTTTCTCGTCGCACTGGCTTCCGTGTCAAGCGCTGAGGAAGAAGCCGTCAGTTTGCCTGCCTTGACGAAGGCTCCTGAGCCCATCGAGTCCGTTTTGCGGCTGCAGCTCTTCCTTGATTCCAAACTCTTTGGTCCGGGCAAGGTCGATGGCCGTCCGGGTGAGTTCACCTCGAAGGCCCTGAAGCGTTATCAAGGCGCCAACGGCCTGCCGGAGACGGAGGTGGAAGGCCACACGCTGGATCTTTCCAGCATCAGCGAACTTTACACGAGCTACGTCATTCGTGAGGAAGACAAGAAATTCGTGGGTGATCTGCCGAGCAAGCCTTCGCTGCAAAGCAAAAAGAAATACCTGCCCTACGACTCGCTGCTGGAATTCCTCACCGAGCGCTTTCACACCTCGCCAGAACTCATCGAATGGCTGAACCCATCCTTGAAGATGAGTGGGTTGAAGCCGGGCGACACAGTGAAGGTCACCAATGTGGCGGAGCCTTTTCAGATCGAGCTACTGGAGCCGGTTGCCAGCCTGCCTGAGATCCCGGAGTTTCAAGCCAGTCGCGTCATCAAAATAGACACCCATGAAAAACTGCTCGGTGTGTACGAAGGCGAAAAAATGCTGGCCAGTGTGCCCATCACACCTGGCAGCGGCTACCTCGCCACGCCACCGGGCAGTTGGAAAATTGTCGGCATCACCCAGATGCCCACTTTTCGCTGGGACGCCGGGATGTTGAACTACGGCGTGCGCACCAGCAATGCCTACAACCTGCCGATCGGACCGAACAACCCCGTCGGCGTCATGTGGATCGGTCTCAACAAACCCGGCATCGGCATCCACGGCACCAACTCGCCGCAGACCATCGGACGCAGCTCAAGTCACGGCTGCATGCGCACCGCGAACTGGGATGTGGTGCGCCTGGTGAAGCTGATTTCCAAAGGCATGCCTGTCATCATCGAGGGGCCCAAACCCGTTCCGCGTCCTGCTCCTGTGGCAAAGAAAAACACGCCCGCAACGCGGCCGGCCGTGGCCGCGCAGCCAGAACCGGAGCCGAAGAAGAAGTGGTTTCAGTTCTGGAAAAAGTGAGCTGCCGTCGTGGCATCACCACGGCAGCGAGAAGGTCTTCACCGTGGTCATGAATTTGATCGCTTCGATGACGCCTTCCTTGATGCCGAGACCGCTGTCTTTGACGCCGCCGAACGGCGAAAGCTCCAGGCGATAACCGTGGGTTTCTGTCAGCCATGAAAAATGACCAAGCACCGCGGTCGCTGATTCGTTTCAGTCGTCTGATTGAAAATGCTTTCGCGAATCCTGACCTCTGTCCTGTGCGCTCTGCTCGGAGCCGTTGCGGGTATTTGGTGCCGGCCCGTGCAATCCGAGGTCCAGGCGGCGGAGTTGCCTGTTCGGAGTTCTTTGCCGGAAGCGCCTGAGAAAGACCCGGCCTCCGGTATTCCCCTTTTTACGAGCGACCGTGAAGCGCATGAATGGGTTGATGAGCGGATGCGGTCCGGACGTGGTGAGGAGGTGGAAGCTCTGTTCCGACCGGAGGCGGGTCTCGCAGAATCGCTGCGTTTGGAATTGGCGCAGACACTGATGAAGGAATACCGCCGCATGG
>CAZKMS010000056.1:0-29739 GCA_964553805.1 uncultured Verrucomicrobiaceae bacterium
GCGGGCCACCTTTTCAGCCATTGGACCGGCCTGCCTGGAAGCGCGCAGATGGCGGGCAACGTGGCTTCCTTCGCTATGCCCGACGAAGACGTGCCGAATGTAGCCGCTGTTTTCATTGCCAATCCTTTCATCGCGTCAGGTGGTGCAAGCTCTCCGCTTAGCACGCCGGGCGCCAAACCTGTCTTCCAAGGGTTGCTTTGGCCTGATTCCGAAACCGAGGCCGGCAACGCCACCGTGGGCCAGATTCTCGCCACGCTGGTGCCCTCCAAAGGCAGTCTCAGCGGCAAGGTCTGGATGGATGGGAAAGTCACACGCTTCACCGGCGTGCTGCAAGGCGACGGCAGTGTGTGGTTCAAAGCGGGCAAGACGCTGGCTCCGGCTCTGGGCTTTCTTGGCCGGGAACTCGTCATGACCTGGGATGAAACCGGACTGGCGGCCACGGTCAACGGGCCGGATGACGCGGTGAGCGCAGGGCTGGCGCAGCCGCCCGCTTACAGCAAGCACAAGGATCATCAGGTTCCGCCGGCGTTGCTCAATGCGGCGGGCAAGCAAGGGTATTATACCGTGGCGCTGTTTGCCAAGGAGCAAGACCCCGTCAAAAACCTCGACGAGTATCCGCAGGGCACGGGCCGTGCCACGCTGACCCTGGCGAAGGACGGCACGCTGAAACTGGCGGGCCTGCTGGCGGACAACACGAAGATCACGGCGTCGAGTTTCCTGGTGACGGGGGATGCCAGCCCGGTGTTCGTGCCACTGCCCACACCGGGAGCCAAATCCTCAGTCAAAGGCGGCAGTTTTCTGGGCAGGCTGGTGTTCGATCCCGGCGCGGCAGACAGCGATGTGACGGGGCCGGGCGTGTCATGGTTCCGCCCGCAGGTGGTCGAGAACGCGACGGCTGTCACACAACTTTACACAGCCGGCTGGCCTAGAGGCATCACGCTGGACGTGCTGGGGGCGCTCTATGAAGCGTCCGTGCCGGCGCAAACCGCGCTTGGTTTGGACGCGCCAAACGATGTCAATGGCAATGCCGCGCTGCTTTTTGCCGGCGGCAAACTGGCCGCGCCGTCACTGGCGGTGACGAACTTCAACATCGAAGGCAACAAGGTGAAAAAAATCCCGGCCAGCGACAAGAGCTTCACGGTGAAGCTGGTTCCGAAGACCGGGTTGTTTCAAGGCGCGTTCAAGCCGGACTGGCCGGAAGTGAGCCAAGCCAAGAAGCAGCCCGCATTCCAGGGTGTGTTGCTGCAAAAGGGCGGTGGTGCTGGCGGGTTCGGATTCTTCATCAGCAATGCGTTGAACGATCCTGATCCCGAAAGCGGCAGTGTGACGCTGGGCGCGCCGTCGCCGTAGCGCGCAGCGAGGAGCGCGGACGCCCTCGTCCGCTGTTGCAGGCGCTCCCCGCCTGCAACCCGTTTGGGATGGCGCGGCCACTCGATAAAGAGCAAAGAAAGAGCAAGCCAGCGGCTCGCTCCACATTTGAGTTGCACAGCATCGCGAGACATGAGGATGCGGTCTATGTTTTCCCTTTCCAACAAGACGGCAGTCATCACGGGCGGCGGGCCACCGGTGGCATTTTCATTTGTCAGCGGCCTGCTTTGCGGCTTGAAGAAGGCATGGTCCAACCCACCCGCATCGAAGTCATTGGCGCTGAGGTCGCGATCGCCTGGAGTGATGGCAGCGAGAGCTACCTCCAGGCGGAAAAATTGCGTGCCGCATCCCCCAGCGCGGAAAACACGGGTGAGCGCGACTTGCTGGGCCGCCAGATCGGCGGTCATCAGGGGCCGCGCGAGTTTCCCGGTGTGAGCGTCACCGGTTGGCGGATCATTGGGGGCTACGCGGTGCAGTTTGATTTCAGCGATGGCCACAACACCGGGCTCTACACGTTTGAGTACCTGCGCACGCTGTAAATGCCGCTGGCGCAAGACGGCGAAACATGCCCGCCGTGGTGCGCGTTTGAATCAGCCCTTTCAACCTTCCAATCACTCATGAAATTCCGCCAACTGTCTTCCCTCCTGCTTCTGACTGCTGCTCTGCAAGCCGCCACGCCCCAGCATGTGGCCACCACGCCGGTGGAGCGGCCCGAGGAGCGCTGCAAGGAGCGCCATGCGCGCTTCAACGAGATTTCCAAACAGGGCGAGGCTCAGCTCGTCTTCCTGGGCGATTCCATCACCCAAGGCTGGGAGAAAAACGGACTGGCTGCCTGGGAGAAGCATTTTGCCCCGCTCAAGGCGGCCAACTTCGGCACCGGCGGCGACCGCACCGAGCATGTGCTGTGGCGCTTGCAAAACGGCAATTTCGACGGGCTCAAGCCGAAACTGGTCGTGCTCATGATCGGCACCAACAACACGGGCCACCAGGGCCGCGATGGCTACGCCTGCAGTGCTCAACAAACCGCTGACGGCGTGCGCGCCATTCTGGACACTCTCGCCGTCAAATGCCCGGAAACCAAGGTGCTGCTGCTCGGCATCTTCCCGCGCGGCGAGAACGCGGACGACGCCCTGCGCCAGCAAAACGAGGCCACCAATGCGATCATCAAAACTTATGCCGACGGCGAGCGGGTGCACTGGCGGGATCTGAGCGGCCAGTTCCTCAACGCGGAGGGCACGCTCTCCCGCGACATCATGCCCGACCTGCTGCACCTTTCCGAAAAGGGCTACGACATCTGGGCGGAAGCGATCCAGCCTGATGTCGTGGCGCTGATGCAGTGAGGCGAGACCGTGGAAGCGGAGCTTTCGCCGCTTTCTCTCAGGCTCCGGTCAGGCGTCCCAACTGGCGGAGGGACTGAATGAAGCGGGCGCGGCTGCCGTCGGGGTCGCCCGCGGCTTTGGCGGCCTCGGCCAGGTCGAGCACGATCCGGTGATTCAAACCGCCTTCCGCGACAAAACCCTCAAGCAGCAGGCTGAGGCTGACCACCGCCGCGTCGAACAGGAAGTCGCCGCGCGCATCCCGCCAGCCGCGGCCGCGATCAAGCACCTGCAGGCGGCTGGAGTCGAAAGGTCCCACGGTTTGCGTGGTGAAGTTGGCGCTTGGCAGGCGCACCGTGGCGACCAGCTTGCCATTCTCTTGCGAGGCGGCGGGCAAACCATTGGGAAGATACTCGAACCAGATGGTTTGGCTGCCAGCACTGCGCACTTCGACGGCCGGGACGTAGCGCGTACAGATCCGGCGAAACTCGCGCACGTTGTTGGCGTCGAACTGCACCTCCACCGGATACTCGTTGCGCCCCAACGCGACGGCCTCCTGATCCGCTGGAAGCTGGATGTTCACGCGCAGCAGACGGTGGCGCGGGTTCCATGGGCAGGAGGCGGTCTCATAACTCCAAGCGTGGATGTGCAAATCGGGTTTGCGGCGGGGCTCGGAGTCGGCTGGATTTTTCGGTTCGTTTGCGGCCAGCGGTTTGGCTTGGAGTTGGCGGGAGTTGGTTGCTGCCTCAGGACGAACCAAGCCTGGCTGCACGAAACTGCGATCCATGGCCTGACGGCTGGCATTGACAAATTCCGGCGCTGTTCCGACCTGAGTGATTCCCAAAGAAGGGGTGCGTGAGGAGTCGGCGGTCTTGGCGGCTTCTGGCGCCTTTCCCACGAATGTTGTCGTCGTGGTGTCGCGCGCATCGGCCAGTGCCGGCTCGGGTTTCACCGCCGGCGCTGCCGCAGCCACCGCAGGTGCCGTGCCCTCCGTTGCGGTCCCGGGTGTGGAGGCCACGACCGGTTCCTGCCGGGCAGCTTCAGAAAAAGCTGGCGCCGCCGGAAGTGACGGATCGACTTTCTGGGAGGCGGGCGAGTCCGGGGATTGTGTCGCCTTGCTGGGATTCGGCAGCGTGTTTTCGGCCGTTTGAACCTTGGCCGGTGAATGCATGTCCTCAGCCTTGCGCCCCAAGGCGTAAGCTGCGGCAAGCAGGGCCACCAGCGCGGCGACCCGGAGCAGGGAAGACAGGACACCGGGCCCCGGGGTGCGCCGCAGCGGGCGTGACGGCAGCGTGGAGCGCCGGGCCGGAGGAGGAAGGAGCACCCGGGCGCGCTGGCTCGGGGTGAGACGGTGCTCGTGCACAGGCGCGGTGGCGCGCAGGCTTTCGACCACCTCCTGCAGATCGTCCAATTCGGTCTGGGCGGATGGATTCTGCTCGACCCAGTTTTCAACGGACTCGCGTTGAGCGGGGGGCAGTTCGTCCAGCACGTAGTGGGTGAGGATCGGGTTTTCAGATTCAGGCGGGGTCATGACAAATGAACTCGGGGTTTGGGTTGAGCGAACTGGCGCTCGAGTTTTTTGCGCAGCAATTTGAGGGCGGTGTGCAGGATGAATCCGACATTGCCGGTGCTAAGCCCGGTGATCTCGGAGATCTGGCGGTAGGAGCAGTCGTGCTGAAATTTGAGCCGCAGCACTTCCTGCTGGTTGGGCGTGAGCGACTCGACCAAGTCCCAGACGCGGTCGGAAAGATCGTGCATGTCGGCCTGCTGGCCCGGCTCGGGTTGGACGGAGCGTGCGGTGTCCAGCACGATCTCGTTGCCGAAATCCAGCCGCTGTTCTTTGCGCAGGATGTCGAGGGCGCGGTTGCGGCAGACGGTGTAAAGCCAGGCTTTGAGGTTGTCGCGGATTTTGACCGGGTCGGCCAGGTAGAGTTTGAGCAGCGCATCCTGGACGACGTCGCGCGCCCTCTCGACATCCCCGTTGAGGATGCCTGTGGTGTAGCCGATGAGCGCGCTTTCATGTTCCTGGAGCGCACGCTGGACCAGCAGATGGGCTTCGCTCGGTTCACACTGGTCGGGCATGCATCATGTTTGCCTGAACCCAACGATTTGCGAAGAGAAATATTAGAGGCGAACCGCCGGGGCCGAGCTTCCTGTGTGTGACAAATTGTCTCTCAACGAGCCGGGTTTGCTGCTCGGTTGCTGGCCGCCGCAACTCAGGCTTTGATCTCAAAGACCGCCTCGACCTCGACCGCGGCGCCGGTGGGGAGCTGGGCAAAGCCGAGGGCGCTGCGCGCGTGGTAGCCGTCGCCCGCCTTGTCGAAGATCTCGTGCAGCAGGTCGGAGCAGCCGTTGATGACGAGGTGCTGCTCGTTGTAGTCGAGGGTGGAGTTCACGCAGCCCAGCACCTTGATGACGCGCAGGCCGTCGAGCGTGCCGTGCGTGTCCCAGACGGAGCGCAGCACCTTCGCTGCGCAATCGCGGGCGGCGGCGTAGCCTTGCTCGGTGCTCACGTCCGCGCCGAGTTTGCCCTTGAGATCGCTGACGTGGCCGGAGGTGATGAGCTGGCTGCCGCTGCGGATGCAGAGGTTCAGGTAACCTGGCGCGGTTTTTTCAAACTTGAGGCCAAGGCTTTCGGCTTTTTGCTGGGGTGTCATGATGGGTGCTGGAGTGGTTGGAGCAGCCTTCAAAGCACGGCTTCGCAGCGCTGTCCAACAGCTTTGGCTGCTCAGCGTCTTCTGCCAGGGCGCTTGGCGCGCTGCGCGGATGGTTTGGATTTGGGGTCGGAGCGGGCAGGCTCGCGCTCGCGCTTGCTCGGGGCCTCGCTGTTCTCGGGCCGGAAATCCACCTGCTTTTTGGCGCGGTCCACCCGGTGCACCTGGACCCGCACGGTGTCACCGAGCCGGATGACACGGCGGCTGCGGCGGCCGGTGAGGATGGCGCGGTTGGGATCGAACACAAAGAAGTCATCCGCGATGGCGGACAGATGTACGAGACCGCTGAGACCGAGCGCGGTGACATCGATGAAGAAGCCGAAGTTCCTCACCTCGGTGACGAGGGCTTCGTAGATCTGCGGCTCCCCGGATTCGAGCTGGGCCTCCAGATGGGCGTAAAGCTTGACATCACGGCTGTCGCGCTCGGCATCGGCGGAGTTGCGCTCGGTGCCGCTGATGTGCTCGGCGGTCTTGGCGATGCGCGCGGCGGGCGCGGGGGCGTTGTCAAACAGCACGCGGTGTACGATGAGGTCGGCATAGCGGCGGATGGGAGAGGTGAAGTGGGTGTACTTCTCCTTGGCCAATCCGTAGTGGCCGAGCGGCTCGACGGCGTAGCGGGCGCGCATGAGGCTGCGCAGGAAACCGATCTTCAACGCGGCGCCAATCGGCAGGGTGGCCAGACGGCGCAGCAGCTTTTGGATCTCCTCGCGTTTGTTCAGGTTGCCGCACGGCACGTGATGGGCCAGCACCTGCTCGCGGTACTCCGCCAGCCTCTCCTCCTTGGGGGCTTCGTGAATGCGGTAAATGGCGGGCCGGTTCAGCTTCATCAGTCGCGCCGCCACGGCTTCGTTGGCCAGCAGCATGAACTCCTCGATGAGCTGGTGCGACACATCGTTCTCCATGCGGTCGATGCGCAGCAGGCGGCCACGCTCGTCGAGGCGGATTTTGTTCTCGGGAAAATCGAGGTCGAGCGAGCCGTTTTTGAAACGCGCGCGGCGGATGTGCTGGGCCAGGTGATGGGCGTCATGCAGCATGCGCTCGAGAGCGTCCGCCGGCTGGCCTTCGATCACGGTCAGCGCCTCTTGATAGCTGAAGCGGCGTTTTGAGTGGATGATGGCCGCATAAAACCTCGTCTTGAGCACGCGGCCTTTGGCATCGAGCAGGAACTCAACGCACTTGGTCAGGCGGTCCACGCTCGGTTTGAGGGAGCACAACTCGTTGCTGAGCGCCTCCGGCAGCATGGGAATGACGCGGTCCACGAGGTAGGTGGAGTTGCCCCGGCGCTGCGCCTCCTTGTCGAGTTCGCCGCCAGGCTGGACGTAGTGGGAGACGTCGGCGATGTGCACCCACAACCGCCACTGGTCGCTCCCGGCGCGTTGCACGCAGATGGCGTCGTCGAAGTCCCTGGCGTCATCGGGGTCGATGGTGACAACGGCATGCGCGCGGCAGTCCTCGCGCTGCTTGAGTTCGGCGGCGTCCGCCACGGTCTCGCGGTGCGCGGCGTCGATGGCGTGCGCTGCGTCCAGCACCGCGCGTGGAAAAGAGAGCGGCAGGTCGTATTGCCGCAGCACGGAAAGCATGTCCACGCCCTCCGCGTCGGGTGCGCCGAGCACCTCGACGATCTCGCCTTCCGGGCTGCTGTGGCGGTCCTGCCAGGCAAGGATCTCGACCACCACCTTGTCGCCTTCATGCGCCGGCCGGCCGACGTCCTTCGGTGGCGGCACAATGATGTGATGCTGCATGCGCGGATCATCGGGCACGACATGCAGGAAGCGTTTGCCCCGCGCCAGCGTGCCGACCACGCGGCTGCGCTTGCGCTCCAGCAGACGCACGACCGCGCCAGTCGGGGATTCCGAGCGATCCAGGCTGCCCGGCGGCACATCGCGCCGCACCAGCACGTGATCGCCGTGCATCGCGGTGGAGGTGGCGTGGGCGGGGATGGCGATCTCCTTGAGTCCGCGCGCGTCAGGCAGCACAAAACCACGGCCCTGGCGGGTGATTTGAATGACGCCCGGCACCAAGTCCGCCTCTTCGGCTTCGATGTAGCGGTTGCTTTTGTTGCGCAGGATGCGGCCTTCTTTTTCCAGCGATGTTAGAGCGGCATGGAAGGATCCCTGCTCGGGCCCGGGCACGGCGAGCAGCTTGGCCAGCACCTCCGCGTTGGCCGGACGGTAGTCTTGGCGGGCGAGTTGCCGCAGGATCGCTTCCTGCCAGCCGGGACCGGGGCTTTGAGCGGATTTGTTGGCGCCACGGCCTGAGGTTTTTTGTGGGCCGGGTTTTTGCTTGCGCCGGGAGGAACCGGCGGTTGGTTTCGATTTCATGGGAAATAAACGTGCCTGGTTGCAGGCAATACTAATGTTGTTGGCCACAGGCTCTTTAAGCGCCTCGGAGCCGTTGCGCATCGGGCTGTCTGGAGCGGCTGGAGTCTATACGCTGCCGCAATGGAAGCGCGACTGGCCTGCCTGTGTGTTTGAGGATGGCGTGTCGGAAAAAAGATTCGAGCTGGCGGACAAAGAGGGACGCATCTGGCTGCGCGCGTCCTACCCCCAAGGCGCGGTGGGGCCGGATCAGGGCGGCGGCGCTTGGCGCATGCCTTTCGCCGCTCGGGACAAGGCGGAGCTGCGCTACACACTGCTGTTTGAGGAGGGATTTGATTTCAACAAAGGCGGCAAGCTGCCGGGATTGTGCGGTGGACCGAAAACGATCACGGGCGGTGATGCGGTGAGCGGAGAGGAAGGTTTTTCAGTGCGGTTGATGTGGCGGCGGGAGGGGCGCGGACAGGCCTATGTCTATCACATGGACCAGTCCTCGAAGTATGGCGACGAGTTCGATTTCCCTGAATCATTCCACTTTCCCATCGGACAGCCTGTGGCGCTGAGAATGGAAGTGCGAATCAACGAGCCAGGAAAAAAAGACGGACTCATTCGAATCTGGACCACGCTGTCCGGCGCGGTCGAATCACTGCAAGTGGAGAAAACCGGCCTGCGCTTTCGCAAGACAGCAGACTATGCCATCGACGGCCTGCTCTTCAACACTTTTCACGGGGGCAACGACCGCACCTGGGGGCCGGCGCGATCCGTGTCGGCGCTGTTTGGCTCTTTCGAGCTGCGTTGAATTTTAGGCTCGCAGCAGGCGTGGGCAGCCGGCACAATGCGCGTATGATTGCAATAACCCTCCGCACCTCAGCCTTCTTTTTGGCGAGTTTGACCCTGGCTCTGCAGGCGCAGGACACCAAAAAACCGGATCATGTCGATCAACTCGCCGCGGAGCTAAAGCCAGCGCGCATCGTGGAATACAAAGTCACACCGCAAAAGCCGCTGCATCTGCACGTGTTCGAGCCTGAGGGCTTTCAGAAGAGCGACAAACGCCCCGCATTTGTGGTGATTCACGGCGGCGGCTGGCGCGGCGGCGAACCCAGGCGCATGTATCCCTTCGCGGCGCATTTCGCCAAGCTGGGCCTGGTCGGTTTCAGTGTCGAGTATCGACTGGCGGCGCGCGAGCCGAAGGAGGGGGCGCTCACTCCGTTCGACTGCGTGCAGGACGTTCGTTCCGCGATGCGTTTCCTGAAAAAGAACGCCGCCGAGTTTGGCATCGACCCGGAGCGCATCGTGGTCAGCGGCGGCTCCGCCGGCGGGCATCTGGCGGTGGCCACAGCGCTTTTCGATGAGGTCAATGATCCCGCCGACGACACCAGCATCTCTCCGATGCCGCGCGCGATGATCCTGCTGTTCCCGGTGATCGACACTTCGGAGGAGATGGGCTACGGCCACGACTTGCTGGGTGAGCGCTGGAAGGAACTCGATCCGAACAGCCATGTGCGCGCCGGACTGCCGCCCTGCCAAGTCTTCCACGGCACCGAAGACACGGTCACTCCATTTGCCGGCGCGCAGAAGTTCCTGCACGCCATGCTCGCCGCCAACAACGTCTGCGAGCTTGTTGTCAACGAAGGCGGGCGGCATGGCTACCTGATGTTCCAAAAGGAGCCGTATGAGGAGACGCTGAAAGCCGCCGAGACCTTCCTCAGCGCGCAGGCGGTGCTGCCTTGAGGCTTCGCAGAAAAATCGTCTCCGCTTCAAAAGTCGCACTTTGGTCGAAAGAACCGGGTGTGGTTCTTTGATTTGCTTCCTTCCACTCCCAATCCATGAGAAAAAGCAAAACGCTAGCCCGCATCCGCGCGGGGGAACCCGCCCGAGTCTGTGTGATGGGCCACTACATCCCGGCTTTCGTCTGCCACGCTGCGCGCGCCGGCTACGACTGCATCTGGGTGGATATGGAACACCGCGCGCAAACGCTGCGCGAGGTGCAGGCCCTGCTGGCCTACAGCCATCTCTACGACATCGACATCATGATCCGGCCACCTGAGCTGGAGAAAACCAAACTCTACCGCTATCTCGAGGACGGCGCCGCCGGCCTGATGATCCCGCACGTTTCGACGCCAGAGAAGGCGAGGCTGATGGTGGACGCGGTCAAGTTCCCGCCCATCGGCGACCGCGGCCTCGACAACGCTGGTGTCGATGCCGACTTCCTGCTGCACGACGCGGATGACTACATCGCCTGGGCCAATCGCGAGACTTTCCTCACCGTGCAGATCGAGACCCCGGAAGCCGTCCGCAACGCCGACGCCATCGCCGCCATTGAGGGCGTGGAAATCCTGTTCGTCGGCCCGGGTGACCTCGGTTTGCGCCTGCGCCAGAGCGGTGAGATGACCCTCGATGAGGCCTGGGAGATCGTCGCGGCCGCCTGCAAGAAACACGGCAAAACCTTCGGCGGCCCAGCCCTGCCTTTTTCGGAGATGCAGAAGCGTCACGCCATCGGCGCCCGTTTCTTGGTGAATTGCAGCGAGTTTCACGCCATGCGCAGCGCGCTCTACAGCGACATCAAACAATTCGATGAACTGGGCTGAGCGCATGAGTTTGAGAGGACGCACCGCCCTGGTCACCGGCGGCGGGCGCGGCATCGGCAAAGGCTGTGCGCTTGAGCTGGCGCGGGCCGGTGCTGACATCGTGCTCAACGACCGTCCTGGCAGCACGGAACTGGCGGAAGCGGCGGCGGAGCTGCGCGCGCTCGGCGTCACCGTGCACGAGGCGCCGGCGGATGTGTTTTCCCGCGCCGGCTGTGAGGCTCTCGTCGCGGAGGCGCTTCGACTCGCGGGCCGCATCGACATCCTCGTCAGCAATCCCGCCTTCAGCCGGCGCGGCGATTTCCTGAATTTCGAGCCGGAGCTGCTCGATCAGACCTTTGAAGGCACCTTCAAAGCCGGCTTTCACATGGCGCAACTGGTGGCGAAGCACATGGCCGAGCGTGGTGGCGGCGGCAAGATCGTCTTCATCAGCAGCGTGCAGGCGCGCATGGCCTTTGCCCGCAGCGCGCCCTACAGCGCGGCCAAGGCGGCGCTGAACATGCTGACGGAAAGCGCGGCGGTGGAACTGTTTCGCCACCGCATCAATGTCAACGTCATCGAACCTGGCTGGATCGACACACCCAACGAGCACGTCACCTACAGCGACGAGACGCTGGCCGCCGAGGGCAAAAAACTGCCCTGGGGCCGCCTCGGCACAACGCAGGACATCGGCATGGCCGCCGCTTTCCTGTGTTCCGACGCCGCGGACTACATCACCGGTGCGGTACTGCCGGTCGATGGCGGTTACCGCCTGAAGCACCTCCGCCTGGAGGACCTGCCGCAGGAGGCGGGTAAGGCTTGATCTGGAACGAATGAAAAACACTGGCGCGCCCGCTCTGGCCGAGTCTCCATTGCGGCATGCCCGCCGAATCCGCCCCGCCCGCCCAACTCAAAGACTGGTTCGACGAGGCACGCTACCGCGGCTTGGCGCGCTTGCTGCGGGCGGCTGCCCCGGCTTTTGATAGCAAGCGCTTTCTCGCCCTGACGCTCGACGGCTTGGAGCCGCGCAGCCTGATGCAGCGCCTGCATCAAACCTCGCTTGCCTTCGACCAGGCATTGCCGGGAGGCTTCTGGAAAAAGACCGCCGTGCTGCGCGAGATCGCCCCCGGGGTGGGGCACGCTTTCGTCAGCATTTTCCTGCCGGATTACATCGCCACCTTCGGCCTCAATGACCCTGCCTTTTCGTTGGAGGCATTGCGCGACTTCACCCGCTTTGGCTCCGCCGAGTTCGCCGTGCGGCCGTTTTTGCAACGCGACCTCGCTGGCACCCTGCGCGTGATGCGCGGCTGGGCGGACGACCCCGACGAGCACGTGCGCCGTCTCGCCAGCGAGGGCTCCCGCCCGCGGCTGCCCTGGGGGCTGCGTCTTCAAGACTTGGTGCGCGATCCGTCCCCCGCCGCGCCCATCCTCGACGCCCTGCGCGACGACTCCGCGCTCTATGTGCGCAAGTCCGTCGCCAACCACCTCAACGACATCACCAAGGACCATCCGGACTGGGTGCTGGCGCGGCTCGAAGGCTGGGACATCGGCGCGTCACCCCACCGTGGATGGATCGCCAAGCACGCCTGCCGCACCCTGATCAAGCGCGGCCATCCGCAGGCGCTCGCGCTTTTTGGCTTCGGTCAGAAACCCGCCGTCACCGCCGAATTCACCGTGATGCCCACCCGCCTCCAACTGGGCGGCGCCTTGACGCTGCAAGCGCGTCTCCTTTCCCAGGCCAAGCGGCCGCAGCGCCTCGCCATCGATTACATCGTGCATTACGTCCGCTCCGGCGGCAGCTCCGCCAAGGTCTTCAAGTGGGCGGAGCACGACCTGCCTGCGGGAGGCAGCATCGATCTGGTGAAAAAGCAAACCATCCGCGACTTCACCACCCGCCGCCACCATCCCGGACGCCACCGCGTCGAGCTGCAAATCAACGGCCACCGGCTGGCGGAAAGCCACTTCGACCTGCGCGTGGCGGAGGCGTGAAGTTCAGGAAGGCCGCTTGTCTTGTTTATAACGTTCGTGTTATTAACCCGGCAAATAAATAATTTATATTTGTGGAGTCGATGTAAACAGGTGGCATGGAGCGCAAAAAGACAGCCGAGCCCAAGTCACGAGGGACGCAGGAGGCCCAGGAACTTATCCGCCGCCGTTGTGTCGCGTGCATACTCAAGGGCATGAGCATCAGCAAGGCCGCGGAAGCTTTCGGAGTGAGTTACGCCGCCGCGCACGGTTGGCAGAAGGCTCAGCCGGGCGGTGAGCGAGTGGCTGCAAGGCAAGGAGTCGCTCATTGAGTTGGAATACCTGCCTGATACAGCCCGGAACTCAACCCCGACGAGTATCTCAACAACGACGTGAAGGCCAACGTCCACCGCCGCACGATGCCGCGAACCAAGGAGGAGCTCAAGAACAACGTCCGGCAGCACCTCAGGAAGATCGCCAGAAGCCCGCGGCGCGTCCGTTCCTGCTTCCAGGCAAAACACATCCGTTACGCGGCTTGAATATTGTATTTTATTGCCGGGTTAATAAGAGAGATGCCGGCCAAAGCGATCAAGGATCATCCCGCGAAGGCCTCCGTGCGCGCCAAACGCAAACGAGCCGCTCTGGATCCAGCCTTCCGCGCACAAGTCCTCGCTCATATCCCCCACGTTTTTAATGCGTAAGTCCTGAACTGGTGTTGCCCGGACAATTTCCAAGCAACAACCGTCCGCGTCCAACGTTGCCACGGATGAAGGCGAAATGGCGTGCCCGCTCGTATCCCTTCAGTCAGTCAAGCCCCCATGAAAAGCCCCATCTCCCTCTGCCTGACCGTCCTGCTGCTGGCCGGGACTGCTCCGGCGTTCAGTGCTGGTCCGGCCCCCAAGCGCGGCGGTCTTGACACGTCCGCGCTGCCCGAGCCGTTAAAGCGCTCAGTGCGCTACTTTGGCGACGTGCATCCGCTGCTGGCCGAGCACTGCCTGTCCTGCCACGGAGCTGACAAACAAAAGGGCGGCCTCCGGCTCGATTCACGCGAGGCCGCATTGACCGGCGGCAGCTCCTATGGGCCGGCGATCATTCCCGGGCGCAGCGCGGACAGCCCGCTGATTCAGTTCATCGCGCACCTCGAGCCGGATCTGGAAATGCCGCCGGACGAGGAGATGCTGTCCGAGCAGGCCATCGCGGTGCTGCGCGCCTGGATTGACCAAGGCGCCAAGTGGCCTGCGAAACCCATCGCCGGTGGTGGTGAAGGCGCGGAGGCGTCGACGCTGGGCAACCAGCAGCTGTTCTTCAAAAAAGCCGCCACCCATTGGGCCTTCCAAACCGTGCCGCATCCCGATGCCGCCAGTTTGAAAAAGGGACCGGCAGCCATCGACGCCAAAATCGGCGTGAAATTGGAGGAGCAAAACCTCAAACCTTCACCACCGGCGGATGCGCGCACGCTGCTGCGCCGCTTGCACTTTGACCTCACCGGCCTGCCGCCGCAGCCTGAGGAACTCGAAGGGTTTGCAGCAGCCTTTGCCCAAGACGCCGATGCGACGGTTGCCGCCAAGGTGGATGAATTGCTGGCCTCACCGCATTTCGGCGAGCGCTGGGGCCGGTTCTGGCTCGACTTGGCGCGTTACGCCGACACGCAGGATTTTCGCGCCCAAGCCGACCTGCGTTATCCCTTCGCCTGGACCTATCGCGATTATGTGATCGGCGCGCTGAATGCGGACAAGCCGTTCGACCAATTTGTGAGGGAGCAGCTTGCCGCGGACCAGCTCAACCTGTCTGAAAACGATCCCGCGCTGGCAGCGCTCGGCTTTATCACGGTCGGGCCGCGTTTTCGCGGTCGCGTGGATGAGATCATGAACGACCGCATCGATGTGGTCACCCGTGGTTTGATGGGCATGACGGTGGCCTGCGCGCGCTGCCACGATCACAAGTATGACCCGATCCCAACCGCCGACTTTTACGCGCTTTACGGTGTCTTTGCCAGCAGCGACGACGCGGTGGACATGCCGGAAATCGCTCTCAAGGGCAAGACGGATCCAAACCTACGCGCCGATTACGAGAAGGAAAAAGCGGCGGCGCAAAAGGCGCTCGCGGACTTCATTCAAGACCTGAAGGACAAGGCCGTGGCCGATGTGCTGAAAAAGCCCGAACTCTACTTTGATGCCTTGGTGAAAATGGAGGTCACCAGGACCGCCGACGTGCGCAAGCTGATCACCGGCAAGCAGATGACCGAGACAGCGCTGACACCGCTCAGCCAGCAGTGGACCGCTCTCAAGCGCGAGGCGAAGTGGCAGGAGCATCCGGTGCTGGGACCGCTGGCGCGTGTGGCGGCAGCGTCCGCGTCGCGCAAGGCCGGCATCCTGGAGGGCATCATCAAAAGCGGCCGGGTGCCCGGCGGCGCGACGGCGGTCAATCCGCTGGTGCTGGCCGCGCTGCGCGCGGAGCAGCCGAAGGACGAGGAGGCGCTGGTGCGGCTGTACGGCAAGCTGCTGGCTGAAGCGGAAAAGCAACTGGAGCAGGGTGGCAATGAGGTGCTCGCCGCCTTCTCTGGCGCCGATGGCTGGCTGAACTTCGATTTGAAGGACGTGGAAAACGCCCATCGATTGCTGGGCACTGGCCGGCGTGAACTGAACGATCTGAAAACCGCCATCAGCGAGGTCGAGGCAACGCACGCAGGCGCGCCTCCCCGCGCGATGGCGGTCGCGGACAAAGCGAAGCCGGTGACGCAGGCCATTTTTGTGCGGGGTGATCCGGCGCGCAAAGGCGACACGGTGGAGCGGCGGTTTCTGGAGGTGCTCGACCCGAAGAAGCAGCCGTTCCCGGCGGATCAAAGTGGTCGCAAGGAACTGGCGGATCGCATCGTCAGCGCGGACAATCCGCTCACCGCACGGGTCTGGGCCAACCATGTCTGGCGCCACCTGCTCGGCAAGCCGCTGGTGAAAACGCCGGGCGACTTTGGCTTGCAAGCCGAGCCGCCGAGCCATCCCGAGCTGCTCGACTGGCTGGCCGGCGCGCTCACGGCACGCGGCTGGTCCACCAAGCAACTGATGCGCGACATCCTGCTTTCGCAAACCTATCGCCAAAGCAGCGCCGAGCGGCCGGAAGCCGCCGCGAAAGATCCGGAAAACACCCTGCTCTGGCGCGCCAATCGTCGCCGTATGGATTTCGAAGCCATGCGTGATGCCATGCTGGCGACCAGCGGCCAGCTTGATTCCGAACTGGGCGGCCGCGCGGTCAATCTCTCTGCGGAGCCCTTCAGCGGTCGGCGCACGATTTACGGCTATGTGGATCGCGTGAATCTCGACCCGTTGTTCACCACCTTCGATTTTCCTTCGCCAGACATCGCCAGTCCAGAGCGGGCTGAGACCCTGGTGCCGCAGCAGGCGTTGTTTGCGCTGAATGATTCGTTCATCGTCAGCCAGGCGCGCGCGCTTGCGGTCAAGGCCAGGGAGGCTGCAAGTGATTCTGACAGCGGCGCGGTGGACTGGCTTTATCGCCGGGTCTTTCTGCGGCAGCCGAGCGAGGCGGAGAGCGTGCTGGCGCGCAGCTTCCTGCGTGACACCGCGTCCGATCGCGCTCCGGCTTTGCGTGGCTCGTGGATCTACGGCTACGGCAGTCCCGATCCGGAGCTGCCGCGCCAGGAGGCCTTCAAACGTCTGCCGTTCTTCGACCAGCCAACCAAACGCTATCAGGTTGCGCGCGTTTATCCGCACCCTGAGCAGGGACACGTCAGTCTCAGCGCGGTGGGCGGTCATCCGGGCCGCAAGCCAGATGTCGCTTCGATTCGCCGCTGGATCGCACCTTATGATGGCGAGGTCGCCGTGGAAGGCGAGATCGCCCTGGCGCGCCAGGGTGGCGACGGCGTGCGTGCCCGCATCATCTCCTCCCGCGCCGGTTTGCTCGGCGAGTGGGTGGCGCAACCGGAGGAGCCGGCGAAGACGGTGCTCGATAAAATCAGCGTCAAGCGTGGCGAGATTTTAGACTTCGCCGTCGATTGCTACCAGAACGGCAGCACCGACTCCTATCGCTGGGCTCCAACGCTGCAACTGCTGGTGCGCGCCGAGGAGGCGCCCACGGACGTGCAGACCGTGTGGGACGCCCAGGCCGATTTCAAATCCCCGCCGCCGCCGAAACTGCAACCGCTGGAACAGATGGCCCACGCGCTGCTGATGACGAATGAGTTTTTGTTTGTGGATTAAATCGCTGCGATTTTATGCTCGAATCCCATGACTCTTAAGCTATCCCAAAAACAGAGGCAACGGATGGAAATGCGCAGCCAAAAGAAGGGTTCTCGAACTTCAAGAGCAGGCTCGTGAGATCACTGAACTCGGATACGAAATGATTGCTCCCTTTCAGGCAAAAGGCTCACGCCCCTCGGTTGAACCTCTGGACTTTGATCACGAGAGGATCCGCGAACTTCAAGCGTGGAAAGACCATGTGCGGAACCTTGACGCCTATGGCAAGAGGCTTGAGTTGCTGGAGCAGCATGCACAAGACAATCGTCACAAAGTACCCAGGATATGGTTGTTTGTGTCCATAGCGAACTTGCTCCTGATCTCCGCTGCAATGGTCTTGAGTTTGGTGCTGCGGAATGGTGTCGAGAAAGAGGAATTTTCCGCAGATTCCGTGCCTTCACGGCTTTTACCCTTGTCCGATGATTGAGATGATGTGTTT
The DNA here is from genome assembly GCA_964553805.1 of uncultured Verrucomicrobiaceae bacterium. Taxonomy (GTDB): domain Bacteria; phylum Verrucomicrobiota; class Verrucomicrobiia; order Verrucomicrobiales; family Verrucomicrobiaceae; genus JAGRPD01. Next base: position 16,929 of record CAZKMS010000056.1, read on the forward strand.
GGTCCCCATATTCGTGATCCAAGGCTTTAGTGGAGACGCCAGGAGCTGGTATCTCCCCGGGACGCGTCGTGGCAGGGATGGATATTGTCTCCGTTTATCCGGTGGTATCACTGCGCTCAACCACCGGCCAGTCGCTCCCATGCCTTTGGAACGGAGACTCCGGGATGCCGAAGGCATCCCAGCCATTAGCCGGTGGTTGAGCGCAGCGACACCACCGGTTTGTTGTCACGTTTTCACCCGATTTCGTCGCATCCTGGAGGGATGCCAGCCAGCGGCGCGCTCAATCCAAATGCCGGTCCTCATACCTCACCCCGGCCGCCTTCAAAAATCGCTCCAATTCCTCGCGGAACGTGGTCACCCGGTGATGCTCCGCTTGGTTGGCGATGTATCGCTTGACGCTGTTCCGCGCCGTCGGGCTCACCGAAAACGCGCCGTAACCCTCCTGCCAGGCAAAGCCACGCAGCTTTGCTTCTTGATGCACCCAAACCGAGGCGGCTTTTTTCAATTCCCTCATGAAATCGGCCAGACAGTGCGTGGCTTTCAAACCCACCAGGAGATGAACATGGTCGGCGGTGCCGCCCACCCCTTGGGAAAAGCCGCCCAGTCCGTTCACGGTGCCGCCAAGGTACTCGTGCAAGCGTTCGCGCCAGGATCCGGCAATCCACGGTTCCCGGTCTTTGGTGGAGAACACCAAATGATAATGCAGCGCGAGGAATGTGGACGGCATGGCCGCGGCAGAAGGCGGGGGATCATAAGGGAGAGTGTGTTGAGGCGCAACCGCCGGTGTCTTGCTGGCATCCCTTCAGGATGCCCCGAGGGAACCCCGTTTCGAGGCGCGTCATCCGGTGACGGTCCGCCTGCGGCGGTCAGTCACCGGCTAATGGCTCTCATGCCTCCAGCATGGAAAGGCCAGGATGCCGCAGGCATTCCGGTCATGAGATGGCGGTTGCACGCGGCAACGCCACCAGTAGCCGAAGACGTCAGCGCCCCCACGTTTTGCCAATCCGCTTGCTCCGAATTTTCCGCGCCCATCATGCCCTCACGGCTTTGACTTTGCCTGTGCGCCCTTTTTCAACCCCACCCCTCGATGAATCCTCTCACCCACCTCCCTCTCACCCGTCGTCAGGCACTCTCCCAAGCCGGCTTCGGCCTTGGCAGCCTCGCGCTCGGCGGTGTGCTCAGCGACATGGGATTGACCCGCGCCAGCGCGATGGAGGCTGCTGCTGTGGAAGCCGGAAGCCTGTCGCCGCTCGCACCGCGCAAGCCGCATTTCCCGGGCACCGCGAAGCGCGTCATCCACTTGTTCATGAACGGTGGTCCGTCGCAGATCGACACCTTTGATCCGAAGCCGCTGCTGAAGAAGTTCAATGGCAAGTCGCTGCCCGGCAAAAAGGAACTGGCCAAGGATCGCCGCCTCGGTGGTGCGGCACTGGCCTCGCCCTTCGAATTCAAAAAGCACGGGCAGAGCGGCATCGAGATCAGCGAACTGTTTCCCAACGTGGCCAGGCATGCTGACGATCTTTGCGTCATCCGCTCGATGTACAGCGAGGTGCCGAATCATGAGCCGGGCCTCATGATCATGAACACCGGCAACTTCACCCTGCCACGCCCCTGTGTCGGCGCCTGGGTGTTGTACGGCCTTGGCACGGAAAATCAGAGCCTGCCTGGCTTTGTGGTCATGTGCCCGAACGGATTGCCCACCGCGCAGAGCGCGAACTGGCGCAGCGCCTTTTTGCCGGGCATTTACCAGGGCACGCACATTGACACCAAGGAGGCCAATCCCGACCAGCTCATTGCCAACTTGCGCAACGATTTCATCCTGCCCGGCCAGCAGCGCAAGCAGCTCGGTTTCATCCAGGAACTCAACGAGATGCACCTGAAGCAGCGCGCTTCCGATTCGCAGCTTGAGGCGCGCATCCAGTCGCTGGAACTGGCCTTCCGCATGCAGACGGAGGCCACGGATGCCTTTGACGTGAGCAAGGAACCGGAGCACATCCGCGAAATGTATGGCGACAACCAGCAAGGCCGCCAGATCCTGATGGCGCGCCGCCTGGCCGAGCGCGGGGTGCGTTACGTGCAGGTCTATCACGGCGCCGGCCAGCCTTGGGACAGCCATGCCAGCATCGTGGACAATCACAAACGCCTGGCCAGCGAGTGCGACCGCGCCATCGGCGCTCTGTTGCAGGACCTCAAAGACCGCGGCATGCTGCAGGACACGCTGGTGATCTGGGGCGGCGAGATGGGCCGCACGCCGACCGCGCAGCTCCCGCTTACACCCAAAGTGGGCCGCGATCATCACACGGACGGTTTTACGGTCTGGATGGCCGGCGGCGGCGTTCGCGGCGGTCATGTGCACGGGATCACCGACGAGATCGGACTGGGCATTGCCGACGGCAAAGTCCATGTGCACGACCTGCACGCCACGATTCTGCACTTGTTGGGTTTCGATCACGAAGCGCTGACTTACCGCTACGCCGGCCGCGATTTCCGGCTGACGGATGTGTTTGGCAATGTGGTCACCGAGTTGCTGGCTTAACACCTGCCGCAAACGATGTCTCTTCCCGCCGTCATCACGGACCGATTGGAGCGATCCTTCGGCTTGTATCGTGATTTGCTCGAGATGCTCGACACCGAGGCACTGAGTTCAAAACTGCCCGGGCTGCCCTCCAACACCGTGGGGTTGCAACTTTGGTGCGTGGTCGGTGCGCGTGAGAGCTACACCCGCGCGATCCAGGCGAATGCCTGGTCCGGGTTTGCCTGCTCCTTGACCGAGGTAAACGAGAAAACGTCAGTCGCTGCATCTCTCAGTCAGTCAGCCCAAGCATGCGCGGATGCTTTGCGCGAAATCGTTTCTTTTTCGGACACGCAGAACCGCCTGCTGGTTGATCTGCTTGAGCATGAGGCGGCGCACCAGGGACAGTTGATTCGCTACCTCTACGGCCTGCGGTTGCGGATTCCGGAGAGCTGGAAAGCCAGATATGCCCTGACTCAGGACTCCTGAGGAGCAGCAGAATCGCTGGTGGCATGGCCAGACCGCCGTTGCAAGGACCGTCTTTTTCAGCAAGGATTCGTGCGATGCCCGCGAATGCCCAAGCTCCCTCCGTTGTCATTGAAAACTTTTATCCCTGTCTGGAGGGCGGGCGTCATGCGATCAAACGCGTGGTCGGCGAGCCGCTGGAGGTTTGGGCGGATGTCTTCAAGGACGGGCACGATGTGCTGAGCGCGGTCTTGAAATGGCGGCGTGAAGGCGCGCGCCGCTGGGCGGAGAGTGCGATGGCGCCCGCGGCGGGCGATCGCTGGCGGGGGCAGTGCAGCTTTGACGCCGCGGGGCGCTGGGAATACGTGGTCGAGGCTTGGGGCGACGTCTTTCGCTCCTGGAAAAAAACCTTCGCAGTTCGCGTGGAGACCCAAGATCCGGACGCGCCCGTCGAGGCACGCGAAGGAGCGCGTCTGCTGGCGGAAGCCTCAGCACGTGCGCGGGGGGCGGGGGCGATGGAGGCGGCGCAGCAGTTGCGCGACTGCGCCGAGCTGCTGGAGAAGCTGCCGCCGGATCAATTGCTCGAGGTGCTGCTGTCCGAGGAATTGCAGGCCATGATGGACCGCTTCCCGGACCGCTCGCTGGCGGCCAGCTCACGTGTGTTCGGGGTGATCGTGGAACGGGAGCGAGCCCGCTTTTCCGCTTGGTATGAGTTTTTTCCGCGCAATGTCGAAGGGCGGGCGGACAAGCATTCCACCTTTCGCGATTGTTTGCCGCGTCTGGATGATGCGAAGGCGATGGGCTTTGATGTGATCTACTTTCCACCGATCCATCCGATCGGCGTCACGCATCGCAAAGGCAAAAATAACACCCTGGTGGCGCAGGCGGGGGATGTGGGGTCGCCCTGGGCGATTGGAGGTCCTGCGGGCGGGCATCGCGCCATTGAGCCGGCGCTGGGGACGGAGGAGGATTTTGTCTGGCTGGTGGAACAGGCAAAGCAGCGCGGGATGGAGATCGCGCTCGATTTTGCGCTCAACTGCTCGCCGGATCACCCTTACGTGCGCGAGCATCCGGACTGGTTTCACCAGCGGCCGGACGGCTCGATTCGCTACGCGGAGAATCCGCCGAAGAAGTATCAGGACATCTACCCGCTGAACTTCCACTGCGCGGATTGGAAGAACCTGTGGCGGGAGTTGATCGGCGTTGTGTTGCATTGGGTGGAGCGCGGGGTGAAAATTTTCCGCGTGGACAATCCGCACACCAAACCGGTGGCTTTTTGGGAGGAGCTGATTGGCACCGTGCAGCGGCGCGATCCCGATGTGTTGTTTTTGTCGGAGGCCTTCACCAAGCCGCGCATGATGCAGGTGCTGGGCAAGATTGGCTTCAGTCAAAGCTACACCTATTTCACCTGGCGGGAGAGCAAGCAGGAACTCATCGACTACGCCAGCGAGCTGACGCAAAGCGAGATGCGCTGGTACTATCGAGGCAACTTCTGGCCGAACACGCCGGACATTCTGCCGGGTCACCTACAGCATGCCGGGCCGGCCATGTTCAAGCTGCGCGCGGCATTGGCGGCGACCCTGTGTTCGAATTGGGGCATGTACTCCGGTTACGAGTTCTGCGAGAACGAGCCTTATCCCGGCAAGGAGGAATATAACCACTCGGAGAAATACGAGTTGAAGCAGCGGGACTGGAACGCGCCGGGGAACATCAAAGCCTTCATCACCCTGCTCAATCAGGCGCGGCGGGAAAATCCGGCGCTGCATCTCTACGACAACCTGGTGTTTCATCACACTGATCACGACCAGGTGCTTTGCTACAGCCGCGTCACGTCCGATCTCAGCAACCGTCTGCTGTTCGTGGTGAGCCTCAACGCGCACGCGCCGGTGGAGACGACGGTGCGGTTGAACCTGGGCGCGCTTGGCCTGCACGAAGGCAATCGATTCGTCGTGCACGATCTGCTGCATGGCTCGTGCTACACGTGGTCGGGTCCGGCGAACTTCGTCGCCCTGCGACCGGATGGCGTGGCGCTGCATGTGTTCCGGGTGGAGGAGGTGCTTTGAAATCAGACCCGGCGGGCCTCGCGTTCGAGGATGCGATGCGCGTCGGCGCTTTGGAAATGCGTGATGGCGACGGCTAGGGCGTCCGCCGCGTCGGCTGGAGGGGTTTCGCGCAAGCGCAGCATGGAGCGGATCATGAAGGCCACCTGCTCTTTGGCGGCCGCGCCGCGCCCGACGGCGGCTTGTTTGATCTCACGCGGGGCGTACTCGTAGATGGCGAGGCCATGCTCGGCCGCGGCGAGGACTGCGGCGCCGCGCGCGGTGCCCAGCACGATGGCGGTCTTCAAACTTTGCACAAAGATGGTGGCTTCAATCGCGCAGACCGTGGGGCGGTGGGTCGTGATGAGCGCGTTCAACTGCTCCCGAATGGCGACGAGACAACCTGATGGCAGCAGCTTCGGCGCGTTGACGATGGTGCCGTAAGCGAGGGTGCGCAGCTCGCGGCCGTGCTGCTCGACCACGGCGTAACCGGTTTTGCGCAGAGCGGGGTCGATGGCGAGCACACGCTCGGCGGAGGCGGGATCCACGGCGTCAGTAGCGGGGTGTTTTCGGCTTGGACGAGCGCTCGGTGCCGAAGCGGAACAGGCGGTCGAGCGAGAGCGAGCCCGAGCCGAAAAGAAGAAGCGTGAAGGAGATGAGCAGATACAGCCAGCAAAGTTCGGCAAAGCCGGCGTGGTCATCGCCAGCGAAGGCGAGAGCGAGAGCGGAGATCACCAGGAGCAGCAGGGCGAAGAGCCGTGTCAGAAAACCAGTGATCCAGGCGAGCGCGACGGCGAAGAGCAGCAGCGCGATGGTCGGAGCGGCCAAGTGAGGAACGGGAACGCCCACTTCGGCAAAACGCGTCACCCATTCCCATGGCACTTCTTTCCATACGAATTCGTAGGCGCTGAAGAGGCCGTTCCAAGCGTGACGAGTCATCAACACCAATCCGCTGCCGATGCGCAGCACGGCGGAGGTTTTGAACAGCCCGCCGAGCGGGTTGGGGTTGCTTTTGGGGCGGCTGCCGCCGACTTGCTCGAGCATGAGAGGCAGCGCGGGTTAGAGATCGGCGGAAAGCGTGATGATATCGCCGGCGGCCGGTTTCCATTCATTGTCGGCGGATTCAATGGAGCGGAAGTAGCGTTTGCGTCCCTCGCGGGTGATATAAACACCGCGCGCGGTGGAGCTGGCGGGACGGCCGCCGGCCAGGCGCAGGGCTTCGCGGTAGGTCAGGCCGTCATAGAGCGGCATCGGCTGCGGCCCGGCGGCGAGGTCGCCCTCCACGGCAATGAGCGGGGTGTTTTCGACGGAGAGAATATGCACCGCCAGCGGCATGGAAGTGTGGCCGGCGACGCGGAAGGTGGACTCGATGGCGCGCGCCGCCTCGGGCAGGGTTTTGTCGCGCAGTTTGACCGATCCGATCTTGCCGATCTGTCCATTGCCATCGAGCTGCACCATGACCAGGCCCTTCCAAACTTGCTTGGCGGAGCGCAGGCTCTCGTGGACTTCAAGGCGGAGGGTGTGGCCTGCGCGCAGCTTGCCTCGCGGATCGAAAGCGACATCAGGATCCTGGCTGTTCACCTTGTCGGCGCCGCTGCCGGGCAGCATGCGTTTGACCCGGGTCATGTCCGGGAGCGCGGGTAAGGGGATGGACGAGGTGACTTTTTTGATCGAGTCGCACTGCGTGAGCAAAGCGGCCAGCGCGGCGGCGAAAAGGAGGCGGGACGGATTCATGACTTGGACGCAGACAGGCCGGTGCAGGAACCGGATGGTTCATGATGGGACAGTCATCCGCTCTTGCAAGGCCGGGTTCGGTGCTTCGGCGGTTTCAACGCGCTCAAACCGGCTCCAATGCGCCAGCAGGCCATAGACGCCAAAAATCAGCCCCAGCAGAAGCAGCAGCAGAACGAGCCAGCGCAAGCCTGGGATGAGCGGTTTGATGGTACGGCGGCGCGGCATGATTCAAAAAGGGCCGGACCAAGCCAACTGCGTCTTGGACGGGTCGCAAACGATTTGTTGCGGGCGGCTGCGCAGGATGCATTCCGCTTGGCAGGGGCTTCAAAACGCGCACAAGGCGCCGTCCTTCTGCATCGCGCTGTTTTGGCTGCCCCTGCTGGCTTTGCTGGAGAGTCGCTGGCGGGGCGGTTTATTTGGCTTTGCCCTTCGCCTTCTCAGGCAGGCCCTGGCCGGGCTTGGGATCGAGGTTGGCTTGCAGGTCGGCCTCCGTCACGGTGCTTTCCACGCCGCTGGCGGGCACCTCGGCCTTGGCGGTCCAGAGGATGGCGTTGAGCAGCAGCTTGCGCTGGTCCGGCTGCGCCCAGCCCTGGTGGAAGTGGCCGCCGGTGAAGCCAAAGGCACGGCCGCCGTTGTCGCGTTCGCTGGCCCAGGCGACGTGCTGGGGCTCCTTGCGCTCCAGCACGGCAGCGCGCACCTCGGGGTTGCCGCTGTGGTGGCCATCGGGACGCGAGAGGCTGTCGGGCGGCGGCAGGTCGGTGAGGATGGGGGTCACGCCCTGCATGCCCTTGCGGAAGCGCATGTGGTAGTACCACTCGTCCAGGGTGCCGAAAGGCTTGACGCCGCGGCTGACCGGATGATCGGGCAACTGTTTGAAGTCCGCCTGCCAGTGCGGATTGACGCTGTGGTTGATCTCAAAGCAGCCGCCCAGCCACTCGACAAACTCGTTGTGGCCGTTTTCCAGCGTCGGCTCGACCGCGTAGTGCACGCAGACCAGGCCGCAGCCGCGCGCCATTTCCTTGCCAAGCTGCTGCAGGTGGTCGCCCTCCAGCGCCGGGTGCTTGGTCTGACCGTCGGCGTAAAAGAGGATCGTGTCCGCCTTGGCCAGCACCTCAGCGGCGGGCCACTCGCTGTTCAGGAAAGGCGTCACGCTGACGGCTTCCCCTGCATTCTCCTCCAGGCACTTCTGGAACAGCAGCACCCCGGCGTTGTGCTCATGCTGGCCGGGGCCATGGCTGGGTTTGCCGGCAATCAAAACGGCGCTCTTTTTCTCCGCCGCAAGGAGGGCGCAGGACAGCAGGGGCAGGATGACGGCGCAAAGGGACAGGATCTTCATGGCTGGGATAAGTCGGAAACTGTGCGGGGGGCGGCATTCTATCGCAAGCCTGAAGAATGTGATCTTGCCATGGGTGGTTGCTGTGGAGGGAAGAAGAGACAAGCATCGTGAAGACCGTGCTTCGTTGCAGCAGTGCTTTCAAACACCAGGCAGGGGCGCTAAAAGCAGCTTGAGAGCCGCGAGCTATGGGCGCACGGCCAGCGGACTCGCCAAGCTTCAACGGAGCCGCACTCGTTGGAGTGCGGAGAGGACAGGCTGGCAGGAGGGCGTGCAACGCAACGGATGGGGCTTCAACGGAGCCGCACTCGTTGGAGTGCGGAGAGCGAAGGCGGCGCTGCTGCAGGCGAAGTGGAAGGTGGCTTCAACGGAGCCGCACTCGTTGGAGTGCGGAGAGTCTCCGGCTGCCGCGCATCCCCCGCCCTCGGCCGCTCGCTTCAACGGAGCCGCACTCGTTGGAGTGCGGAGAGTGCCCTCCCTTGTCTTCGGATTCCGATCCTGCTCGGACGCTTCAACGGAGCCGCACTCGTTGGAGTGCGGAGAGCACTGCCGGTCGCATTGCTGCCGCCATCGTCGCATGCCGCTTCAACGGAGCCGCACTCGTTGGAGTGCGGAGAGCGCCTACGCCTGCGTCGCCGCCCGCCCCGCCTGCTTGCTTCAACGGAGCCGCACTCGTTGGAGTGCGGAGAGCTGCAAGCGCAGCGTGCGCGCCACCAGCGCCAAACCGCTTCAACGGAGCCGCACTCGTTGGAGTGCGGAGAGAAGGTAGCCATGACCCTCAAGCATCGACGCTGGGTGCGCTTCAACGGAGCCGCACTCGTTGGAGTGCGGAGAGTGTCGCCTTCGGAAGGCTGTATTTGTTTGCCTTTTCGGTGGAGATTGCGAGTGGTGGGAGTTTCGAGCACTTTTGTTGGATCGAGGATGGCGCCATCTAACGTAATTGCCTCATTCTCAACATGCGAGCGCCTCCAGGGGGCGGCGCGGCAAGGAAGCGCTCGCGTTGTAAAATCAGATGATGTCAATGATCGGCAGAAGCGGTGTTTTCTACACCACGTAGCACGGCGCATCAAATCGAGAGTATGGCAGACCGAGCGATGAGATCACCCGGCTGCCCCGTCCTTCGGCAGGGCCGAGTGAGACGAAGATGACCTGGTCCTCGTCGTGTTTGATGAGCGCTTTGAGTTCCCGCTGGAGCACGATGAGTTCGCGAGGCGTCAGATCGCACTCGAATACGGAAAATTGCAGATGGGTGCCGTGGTTTTTACACACCTTGAAGACCTTCTTCAAGCGCTTGTCGTTCGCGATGTCGTAGCACACCAGGTAGGTGTGGCGCGCGTTGATGAGGGCAGCTCGGTCGGACATGGCGGCGGGTTTTCAGGATTCGGCTCGCGATTCGCCGCGCTCAGCGCGTCACCATCGGGACGTAGTCAGGGATTTCGCCGGTGAGCCAGCGGGCAAGCAGGCGGGCCTGGAGTTCCAGCACCCGGCGATAACTCACTTTGTAATCGAAGACCGGATGCGTGATCAGCGTGTTCATGCGCTGCTCGTAGGCGTGGAAAAAGGCCTTCCTCCCGTGCGGTGTGAGATTCACCGCATCGCCGGCGCGGACAAAGTGGCCCGGCGTGACCATGCGGTTGTTGATGGCGGTCAGCACGGCGCTCTCGGCCACCAGCGGGCGAAACTCCTCCATCAGATCGAGCGCCAGCGCGGGGCGTCCATGGCGCGGCTGGTGGTAAAAGCCGATGTAAGGGTCAAAGCCAACCGCGAGGGCGGCGATGGTGCAGTCCTTCGCCAGCAGGCTGTAGGCGAGCGACAACAGGGCGTTCACCGGATCGGTGGGCGGGCGGCGCCGGCGCTGGGTGAAGTCGAAGGTGAATGCCTCCCTTTCCGCTTCTTTGCGCTCCTGCGCTTTGGAGTTCATCTCCAAGCCGGGAATCTCATCCTCCAGATCGTCCTCTCCCACTTTGATCATGCCGGAAAAATGCTGGAAATACAGGGCGGCCGCCGCGCCTTCCATGCCGAGCAGTTCATCCAACCCTCGTGCATTCGACACACGCCCAGCGATCTCTTTCAAGCCCACGACGGCGGACGTCGGTGGCTTAAGATGCAGGCGCATGAGCATGGTTCGATGGTTGCGGATTTTTGCCCTCACAATCTTTTGTGCGAAGGCCAGGCACGATAAGGGATTTGACGCTGCGGCGAATTGACGGATGCGGGTGTGGACGTTCTTCAGCCCGTGTCCGCGGGTCAATCCGTAAAACCATCCGCCCATGCTGAAATACGCCACAGGAATCTCCTGATCGCAAAGTTCCTGGATGGCTTGAGTGCTCAGTTGGATGTTTCCGAACAGGGCCACATGGGTGAGGTCGTTCAGTCGGACTTCATCGAGCACCGCGTCGCCATCCTTGACGATGAGCCGCTCGGACTTGATGCCGACGCGGCAGCCCTGGGTGTTGAGATAGAGGGCGCGTTCGTCGTCGCGGGCGGCCATCAGGCGGCGGGGGGCTGTCGTGTGAGCAGTCGCCGGACTGCGGGCACTCGGTGACGTTGTGGGCGCAGGGGCTGCGTTTTCGCAAACGCGCCTGCTTTCGCTGGCTAGCATCCGTGTTTCATCTGGCAGGCAGACTGGGGCCAGGGAGCAGCGGACGCATTTGGGACTGTTGACGAGGGGGGCGGGAATGGCGGGGGAGGCGGTGAGGGCGCGGGCCTCGGCGATCTTGGCGATGATCCAGGTTTCAAGTTCGGGATTCATGCGCAGCGGCACGCGCTGCTTGGTGGCGCGGTAGTAAATGACGCCTTCGTCGCAGGTGTAGCCGTTGTCTCGCAAGATGAGGATTTGCAGGCCGAGTTGCATCTTGTCCGCGTCCCACAGTTCGTTCTCGTCCCCGTCGCGCTTGGGGGCCCCGGCTTTGTAATCCACTGGGGTCACGCTTCCGACCTCGACATGACACGGAGCAAAGAGGTCGGTGGCTGGGTGTTGTGGACGTTGGAGGATTTGGACCTCAATGAGATCCATTTTGGCCACGACACCCAGACGCTCGGAACTGAGCATGGCGGAGCGGGAGTGGATGGTGTCGGTGACTACGGGCTCCAAATTCGTGTTCGCGGATGCGGCGGCGGGTGCGGGCGTTCTTAGATCGGCGGGTTGGGGGACGGCTTCTTCGGGGGATGCGACAGCGGGGTCTCCGGGGGGGCAGGCAGAGGCGATGCCTGATTCGCCCGGGACTGGCGCGGCGTCGGCCCGGCGTTTGGCCCTCGGCAGGGAGCCGCGGCCACGGTCCACTTTTTCGTGGATGGCGGATCCACGCTCGGTGTCGGCGTTGCTGACAAAGAGGCCCTCAATGTGCTCGTAGTAGAAGAGGCGGGGGCAGTAAACGAACTCGTTGAGCATGCGGGCGGGCAGGGGATCAACTTCTTTGGGCGGCGGACGAACTGAGGAGGGCGGAGTGTCGGATACGGTGGGCTGTGTATGGGCGTACACGGTTGTCTCATCCTCGACGGCTCCATGGCGCGCGCGCTCGATGCCGAACAGGTCCAGCTCCGGGTGGTCCTGCGGCACTGGCAGCGGTTCATAGAGAAACTCGGGCGGCCACATCTCCGGGCGATGAGGGAAGAGCGCCCGGGCGCTTTTGATGACGGGAAAGTTCATGCGTCCTTGCCGTTTTTTGTTGTCTGGTATCTGTGTCCAGGGAAAGTCTCGGAATCAGGTTGGATGGCATTAAGAATTTTACAAGCTTAAAGATCCGATAGGAGCGTGCTCCTTCAGGCATCTGAACGCGCGGTAGGAAGTCGCTGTGCATGAAGTCGAGGAGAAAATGATTCAAGGCACAGCAGATGATGACGAGGTTTTGTGCGGGCAGCCGGTAAGAATTGGCGGTGAGATGGCCGCGGGCGAGGATGTGGCGGATGCAGGCGGGGAGGATGAGCACGGAGAAGTGTGAACCCTTTCAGATGCAGCTGGCCAAAGCACGTCGCCAGCCGCAGACGATTGGCAAACCGATACAACCCCTGCTTCTCCCCAATGAACCCCAGCACGCCCAACGAATCCCCCGTCGCCTTCACCAACGCCCGCCCCCGATGAAATCCCGGCAAGGCTTCCTCCAGATAAGGGTAGGCGTGGGAGGCTGGAGATTCGGCTTCCATGGTTCACCGTTTCGCCGTGGATTCACGCATCGGGATCAGGATACTGTTCTGGAGGTGTGCCTTCCGTGGACAGCACCTTCTTAAACCGCTGCTTCTTGCCCGACTCCTTCACCGCCGTGCAGGTCACGAGGAAGAACCAGTCATCGCCATAGTCGAAGTGGAAAATCATCTTCCGCCGGGGGCGGAACACCGCTGAAACGGGCGTGTCTTTCACACCCTCCTCGTCCTCGCTCATCGCATCCCCCAGATCGGCAAAAAGCGTGTAGCGCTCCTTGCTGCGGTAGGGATTTTTGAGGTCGTCGCAGAACTCAAAGGCATGATCAAAGTCAAAACCCACGGTCTTGATGATGAATTCAGCAAAGTCGTAAAGCGACCACTCCCCGCCGAGGACAAGCTCGGCGGAGAAGTCAGCATGCTGGATGGTGAAGTGGTGTTCTTGCATGGTTTGGGTGTATTCATAACTCAGGCCGGGCTGGGATGTGAGCCTTGCAGCCAAAGCACTCCGCACACGAGGTCATCCTTTCGTGGAATATAGCCATCCACCAGTGCGTGGGAAAAAACATAAACCGGCAGGATGCTGTCCGG
>CAZKMS010000057.1:0-29677 GCA_964553805.1 uncultured Verrucomicrobiaceae bacterium
AGTGGAGAGTGGAGAGTGGAGAGTGGAGAGTGGAGAGTGGAGAGTGGAGAGTGGAGAGTGGAAGTGGAGAGTGGAGAGTGGAGAGTGGAGAGTGGAAGTGGAAGTGGAAACCAGCAGGCGCTTCGCGCAGCGCTGGGAGTTTTCAGCTTTCCACTTTCAGGTTTTCTGCTTTTGCGACGCTACCGCCATTGGTCACGGGAACGTGACCCGCAAAGAAAGGTTTTTGCATGTCCAGGCAGCCGGGAGGGTGAGGACTATTGCAGAGGACGGCTTGCCTTCGCAAGGCGGTATTTTGCAGAAAAATTTTCCCTATGCAGGCATTGACGGACGGGCACGTCTGGGCGAACGAGCCCTCTTCTCTCTTTGTTATGGAAGCGATGCGCAAAAAGGCTTTAATCACGGGCATTACCGGGCAGGACGGGTCGTATTTGGCGGAGCTGCTGCTGGAAAAGGGCTACGAAGTGCATGGCATCATTCGCCGCGCCTCGACCTTCAACACCGCGCGCATCGACCATCTTTATCAAGACCCGCACCAGACCGACACCAGATTGTTTTTGCACTACGGCGATCTGATGGACTCGGTGGCGCTGGTGAAGCTGTTGTATGAGCTGAAACCGGACGAGGTGTACAACCTGGGCGCGCAGAGCCATGTGCGGGTGTCGTTTGACGTGCCGGAGACCACGGGGGACATCGACGGGCTGGGCACGCTGCGCATTCTGGAGGCGATCCGCGAGACGGGGCTGATCGAGCGGGTGCGGTTTTACCAGGCGAGTTCGTCGGAGATGTTTGGCAAGGTGCAGGAGGTGCCGCAGACGGAGACGACGCCGTTCTGGCCGCGCTCACCCTACGGCTGCGCCAAGGTCTATGCGCACTGGCTGACGGTGAACTACCGGGAGAGCTATGGCTTGCACGCCAGCAACGGCATTCTGTTCAACCACGAAAGCCCGCGGCGCGGGGAGACCTTTGTGACGCGCAAAATCACGCGCGCGGCGACGCGCATCAAGCTGGGCCTGCAGCAGGACTTGTATCTAGGCAACCTGGACGCGAAACGCGACTGGGGCTATGCCAAGGACTACGTGGAGATGATGTGGATGATGCTGCAGCAGGAGACGCCGGACGACTACGTGGTGGCGACGGGGGAGACGCACAGTGTGCGCGAGTTTGTGGAGGAAACCTTCCGATGCCTGGACCTGGACTGGGAGGCGCACGTCAAGTACGACGCGCGTTACGAGCGACCGGCGGAGGTGGATCTGCTCATCGGCGATCCCGCGAAGGCGAAGGAAAAGCTGGGCTGGGAACCGCGGGTCACCTTCAAAGAGCTGGTCCGCATCATGGTGGAGGCGGACATGGAACTGGCCAAGCGCGAGGCGCGGTTGGCGGAAGGGTGAAAAGTAGAAAGCTGAAAGTAATTTCTGCTTTGTTTTTCAGGGCGCGGGCAGAATTTGCACGGCGTCGAGGTGGACGTTGCCCTGGGCGCCTTCGGTGCGGAAGAGGACGGCGGCTTCCTCGCCGGCGTTGAAGGTGAAGGTGCCGAGGCTGTGCGCGCCCTGGGGCAGGGCGGCGGGCTCCGTTTGATTCAGGGTGAAGGTTTTTTCGCCATCGGCGCTGAGCACGCTGACGGGGGCGGCCTTGGCACGGTTGGCGTGCGGCTGCCAGAAGACGCGGACCTCATACTTGCCGGTTTCTTTGACGGCGAAGGCGAAGCGGGCGGAGGCGTCCTTCTGCTGGGTGTAGCTGTAGTGCTTGCCGACGAAGGGCTTGAGGCCCCCGCCGTGCGCCCAGTTGCCCACGAGATCGGCGTCCTCGTCGTCGATGACGATGCCTTCGAGCTTGGCGGGGTCGATGCTGTCCTGGGCGACGGGCGGCAGCACCTTGGCGTTGGCGGGCAGGTACAATTCCGTCTCCAGGGCGTCGCGGCGCATGGCGCCGGGCTGGCTCATGAGGTCCTTCAACACGTCGAGGTACTGCTCATAAACGCCGCGCGGGGTGGTGTGATGGCGGATGCAGATCCAGGCGGCCTTGCCGACGACCTCGCCCATCATGCCGCAGGTGCGCATGACGCGGGTGGAACCGAGCGCGTGGCGGTCCACCGAGATGCAACGGCCGGCCATGAACAGGTTGGGGATGTCCTTCGAGTAAAAGCAGCGGTAGGGCACCGGGTAGCCGTTTTTGCGGTCGGTGTGCTTGCCGAACTCGGCGCGGGAAATGAAGGGGTTCTCCGGGAACTTGCCGGCATACTGCTCCTTCGGGTAATGCAGGTCCTGGTCCCAGGTGGTGGGCACGCAGGCATCGTCCTGGACCACGCCCTTGATCATGTCCTCGCCTTTGAGGATGAAGTCGCCGACGATGCGGCGGCTTTCACGGGTGCCGCCGATGTAAGCGAGCCATTGGAGGTCGTAGGGACCGAATTTTTCCGGCGCGTACTTTTTCATCGCGCTCACCGCGCCGTAAACCGCGCGGAAGTTCCAGTCGCGGATGCGCTCGAGGCCGTTGATGGGGTCCTGGTCAAAGCCGCTCTCCCAGAACCAGGGGCCGTGCAGGTAGTCCCCGGGGTTTTCCACCGGCGTGTAACCGAGGTCAAAGCCGGCCTGGTTGGCCTTGTTTTTGACCCCAACGTCTTCCATCGGTTGCGGCTCCGGAAAATCACCTTCGGCCAAAGGCAGCGCCCACGGTGTTTCCGGCCAGGGGGTGGGTTTTTCGGTCTTTTTGAGCACCCACATGTTGCTCATGCCCATGCGGCCCTTTTCCTCCTGCATGATTTCAGCTCCGGCGAGGAAGCCCACGCTGCCGTGGCCGGTGCAGTCGGTGAAGAACTTGCCGCGGAAACGTTTTTCCTCGCCGGTGAGGGTGTTCAGGCCGGTGACGCTGCGGATTTTTTTCGGGTCTTCTTTGTCCATGGTGACGCGATGGACGTGGGTGTTGAGGAAGAGATCGATGTTTTGCTCGGCGCTCACGACGGCTTCTTTGAGGGCGTCGTTGTACTCCTGCGGGGTGGCGGCGGGGCTGTTGCTGGCGCGGTCGGCGATTTCCTCGATGATCTCCCCGAGGTGCGGGTAAAGGCCGCGGCGGGTGCCGCCCTGCGCCCAGACCTGGATTTCGCTGGAACCGTTGCCGCCGAGCACGGGCCGGTTTTGGATGAAGGCGACCTTGATGCCCTGGCGGGCGGCGGAAATGGCGGCGCCGAGGCCGGAGTAACCGCCGCCGACGACGACGAGGTCGTATTCTTCGGTTTCCGGCGCTTCGTCGGGCAGGCCGAGGCTCTGGCGGCGCAGTTTGTCCGTGGCCTTGAAATCATCCGGCGGGGTGAACTGCAAATCCTGGGTGAGCAGGATGGCGTCCACGCGGCCGTCGAAGCCGGTCAGGTCGTGCAGGGCGATGTCGACCGAACGGGCGTTCAACTCGATCACGCCGCCGTCCTCCCAGCGCCAGTCCTTGCCGGTGGCGCCGAATTCAGGCTGCAGGCGCTGGCCGCCGACGGAGACTTGGAAGCGGCCGGGGGAGCCGGGGGTGTCCCAGGGGCCGACCCAGTTTTTGCTGCGCACCCAGACGCGGAATTTACCGACGGCGGAGAGGGCGATGGAGCCGCTGGCGTCCTTGACCGGGCGGCCCATGCCATGCGCCAGCAGGTAAGGCGAACCCATGATGTCGATGAACTGGGTGTCGAGCATCCAGCCGCCGTGGTCGCTAAGGGACTCGGCCTCAATCCAGACATGCTGGGCGGCGGCGGGGCTGGCGAGGAGCGCCGTGCAGGCGGCGGCGAGAGACAGGAAGGACGATTTCATGGCTGGGTGGGGCGCAGTACTACGCGCAAGTGAGGCTGGAGCTTCGTTTTTGTGCTGTTACGGTAACAGGAATGAGCCAGGTCACGCAAGCCGAGATCGCGCGAGTCGCGGGTGTTTCCAAAATGACGGTGTCGCGTGCCCTGCGCGGCGGTTTGCTGGTGCGGCCGGAGCTGGCGGCGCGCATCAGGCGGGCGGCGGCGGAGCTGGGTTACGTGCCGGATCCCGAGGTGGCGCGCTTGATGACGCATCTGCGGCGCGCGCGAAAGAGCGCGGCGCGGGAGACGCTGGCTTTTGTGTGGACCGAGCCGCCGGCGGAACGGCCGGCAAATCCCTGGGGCCGCCAATTGTTCGAGGGCGCTGCGGCCAGGGCGGCGGAGCTGGGTTACGCGCTGGAGGCGTTTCAACTGACGCCGGGGGAGATGACGGCGGGCCGGCTGGCGCGCATTTTGCAGCATCGCGGGGTGCGCGGGTTGATGCTGTCGCCCCTGATCAGCCGCAGCCGCGGGCATCTGCGCATGCCTTGGGAGGAGTTCAGCGTGGTGGTGATTGGCCTGGGGTTCTTGAAGCCCGCGTTTCATCGCGTGCATCACCACCACTTCCTCGGCGTGATGACCGCGCTGCGACGGCTGCGCAAGGCGGGTTATCAACGCATCGGGCTGTGCGTGCCTGCGGTGCTGGACAGGCGCATGTTCGGCGCCTGGTCGGCCGGTTTTTTGGTGCATCATCCGCCCGGCGCGCGTGTGGCCGCGGGACTGATGCACCTGCCGCAAACGCTGAACCGGGCAGCGTTTGCGGCTTGGTGTGAAAAAGCGAAACCGGAGGTGGTGCTGGAGTCGGGGCAGGCGGCGCGATCCTGGCTGGCGGCGATTCCGGCGCGCGCGCGGCCCGCGCATGCGACCCTGAGCTGGCATGCCGGGCAGCCGGAGGTGGCGGGTTTGGATCAGCGCTCAGGATTGATCGGCGCGACGGCGGCGGACTTGCTGATCGAGCAACTGCGGCACAATGAGCGCGGGGTGCCTGCGCATCCGAAAACGGTCATGGTCGAAGGCGTGTGGAGGGAGGCGCAGAGCAGTGCGTGATGGCTGCGCGTTGGCACAAGGAAAAGGTGGACAGCCTGGGCGCGGTGAGGCAGTTTCCGCGCGGCCAAACGCTCTCCGCCGCCGTTTCTCTCTCGTCATCATGATGGTTCAAATCTCCCTGCCGACTCTGGCGCGTTCTGCCTGCCTGCTCCTGCCTCTGCTGATTGTCTCCTGCGCCTCCCCGTCAGGTGGTCCGGCCGGTCAAACCCAGTACCTGGAGGCCTTTCACCCGCAGAGTTTGCCGGCCTCGGAAAGCTTCATGACTGACAACGTGTCGCACTGGGATGGCGATGGCATGTCCGGTTCTCCGAGTGTGGTCATCGATCTGAGCGATCAAAAGGCCTACTTTTACAAAGGCGGCAGGCTGGCAGGCGTTTCGGCTTTGTCCACCGGCGACGCCAAGCACGGCACGCCGACCGGCAATTTCAAAATCACCGAGAAGGACAAGTGGCACAAATCGAATCTCTACGGTGACTACGTGGATGGCGCTGGCAACGTGGTGGTGCGTGACATCGATGTGAACAAGGACCCGAAGCCGCCCGGCACGCGTTTTGATGGCGCGAAGATGACGCATTTCATGCGCTTCAATGGCGGCGTCGGCATGCACGAAGGGTTCCTGCCAGGTTACCCGGCTTCGCACGGCTGCGTGCGCATGCCGGCGCACATGGCGGAGATTTACTTCAACAACGTGGGCATCGGCACACCGGTGACGGTGCGCCATTGATTGTGCTCGCGGATGCCTGACCTGCCGTTGGAGATTGAGGTTGAGGAAGCCGCTGAGCTGCGCGCTTCAAATGGCGTGGCGCGCTGGATCGACTGCCGGGAAGCGGACGAGTGGCAGATCTGCCATATCGAAGGCGCGAAGCTGCTGCCGCTGTCGAACTTCGCCGAGGAGGCGGAGCGTCACCTGAGCGATCTTGAGCGGCATTTGATTGTTTACTGCCATCATGGCGTGCGTTCGCTGCGCGCGACACAGTGGCTGCGGGCGCGGGGATTTCGTCACGCGCAAAGCCTGCGCGGCGGCATCGACCGCTGGACGGATTTGATTGATCCCGGTCTGGCGCGGTATTGACGCGGGACGCGGGCGCGCTCTTGTGGCAGCCGCATGGCTTGGCGCGCGCGCATTCACTTCCTGTCCCGGGACACCGCCTTCTTGACGAAGACCACGCTGGCCATTCTGGCGGCGGGGTTGGGGCTGGCGCTGCTGATCGCCGGCGTTCAATCGGACGAGCCGTCCCTATTGACGCGGGTGCTGGCGGAGGGTGTGTTTGATGCCGGCAAGGAACACCTGCGCGAGGGCTACCAGGAACTGGAGCGTGTCAGCGAGCCGCAGCCGCGCAAGCTGGCGCGTTGGTTGCGGCGCGCCTGCCAAACGGACACGAAGGAAGGGCACGAGCCGGAGGCGCAGTGGGTGGCCGGCTACGAGGTCGGGAGCTTGCTGGCCAAGCACGCCGCTGCTGAGCAGATGCGAAGCCTGTTTGAAGATTACATCGTGCTGGCCTGCGGCGGGCCGCGGGAAGACCGGCCGGAGGAGGCGCGATTGCGCGTCGCGGCGGAAACCAGCCCGCCGCCGGCACTGGCGAATCAACTGCTGGCGCAGTGGCTGGTGCAGCGCGAAGAAACGGGGCAGGCGCTGGAGGCGTTTGTGCGCGAGGGGAAGTTTTTTGCCGATGCCGCTCCCGCCCGGGCGGAGGCGCTGCACTGGGCGGTGCGTCTGGGCGACAGCGCGCGGGTGAAGGAGCTGCTGGCGGAGCCGGGCTGGGTGGAGAGCGCGGACACGAGCGTGTTGTATCACGCCGCGGGCATGGCCGGAGACATCTGGCTGCAATGGCGCACCTTGCTGCACCTTCGCCTGCGCGACCTGCCCGTGTTGAAACTGGCATTGGCTTTGTTTGCCGCCGGGTTGTGGTATGCGATGCTGGTGCCGATGGCCGGCTTGCAGGGGCGCTGGCGCTGGGCCTATCCGTTGCTGCCGATGATGGCAGGGGTGCTGAGCATCTGGCCGACCTTGAGCCTGGCCGAGTTTCAGAGCCGTCACCTGGGGCTCGATGAAGGCGCGCCGTTTCCGTCCAACCTGTGGTTCTACTTTGGCGGCATCGGCCTGCGGGAGGAGCTGTGCAAGCTGGCCTTGTTCGCGCCTTTTCTGCCCTGGCTGCTGCGCAAACGTGATGCCGGCCTGGCTTTGGTGACGGGTGCTTTTACCGGGCTGGGGTTCGCCTTGGAGGAGAACCTGGAATACTACGATCCAGCCGGCGGCAGCGTGGTGTGGGCGCGTTTCATCACCGCCAACTTCATGCATGCCGCGATGACCGGCATTGCCGCGCACGGTCTCTACTTGGCGGTGCGCAGCGGCTTCCACCGCGTGGGCGAGTTTGTGGCGGCTTTCCTCACCGTGGTGGTAGCGCACGGCTTGTATGACCTGGTGCTGTTGGAGGACCGGGAATGGCTCGGCATCTCGTTTTTGCACATCATCGTGCTGGCGTTTTTGGCGAATCAATTCTTTGCCCTGCTGGCGCGGGAGACAGGCGGCAAACGCGGCGCGGTATCGCCTGCGGCGGTGTATCTTTTGGGCTCGGCGTTGTTGATCGCCGCGCTGATGGTTTCCGCGGCCGTGCTGGAGGGCAGCCGGACGGCGATTGCCAGCGTGGCGCTCGGCTGTCTCAGCGTGGCGCCGGTGGCTTTCCTGTTTCGGCGGCATCTGGAATGAACCGCACGCTTGTGTGGCAGCATGCGCCAGGAGGCCTGGCCCTCACGGCAGCCGCACGATCTGGAGACGGCGGTCGCTGAAGGTCAGGCGCATCAAGGTGCCCGCGCTGCCGGTGACGCTTGGCAGGCCCTTGCAGCTCATGCCGCTGGCGTCCTGGGTGAGCATGTTGGCGAAGGCGAGGCGGGTGAGCCTGGCGCCGCTGCCGAGACCATTGCTGAGGGGGCTGCCTTTGCGCAGCAGCAATTCCGGTTTGCGCAGGCTGCTGCCGGTGGCGGCGCTGGCCTTGAAAGTATTGCCGCCCAGCAGCGCCAGATTGGCCGCGGCCCGTGACTTGCTCAGGGAAACGATGAGGCGGTAGGTGCCGTCGCTGTCGGCCTCCAGACGGCGGATCGCTCCGCCGCGCGCGCCGTCCAGCCCTGGCAGCGGCTCGCCCTCGCGGTAGAGAATCAGGAAGGACTTGTCCTCCTGGTAGAGGCAGAGGATCTCGTCATTCGCCGCCTTGATGCCGGGGCCGCGCAGCCGGGCGCGGATCAGGAGGCGGTCGTTCTGCGGACAGAGTTGCAGGAAGCGGGACCACACCACGCCGGTGGCCAGGCCGGGCACGGGCGAGCCCGTCTGGGCGACGAGGCCGGGCGTGGCGGCGGGGCCAAACCAGAGCCCCTCGTTGCCCGAGGTCTTGATGCCCTGGCCGCTGACCTTGGCGCGGAAAAGCACGCTGTTGGTGGCGGTGACGTTTTCCGCGAGGAAGCTGCTGAAGACGGCGCCGTCGATGCCAGGGGCCGGTGAACCCTTGCGGGCGACGAGGTTTGGCATGCCGCCGAACGCTTTCGTGAAAATGGCCTGGTTCGCGGCGCTCGCGCCGCTGAGCATGGTGGTGAAAGCGGCGGCGCCATTGAGGTGAGACACGCGGGGGAGGAAGCGGCCGAAATCGACTCCGCCAACACCAGCAGGCGAGCCTTCACGCACGCCATCCGTCAGGCTCGCCATGCTGCTGTGCATGGTGAGCAAGCCTGTGTCGTTCTGCGGCGTGGCTCCGCCCGCACCGCCGCGCAGGCGGATCACCGTGGAGAAGTAGCTGGTGCTGTCCGACTGAGAAAGCGCGCCAAACGAGGCCAGCGCGACTCCGTCAAACGCCGCCATCGGCTGGCCGGTCCGCAGCAGCGGTGCGACGTCGATGCCATTGCTGCGCAGGATGAGGCGGTTGTTGGCGGTGGTCACGCCCGTCCCGGCGATCTTGGCGGTGAACAGCGCGTTGCTAAAGTTCATCACGGGAGCGGCGACGGAGGCAATCCGCAGCCCCATGCCCAGATCATCCCGGCTCTTCGCCAGGAGATCGAGCATGCCCGCGCTGGCGATGTCGTCGAAAACGGCGCTGTCTCTGCCCCTGTTGGAGCCTTTTCCCCTCAGACTGCTGGCCACCACCACTCGGCCCGCGCTGTTGAGAGCGGAGGCGCTGAGGTTGTTGAAGGTGCTGTCCGCCGCGCCGGGAGCCGGCTGGCCCCGGATGGCGACGACGGCTCCGGGCATGGGCTCGCTCACCGTCTGAACCAGGAAAGCGGCGCCGGCGTTGGCCCCGGCGTTGTCGTCTTGCCTGCATCCAAGGAGCAGCCGGTTGGCGGCCAGCCCGATGTCCGAGATCGCGGAGTTTGTTTCCAAGTGGGAGCCTTTGATCGTCAGAAACGGGTTGCTCCCGGACGCTTCCGAAATCACCACGTCCCCACCCGCCCGCCAGGCGGCCAGATTGCCGCTCACCGCTCCGGCATAAAACGAGCGGTTGTCGCCCGGCTCTGGATCCAGGCTGAAGGCCGGACCGATCTCGCCGGTGAGCGCAAGGGGATAGGCCTTGCCGGCGGCCACAGTGGGACTGTTGCCGACGAACACCGATTGCCCCGCCCCGCCGATGAAGCTGCCGAAACGCTCAAACACCTGCCCGTCCGGGGCTTGGACGGAACCCAGCAACTGTCCGGTGGCGAGATCGAACCGATGAACCGCGCCCTTGTTGGTGGAGTCGAACAGATGTCCCACCAGCAGGATGTCGTCATGGCAATACACCGAGGCGCCGTACCACCCTATGTTGTTGGGATCGGGCGGGAGCAGAGCCAGCGGAGGCTCCGTGTTGGCGAGATCGAAGGCATAAACCGCCGTGCCGGGATGGGAGATGATCGCGTAGCGCTCGGTGAGCTGCATCGCGTGCCCAAAGAAGGCGGCGTTCTCAGGCCCGGGGCGGAGGAACGTGCGCAACTGCTTGCCCGTGTTCAGATCGAAAAGAAACACCTGCTCCGAGTAGCAGCCGACCAGCAGCAAGCTGCCATGAACCGCCAGGGTGCGGCCAAAGTTTTGCACGGTCGCGGGATGCGAGGCTTTGAGTGATCGCACCAGCTTGCCGCTGGCGGCGTCAAACACGCGCACCCGGCCCTGGTTGATGACGCCGAGATCAGAGGGAATGCTTGGGTCGGCGACAACGGCAAAACGATCTGTCAGCACACAGGCACTGCCAAACAGGCGTCCCTCGGCGGGATCAGGACTGGCCAGCCGGGTGATCTTCATGCCGGGAATCGCGGCATGCGCAGGCAGAAAAGCGAAGGCGGCTGCCAGGGAGACAAGCTTTGGGAGGAAGGCGGAGTTCATGGGGTGAGTGCGGGGAATGATGCGCTCACCTCTCGCGGTGCGGTATCGGACAGAGGTTGTAGGACTTTTGTCGGAAAAGGCAGCGCAGGCTTGCGCCACGCTGCCGGCCCAGCGGAACTTTTCTTGCGGCCCGGGCATTCCCGCCCAAACTCCATTCAACCATGCCAACCGCCCGCTCCGCCGCCGAGGCTCACGAGAAAACCCCCACCGTCATTTTTCCCGGCTCCGCCGAAGCCGCCCGCGCCCTGGCCGCCGAGGTGCGTCAACTCATCGAAGACCGCGCGCGCGCGGGGCGCAACGCCGTGCTCGGTCTCGCCACCGGCTCCACGCCCGTGCCGTTTTACCGCGAGCTGATCCGCCTGCATCGCGAGGAGAAGCTCAGCTTCAAAAACGTCGTCACCTTCAACCTCGACGAATACTACGGCCTGCCTGCCGGTCACCCGGAGAGTTACGCCCGCTTCATGCGCGAGCAGCTTTTTGATCACATCGACATCCCGAAAGAAAACATCAACATCCCCAGCGGCACAGTGGCCTCGGATCAGGTCTTCGAGCACTGCCGCGAGTATGAGGAGAAAATCGACGCCGCTGGCGGCATCGACTTCCAGATCCTCGGCATTGGCCGCACCGGTCACATTGGCTTCAACGAGCCGGGGTCTTCGCGCGATTCGCTGACGCGCCGCATCACGCTCGACCGCGTCACCCGCCAGGACGCCGCCGCCGACTTTCGCGGGGAGGAAAACGTGCCGCGGTTTGCCATCACCATGGGCGTCGGCACCATCCTGCGCGCCAAACAACTGGCCCTCATGGCCTGGGGCGAAAACAAGGCCAGCGTGGTGGCGCGCGCGGTGGAGGGAGCGATCACCGAGGCCGTCTCCGCCTCCTTCCTGCAGGATCATCCGGATGCGCGCTTCTTCATCGACGAAGGCGCCTCGCGCGAGCTGACCCGCGTCAAGCTGCCCTGGCTGGTCGGGCCGGTGAGCTGGACGCCGGCCGAGACGCGCCGCGCGGTGGTCTGGCAGGCGATGAAAACCGGCCGCCCGGTGTTGAAGCTGGTCGATGAAGACTACAACGAGCACGGCCTTTCCGATCTCATCTCCGAGCAGGGGCCGGGGCACCAGCTCAATATCCGCATCTTCAACCGCCTCCAGCACACCATCACCGGCTGGCCCGGCGGCAAACCCGACGCCGACGACACCTTTCGTCCCGAGCGCGCGAAGCCCTTCCCCAAACGCTGCCTCATCCTCAGCCCCGAGCCGCAGGACGCCATCGTCGGCATGGGCGGCACGCTCGACCGCCTCGTTGAGCAAGGTCACGACGTGCGTCTGATCGCGCTGACCTCAGGCAGCCTGCGCGTGCCAGATTCGGAGGCGGACAAGTTTGCCTCCACGCTTGCCGAGTTGGGCGAGGCGGTGAAGGATCCTGGCGGCTGGAGCGAGCAGACCGACTACGCCCGCGAAATCCTGCGCCTGCTGGAGGAGAAGGGCGAGTTTGGCGAGGACCCGCCGCTGCTGCGCCAGTTGAAGGGGCTGATCCTGCGCGGGGAATTGCGCGACGCCGCGCACGCGCTTGGCCTCGGCACCGACCGCGTGCATTTCCTCGACCTGCCCTTCTACGAGAAGGGCCGCTACCGCCGCTTCCATGCTTCGGACGATGACGTCACCGCCCTGGCCAGCCTGCTGGAAAACCACAAGCCGCACCAAATCTACTGCACGGGCGCCGCCGCCGATCCTTCCAGCGTGGCGGGCATCAGCTTCAAACTGCTCGACGCCGCGCTGGATCGTTGTGAAGACCAGGATTGGTCCGCGACTTGCTCGCTCTGGAGCTACCGTGGCCGTGAAAAACCCTTTGAACCGCACGAGATCGACATGGCCGTGCCGATGAGCCCGCTGCAGCTCGAGCGCAAGGTGCGCAGCCTCTCGCGTTATGGCTCGCTCTCCAGCCTCGAACTCAACATCGCCGATCGCAATCGCCAGCATGCCGGCGACTACGATGCTCTCGGCCTCGCGGAGTATGAAGCGATCGAGGCCTTTCAGCGTCGTTCGCGCGTCTGATCTCCTTTGGATTCATGCAGCCTCGCAAGCGTCCGCGACCCCTCGGCCAAGGCAAGCCGTCGCCGCGGCCCGCACGCGCCCCGCGGGACGTCGCGGCGGCCGACACCTCCTGGGAAAAATCCGCCGCCTGGTATGACCGCCTCATCGGCGAAAAAGGCTCCGACCTTTACCAGCAGGTGGTCATCCCGCGCTCGCTCGATCTGCTCGCGCCGCGGAGCGGTGAGAGTGTGCTCGATCTCGGTTGCGGGCAGGGCGTTTTCACCCGCGCCCTCGCCGCGCGCGGGGCTCGCGCCACCGGCATCGACGCCGCGCCGACGCTGATTCGCAAAGCGCGCGATTACCCCGGATCGCGCTGCCAGTTCCTCGTGCGCGACGCCGCCGCGCTCGATGGCCTCGGCCCCTTCGACGCCGCCTCTGCCATCCTCTGCCTGCAAAACATCGAGCACCTGACGCAGGTGGCGCAAAGTGTCGCTGCCGTGCTGCGCCCTGGCGGACGCATGCTGTGGACGCTGAACCATCCCTGTTTCCGCATCCCGCGCCAGACCGCCTGGGGTTTTGACGAGGAGCGCAAGATCCAATACCGCCGTCTCGACACCTACAGCAGCCCGCAGCGCATCCCCATCGTCATGCATCCGGGCCGGGGCGACAGCGAGCAGACGGTGTCGTTTCATCGCAGCCTCAGTGATCTCATGGCCGCGGGCAGCAGCGCCGGGTTGCGTCTCGCCAGCCTGGAGGAATGGCATTCGCACAAGCGCAGCCAGCCCGGCCCGCGCGCCCGCGCTGAAAACCGCGCCCGCGACGAGTTCCCGCTCTTTCTCGGTTTGTTGTGGGAGAAGCCTTGACCGGTACCCACCGCGTCTGGCATGCTGCCAGCTTCATGTCCGCCTCGCAGGAACCGCCGCCCCGCTTCATGAAGTACCTCACCGTTGTCCGCCATGCCAAATCCAGTTGGAACCACCCCGGCCTCGCGGACCACGACCGCCCTCTGAACGAACGCGGCACCCGCGCCGCGCCGGCGGTGGCGCGCTTTTTCTGGACGACCTACCTCGGCGGCGGCGGGGCCGAGCCGCTGTTGCCCGCGCCGGATCGCCTGCTCAGCAGCACGGCTTTGCGCGCGCTCAGCACCGCCCAGGTCATGCGCGAAATGCTCCAACTGCCGCCGGAGCAGTTGTCGCTCGACCAGGAGCTTTACCTCGCCAGCGAGCAACGGCTGCTGTCGCGTGTGCGGCAGCTCGACGAGTCCTGGCGTCACGTGCTGGTGTTCGGCCACAACCCCGGCCTGCACGACTTCGTCAACCGCCTGCTCGCCCGCGCCAAGGTCCCGCGTTTCCCCACCTGCGCCACCGCCATCCTCGGCCTGCCCAACGAATTCTGGGCGCTCACCGATTGGAACGAAGCCCAGCTCATCGGCTTCCTCACGCCAAAGACCCTGGAGCGCCGCTTTCCGGAAGTCTATCGCGGCATCAGCTATGGCGATGATTGACCCGGCTTCCTTACCCGTCCCATGAAGACCTTGCTCCAACTCAGCCTCGCCGCATTGCTGCTCGCCGCCTGCGGCAAAAAAGACTCCTCCACCGAAGCCACCGCCCCCTCGCGCGGCGTCATCGGCGCGTCGTTGCTGACGCTGGAAAATCCCTTCTTCAAAATCATCGGCGACCACCTCAGCGCCGAGGCCAAACGCCGCGGCTACGAAGCCGTCATCGTGAGCGCCGACAAGGACATCGCCAAGCAGGGCAACCAGGTGAAGGACTTCATCGTCCAAAAAGTCAGCGCCATCGTGCTCAGCCCCGCCGATCCCAAATCGGTCGTGCCCATCATTCAGGAGGCCAATGCCGCGGGCATCCCCGTCTTTACCGTGGACATCCCCTGCCACGAGCCCGGCGTCGAGATCGTCACCCAGATCGCCACCGACAACTACGGCGGCGGCAAGGAGGCGGGCAAGGCCGCCATCGAACTCATCGGCGCCACCGGCGGCAAGGTCGCCATCCTGCATTTGAAGCAGGCGCAGTCCTGCATCCTGCGCGTGCAGGGTTTCCGCGAGGTCATCGACGCCCACAATGCCGAAGGCAAATCGCGCATCGACATCGTCGCCGAGCTGGACGGCGGCGGCGCGCGCGACATCGGCTACAAAGCCGCCGAGGACGCCCTGCAATCCCACCCCGACCTGCGCGTCATCTTCGCCATCAACGACCCCTCCGCCCTCGGCGCTCGTGCCGCGCTCGAAAAAGCCGGCCGGCAGGATCAGATCGCGTTGATCGGTTTCGACGGCCTGCCCGAGGGCAGGCAGGCGATCAAGGAGGGCAAAATCTACGCCGACCCCGTGCAGTTCCCCGAGCAGATGGGCACCGGCGTTGTCGATGCCATCGTCCGCCATTTCAAAGGCGAGACCCTGCCGCCGGAGATGCTCATCCCCACCCGCCTCTACAAAAAAGCCGACGCCGATGCCGACCCCGGCCTGCGCTGAGGCTTCGAGGCTTTTTTTTGACAGGATTGACGGGATTGGGAGAGGATTAACAGGATGGAATGAATGAAAGACTCAAGGGCATGCACCTGGGAAAAAAGGTGTGCCAGCGCGGCAGCTCCTCAAACCCTCCCCCAAGAATCCAATCCTGTTAATCCCAAAATAATCCCGTTAATCCTGTCTAAATTCAGCGCCTTACGGTCGGCCATCACCCGCTTGCCACTCCGGCGGATTCCGGCATAGTGCGCCCCCCTCCCATGTCCGCCGCTATTCCGTCCGCCGCCCAGATCCGCCAGACTTTCCTCGACTTCTTCAAGGAAAAGCAGCACACCATCGTGCCCAGTGACAACGTCGGCTACACCAGCCGCGACGGCGCGCGCATCTTCACCAACGCGGGCATGAACCAGTTCGTGCCCATCTTCCTCGGCGAGCGCAGCGCCGACGTGGACACCTGGCCCGGCGTGCTCCACAAAGGCCTGCCCACCCGCGCCGCCGACACCCAGAAGTGCATCCGCGCCGGCGGCAAGCACAACGATCTCGACGACGTCGGCCTCGACACCTACCACCACACCTTCTTCGAGATGCTCGGGAACTGGTCCTTTGGCGACTACTTCAAAAAAGAGGCCATCGCCTGGAGCTGGGAGCTGATTGTCGAGCGCTTCGGCTTCCCGCCCAGCCGCGTCTTCGCCACCATTTATCAACCGGACAAATCCAAGGGCGACCCCGCCGAGCGCGACCAGGAGAGCTGGGACCTCTGGGCCGAAAAATTCCGCAGCGCCGGCCTCGACCCCGACATCCACATCGTCAACGGCAACAAGAAGGACAACTTCTGGATGATGGCCGACACCGGTCCCTGCGGCCCATGCACCGAGATCCACATCGACCTCACCCCCGGCCCCGTGGAGCTGAGCGAAGAACGCCAGCGCGCCGGCGCCAAGCTCGTCAATGGCAGCGACGCCAGTTGCATCGAGATCTGGAACAACGTCTTCATCCAATACAACGCCAACCCGGACGGCACCTTCACCCCGCTGCCCGCGCAGCATGTCGATACGGGCATG
Organism: uncultured Verrucomicrobiaceae bacterium; assembly: GCA_964553805.1. Lineage (GTDB taxonomy): Bacteria > Verrucomicrobiota > Verrucomicrobiia > Verrucomicrobiales > Verrucomicrobiaceae > JAGRPD01. The sequence continues at coordinate 15,767 of CAZKMS010000057.1, forward strand.
GGCTTCGAGCGTCTCACCAGCATCATCCAGGGCACGAAGAACTTCACCGACTTCGAGACCGCCAAAATCAGCAACTACGACACGGATGTCTTCAAACCCATCTTCGACGAGCTGACCAAGCTCAGCGGCAAGCACTACCAAAGCACGCTGCCGAAAGCCAACGAGCATGGCCACGTCATCCCCGTCACCGATCAGGAAAAGATCGACGTCGCCTTCCGCGTCATCGCCGACCACCTGCGCACCCTAAGCTTCGCCATTGCCGACGGCATCCAGCCTGGGAACAGTGATCGGAACTACACCCTCCGCCGCATCCTCCGCCGCGCCGTGAAGTATGGCCGCACCCTCGGCTTCAAAGACCCCTTCTTCTACAAACTGGTGGACGTGCTCGCCGCCAACATGGGCGACGTCTTCCCCGAGCTGCGGGTGAAAAAGGAGCAAATCAAGAGCGTGCTGAAGCTGGAAGAGGAGGCGTTTAACCGGACGCTGGATCGGGGCATGGCCTTGTTTGAAGAAGAAGTCGAGCGCCTGCGCGACGACCCGGAGCACGGGCGCCCTCGCCCGTCGCAGGAGGCGCCCTCGCCTCCTGCTCCAACCCAAACCGGCGCAGCCGCACTTCCATCCGGCATCACCGAGACTGCCTACCAAAAACGCAAGCTGCCCCACTTCGAGCGTCCCTGGGGCAAATACATGATTACCTTCAGCACCCGGGAGCGCGTCACGCTCAGCCCGGACGAGCGGGACATCGTGATGGCTTCCATCCACCATGCGGAGCAAGAAGGTCAAATCCTGCTCTACGCCGCCTGCGTGATGCCCGATCATGTGGATCTCTTGATCGAACCGCAAATCAAGGGCCACAACGCGGAGGGGGAGCCTGTTTTTTGGTCGCTGCGCGACCTCATGCAGCCGCTCAAATCGGCTGCCGCCCACCGCATCATCAAAGCCCGTAAACAACGGGGTGAAAATATCCAGCACTTGTGGGAGGAGGAGTTCTTCGACACGTTGATTCGATCAGAGTCGGATCTGGAGGAGAAATACCTTTATATCCTGGTGAATCCGAAGGAGGCGGGTCTGGTGCAGCCCGAGGAGAAGTATCCGTGGCTGCATGGCATGCATGTGGTGGAGGTTGAAGGCGTGGTGGCTGAAAGAAGTGCGGCTGTGCCGGTTGGGGATGGGGCAAGGAGCGAGGGCGCTCCTTGCAACGGGCGGGGGCGCCCGTGCTCCACGATCATCGACGCCGCCTTCGCCTTCCAGCTCTACGACACCTTCGGTTTCCCGCTCGACCTCACGGAACTCCTCGCCCGCGAGCGCGGCCTCACCGTGGACACGGAAGGCTTCGAAAAGCTCATGAACGAGCAGCGCGAACGCGCGCGCGCCGCCATGAAGAAGAACGTCGTCTCTGTCAGCGAGATCGAAACCAAGGACGCCACCAAGTTCCTCGGCTACGATGCCCTCGAAGCGGATGCCAAGGTCCTCGAAGTCGTCGCGATGAAGGACAAAACCGCCGTCGTGCTCGACAGCAGCGTTTGCTACGCGGAGATGGGTGGCCAGGTTGGTGACAGCGGCCAACTCATCCTCGGCGCGGATGCTTTCCCAATCAGCAGCACCACCAAAGTCGGCAACACCTGGCTGCATTTCCTCGAGGGCGAAGACGCGCCCGCCGTCGGCGCCAGCGTGCGCGTGGCCGTCGATGCCGCACGCCGTCACGCTATCGAGCGCCACCACACCGTCACGCACATCCTGCACTGGGCGTTGCATGAGGTCGTCAGCCAGGACGCCACGCAGAAAGGCTCATCCGTCACGCCGGACAAGCTCACCTTTGACTTCAACAGCGCCGCATTGACCGCCGAGCAGCTCACCGACATCGAGCGCCTCGTGAACGAGCGTATCGTGGCGAATGACGCCGTGTCCTGGACGGAGGTGTCTTACAAGGACATCAAGGACAAGAAGGACGTGATGCAGCTCTTCGGCGAGAAATACCCGGAGAACGTCCGCGTCGTGCAGATTGGCGGCAAGGCGCATGCGCTCGATGGTTGGAGCATGGAACTCTGTGGCGGCACGCACACACGTTTCACCGGCGAGATCGGTCTCTTCCGCCTGGTCGCCGAAGGCGCCGTCGCCGCCGGTGTGCGCCGCATCGAGGCCATCGCTGGCCTTGAAGCTTACAACGCCGCCCGCGCCGACGCCGGCTTGTTGAAGCTGCTCGCCGGCAAAGTCAGCGCCCAGGGCGCCAGCGATCTCGAGAAGAAAATCGAAAGTCTGCTCGACCAGCAGAAGGCGCTGGAGAAAGCCCTCAAAGCCGCGCAGCAGCGCGAGGCCGCCGGCCGCGCCAAGGACCTGCTGTCCACCGCCGAAGGCCATGCCATCATCGCCAATCTCGGCGAGGTCGATGCCGATTACGCCATGGCCCTCAACGACGCGCTCAAGTCGCAGTTCCCCGGCATCATCGTCCTCGCCGCCACCGGCAACGGCAGCGTGGCGCTCTTCGCCAACGTCGGCAAAGAACACCAATCCAAGGTCCAAGCCGGCAAGATCATCCAAACCATCGCCCCCATCGTCGGCGGCAAAGGCGGCGGCAAACCCGACTTCGCCCGCGGCGGCGGCAAGGACGTCTCCAAGGTGGACGCCGCGCTCGCCGAGGCGCGCAAGCTGATCGGGTAAGAGCGCGTCCGCCTGCGTTCGCTCACCAAAACTCAAACGGCTTGAACGCCGGCGGCGGCGAGTCCGGCGCCAGCGTCATCTGCGGTGTCACCTTGATGCCCATGCGCTGGTAAAGATCGAGCATCTTCGCCGTCGCGACACGGCTGGCTTCCAGGACGAGCTTCGAGGAGTCGGATATTTTGACTGGCGGTGTTTCTTCGAGCCGCGAGCTGGTGGCCAAGTCGTGGATTTGCTCGGTGGTGTGGGTTTCACTATCGGCAATCATGAGTGGAGGCGGTGAGTCATTATCCCACACGCCCCACTCATCGGCAAGCGGCAGATAATCCTCCGCGAAATGCCGCAGACTGCGCTGGTAACGCCGGCGGATGTCCTCCTCCGGCACGGCATGGCCTCCGGTGAGCACGCGCAGCCGCACGCGCTCCACCGCCTGGCTGGCGGAGCCAATCAGGATGTAGTGCAGGATCACGCGGTAACCGGTCGCCTTGGTCTCGCGCAGCAGTTTGACGTAAGTTTTGCCGCTTAGGGTGGATTCGATGGCGAAGCTCTCTTTGGCGGTGATGAGGCTGCGCGCTTCTTCGAGGAGCCGCCTGCCTGCCGAGAAGGCGGCAAGGTCCGGACGCACGGGCGAGAGACCCTTGGCGATCAGGTCCGCGTTCAGGAACCGCTTGATGCCCAGGCGCGGCAGCAGCTCGCGGGCGAGCGTGGACTTGCCCGCGCCATTGCAGCCGCCGATGATGCAAATCGTGGATGACATGACGCCGTGAGCATGCAGCATCCTGGCTGACCTGCCAATGCCCATGCGCCGACTCGATCAAATGCTTTCCGCCCTCGGTTACGGGTCGCGGCGGGAGGTGGCGGAGTGGGTGCGGGAGGGGCGGGTGAGCGTGGCGGGCGTGCCCGCGAAACGCGCGGACCAAAAGGCGGACCCGCACGAGGTGGCGCTCGACGGCCAGCCGCTGGAAGCGCCGGACGGACTGCTGGCGATGCTGCACAAACCGGTGGGTTTTGTCTGCACGCACAGCGAGGGCGAGGGGCCGACGATTTACGAGCTGCTGCCGCCGCACTGGCGGGATAGGCGGCCGGCGGTGACGAGCGTCGGCCGGCTGGACAAGGACACCAGCGGCCTGCTGCTCGTGACTGACATCGGCCCCCTCGTGCATCGGTTCACCTCGCCGAAAGCGGAGGTGAAGAAGGTGTACCTCGCTGGGGTGGATCGCGATCTGGACGCGGGTTTGGTGGAGGTGTTTGCGCGGGGCGATTTGATGCTGCGCGGGGAGGCCAAACCCTGCCTGCCCGCGCGCTTGGAGATCCTTTCAGCGCGGCAGGCACGCCTCACGATCAGCGAAGGCCGCTACCATCAGGTGCGGCGCATGTTTGCGAGCCAGGGCTGGCATGTGGAGGCGCTGCACCGTGAGCGCTTTGGCGACTACAAGCTGGGCGACTTGCCGGAAGGACAGTGGCGTGTTTGCTCCGTGGACAGCGTGCACTGATCAACCGAGCGCGGCGAGTACTTGATCGAGGTGCCCGGCGGGTTTCACTTTCGGCAGGACGGCTTTGATTTTGCCTTCGCCGTCGATGACAAAGGTGGTGCGCTCGACGCCGAAGTATTTTTTGCCGTACATCGACTTCTCCACCCACACGCCGTACGCGTCGGCGATGCGATGCTCCTCATCGACCAGCAACGGGAAGGGGAGCTGGTGTTTTTGGATGAACTTGGCGTGGCTGGCCGCGCTGTCGGGGCTGACGCCGAAAACGCGGGCTTTGGCGGCGATGCGGTCCCAGCCGTCGCGCAGGCCGCAGGCCTGGGTGGTGCAGCCGGGAGTGTCGTCCTTCGGGTAGAAATAGAGCACGACCGTGGAGCCCTTCAGCGTGTCGAGATCGATGCGGGCTTCATCCAGTCCGACGACCGCGGCGAAAATGGCGGGGGCTTGTTGGCCGACGGCAGGATAAGAGGAGACGCTCATGCACGATGACAAACGCGGCGCGTCTGGCTTTGGATGCGACGCTTCGGGCTTTTGCCATCACGGGTCGCGCAACGTCCGCTTGACGATGCGGGTTTCGCCGTCAACTCTGCCGCTGCCGGCGTCGTGAGCGCCTGTTTCCTCAACCTCTACCACATTCCATCATGGCTCTCTCTGTTGGCACCAAAGCCCCCGATTTCACTCTCGTCACCCTCGGCGCCTCCGGCCCTGAGCTGTTCAAACTTTCGGAGAACGTGGGCAGCCGCAACCTGCTGCTTTTGTTCGTGCCGATGGCCTTCACCGGCGTCTGCACCACGGAGATGTGCGAGATCTCCAAGGGCATCAACGAGTACGAAGGCCTGAACGCCACCGTCATCGGCATCAGCGGGGACAATCCGTTCGCGCAGAAAGCGTGGTCGGAGAAGGAGGGCATCACGCTGAAGCTGCTGAGCGACTACGAGCACGAAGTCGCCAAGGCCTACGGCGTGGCCTACGACAGCTTTCTGCCGGAGAAAAACCTGATCATGGGGGGGGTGGCAAAACGCTCCGCCTTCCTCGTCGACAAGGAGGGCGTGATTCAATACGCCGAGTTCAACGACAGTCCGGCGCAGTTGCCTGACTTCGCCGCCATCAAGGCGAAGCTGGCCGAGCTGGGTTAAAAGTGGCGCAACCGTCCTGGTTGCGCGGAGCGGGCAAGCTGGAAGCTTGCCCCACTTTAACGCCGCAGGCTGCGCTCGGCGTACTTGCGCACCTCATTGGTCATCCAGCCGCGCTCCTGAATGGCATCGGGTTCCACCGAGGGCACTCCAGCGAGCCAGTCCTGCGTTGTCGGCTGGTGCTCGCGGGCGACTTGCAGCAGAAGATCGCCGGGAATGGGCGCAGGCACGCCTTTTTTCATGGCCTCACCCAGCGAGATTTCAGCGGCGCGATCCGCCACCCAGCGCAGGTCGGCGCCGGAGAAGCCGTCGGTGGCATCGACCAGGGCGTTGAGATTGAAGCGGCCCACGGGTTTCTCTTCGAGCAAACGATCCAGGATTGCTTTGCGCGCGGCTTGATCCGGCGGCGGGATGAAGATGGATTGATCGAAACGGCCTGGGCGGCAGAGCGCCGGGTCGAGCGTCCAGGGCTGGCTGGTGGCGGCCAGCATGAGCACGCGATGGCCGCCGGAGCGCAGCGAGTCCATCTCGTGCAGAAGCTGATTGACCACGTTGCGCAACTGGCTCTCGCGCACCTGGCGGCGATCCTGCGCCAGCGAGTCGAGACCATCGATGACCAGCACGCAGGGCGCGTTGCTGCGGGCCGTTTCAAATGCCTGGTGCAGGTTGCGCTCGGTGCTGCCGAAGTAGGGGTCGAAAATTTCGTGCAGGCCGACGGAGAGGTAGTTGCAGTTTGCCTCGGCGGCGACGGCTTGCAGCAGCAGCGTTTTGCCGCAACCGGGCGGTCCGTAAAGCAGGATGGCGCCGCCGGCGGGCCGGCCATAGGCGCGGTGCAGCTCGGGCTGCGCCAGTGGGTGAATGATCTTGCGGCGAATCTCTTCTTTCACGGCCTCCAGGCCACCGACATCGTCGAAAGAGACACGCTCGCGCTCAGGATCGCCAGGAGCCCAGAAGGTTTCAGGCCGCCAGTCGAACGGCGGCTCGTCCATGAAGAATTCCTCCTCCATGTCGGATGAGATGTCGCCGGAGAAAACGGGATTCTCAGTGGCGGAAGAATTAACGGAATCGCTGGCATTGGCGCGCGACGCCTTGCGCGCGTCTTGCAGGCTGAGGCCGAGGTCTTGTTCCAGGCCGCTGTCGCTGGCGCTGGCGTCAAACTGGGCGGCGAGGTTGAAATGCGCGCGCGCGCGGGCTTTGTCGCCCTCAGTCAGGTGGATGCGGCTGAGCAGCAGATGGGCAGCGGCATTGGCCGGCTGCTGGCGCAAGACCATTTCGGCACGCACAGCGGCCTTGGAGGCATCGCCATTGGCGAGCAGGGCGCGCGCAAGCCCGATATGGGCATCAACATGACGCGGGTCCAGTTCGACCGCTTTGAGATAAGCGGCCACAGCGTCCTCCATTTGCAGTTCCTCCAGGCAGGCCCGTCCGTAAAGCAACAGGAGCGGGACATTCTCCGGACTCTGCCGCAGAGCGTCTTGAAAGACTTTGAGCGATGACATGGTTATGAACACAGACAACCGAAGGGCTGAACCGTTCGGAAGGAATAACAGCCATTAGCGGGCCATCTCCAGGAAATTCTTCAACAACTTTTTCCCTTCGAGGGTGAGGATGGACTCGGGATGGAACTGCACGCCATGCACAGGCAGGTCCTTGTGGCGCAGGCCCATGATTTCATTTTCATCGTCCGCAGCGACAGCAGTCACCTCCAGGCAGTCCGGCAGCGTTTCCCGCTTCACGAGCAGGGAATGGTAGCGGGTGGCCTCAAAGGGATCCGGCAGGCCGGTGAACACCGAAGTGTTGTGATGGTGGATTTGACTGGTTTTGCCATGCATGAGCCGCCCGGCGCGCACCACTTCGCCGCCGAAGACGTCGCCGATGCACTGGTGTCCGAGGCAGACGCCGAGCAGGGGAACGCGCGGGCCGAACTCGCGAATCACGTCACAACTGATGCCGGCCTCCCTGGGCGTGCAAGGGCCGGGCGAGATGCAGATGTGGCCGGGGTTGAGGCGGTGGATTTCCTCCAGCGTCACCTGGTCATTGCGGCGAATTTCCATGCGGGCGCCCATCTCGCCGAAGTACTGGACGAGGTTGTAGGTGAAGGAGTCGTAGTTGTCGATGATGAGCAGCATGGGGGCGGGAATGCATCGTCTGGCGGGGCCTGGTTTGCAAGGGAAGTCCGGCTTCCGTGGTCTTCCAAACGTATTTTGACTTGAGGAAGGGCGCTGCGCGGGTAAGCAGCGCTGTCCATTCTGCAAGACCCTTCCTGTTCCTCTCCCAATGAGCCCCCCCCTGCAAGCAAGCATCCAGCCCAGCAGCGCCGTGTTCCCCTTTGAACTGGTGCGCTCCCAGCTTGAGGAAGTGGAAGCGGCGATTCACGAGCAGGCCGAGGCCTTTGATCCAGGAGTGGCGGGCTACGTGCGCTATGTGTGCGAAACCTCAGGCAAACGCATCCGCCCGGCGCTCGTGCTGCTGGCCGGCGGCGCCACCGGCGGCGCAAGCGCCGAGCACACACGGTTGGCGGTGATTTTGGAGCTGGTGCACATCGCCTCGCTGGTGCACGACGACATCATGGACGACGCGGAGGTTCGCCGCGGACTGCCCACCGCCGCCGCCAAGTGGGGGCACTCGCTCTCCGTCCTGCTCGGCGATGCCTTGTTTGCGTACGCGCTGGAACTGGCGACGCGGTTTGACGACATTGAGGTCTGCCGCACGGTCGCGCGCGCATCGCGCGATGTGTGCACGGGCGAGATCATCCAGACGCAGCGCCGTTTTGATCTCAATCTGAGCGTCGCGGAGTACCTGCGCGTGATCGAGATGAAGACCGCCGCGTTGTTCGCGGTGGCCGCGAGTTTGGGCGCGCGTTTGAATGGCCGCTCCAGTGAGGTTCAGCAATCGCTGCATCGTTACGGGCTCAAACTTGGCACCGTTTATCAGATCTACGACGACTGCCTGGACCTTGTCGGGGATGAAAAGAAAGCAGGCAAGACCCTGCGCACGGACTTGATCAAGGGCAAGCTGACCCTGCCGATGTTGTATCTGCTGATGGACGCCACCGAGCCGCAAAAGACCAAGCTGAGCCGGATGCTGCTGAAAGGCGAGCCGATGGACGCCACCATGCTGGCCGGCATTGCCGACTATGAGGGAGCCATCGAGAAAGCGGTGAAGGACGCGCAGAAGATGCTGGCGGAGGCGCTGGCGGAGCTTGAGCGCCTTGAGGCAGGGCCGCATCGGGATGCTTTGGCTGGCATCGCCGCCTACCTGCACAAGCTTCTCGACAACTGCCGCGTCCTTGCTTGACTCGCTCCTTGTTGAGCGAACCTGGAACCAGCGCGGAGCGTCACCGCATGCATGACTTGCCGCCGGCGGACCGGCCGCGCGAGCGACTGCTGCGCCTGGGTGCGGGAGCGCTTGCGGACGCGGAATTGCTGGCCCTTTTCATCAACACCGGGGTGCCGGGCGAGAACGCGCTGCAGGTCGCGCAGCGGCTGTTGCGCCTGCATGGCGGCCTGCGGCCGCTCTCGCGTTTGGAGACGGCGCAATTGCTGGCTGAAAAGGCGCTGGGTCCGGCAAAAGCCGCGCTGCTTGCCGCTGCCTTTGAACTGGGACGACGCGCCGAGCGCGAGCGGGTGTGCGAGCATCCGCTCGACAATCCGGAGGCAATTTACCAATTCGTCGGGCCTGAGCTGCAGAGCCTTTCACACGAGGTGGTGCGCGTGTTGCTGGTCAATGCGCGGCTCGGATTCGTGCGGCAGGAGCAGGTCTCGCATGGTTCGATCAATGAGGCGCTGTCCCAGCCGCGGGACATCCTGCGGCCTGCGCTCATCCATGCTGCCTGGGGTTTCATCCTGGTGCACAACCATCCCTCAGGCGACCCGTCGCCAAGTGATGCCGACCGGCGATTGACCCGCCGCGTGCGCGAAGCGGCCGAGGTGGTCGGCGTGAAGTTTCTCGATCATCTCATCATCGGCATGCCCGCCGCGTCGCGCTCCCAAGCGTATTTCAGCTTTCGAGAAGCTGGTTTGCTCTGATCCACATTGGCCGCCTCATGATTCATTCCACCGCGCTCGTCGATCCCGCTGCCTCCATTGACCCGACTGCTGCGGTTGGTCCATACGTGGTGATCGAGGGACCGGCCGTAGTCGGGGAACGCTGCCGCCTGGAGGCGCACGCGCAAGTGGTGGGAAGGGTCTTGCTTGGCGCGGATTGCGTCGTGGGCCGGGCTGCGATCATCGGCGGGGATCCCCAGGACTTGGGTTTTGATCCCGCCACTGACAGCGGGGTGGAGATCGGTGAGCGCTGTGTCATGCGCGAGCACGTCACCATTCACCGCGCCAGCAAGCCCGGTGGCATGACCCGAATCGGCACGGGCAATTACCTCATGGCGGGCAGTCATCTCGGCCATGATGTCATGCTCGGGAATGACAACATCATCGCCAACGCCGTTTTGCTGGCCGGCCACGTCACGGTGGGCAACGGCACCTTCATTGGCGGCGGGGCGGTGTTCCACCAATTCCTGCGCATCGGCGACGGCTGTGTGATTCAAGGCAACGGCTCGTTCAGCAAGGACATCCCGCATTACTGCGCGGCCCAGCGCGTCAATCGCCTCACCGGTCTCAATGTCATCGGGCTGCGCCGCCGCGGTTTTAGCCTGGAGGATCGCTCCGAGTTGAAGGCGCTGTTTGATCTGCTGTTTCGCTCCGGCTTGAACCTGTCCCAGGCCGTCGCCTCCGCGCGGCAGCGCGCTTGGTCGGAGCAGGCTGTGCGACTGCTTGAGTTTGTGGAGTCTCCGGGGCGCAAAGGGGTGTGCACCCTGCGTCCAGGGAAGGACGAGGAATAATGGTTGCCAAAAGAGCGAATTGAGCGCAGACTCCGCGCTCGTTTTTCGGCGCGCTGTCGCCGGAAATGTTGTTCCCCTAACCTCCAGCTACGTCAAAAGCCATGCCTGCTAAAACCAAGACGTCCGGCGCCAAATCCGCGGCCAAAAAAGCCAGTCCAAAGAAACCGGCTGCCAAAGCCGCCGCGAAAAAAAGCGCCGTGAAGACCAAACCGGCAGCCAAGCCGCAAAAACCGGCCGCGTCCAAGGGGGCAACCAAATCCATTTCAACCAAAAAGCCCGCCGCCCGCAAAACCGCGCCCAAGGCCCCTGCGAAAACCCCTTCCAAGGTGAAAGCTGCCAAACCAAAGCCGGCAGCTCAAGCTAAATCCAAGGCGGCAACTAAAGCAGCGGCTGCCAAGCCCAAACCCGCGAAGGCGGCGCCCAAAGCCTCCAAATCCATTGTGAAAAAAGCCGCCCCCAAACCTGCCGCCAAGAAGACCGTCACGAAAAAAGCCGCCGCCAAACCGGCTGCAAAGCCCGCCGCAAAGGGCAAGGCCAAACCCGCTGCCAAAGACAAAGCCGCCAAGAACGAAGCGCCGCCAAAGAAGGCTGCTCCGGCGAAAACGCCGAAGGCCGCCAAACCGGACCCGAAGGCCGGCAGCGTCAAAGAAGCGCCGCCAGCGCCCAAGCGCGCTCCCAAGACTGCGATTGCGCCGCCGAACACCTTCCGCCGCATGCCGCGCCGCGGTGATCTCGACGAGCCGGAAATCACCATCGAGCCGGTCAAAGGCCCGGTGAAAATGACGCCTTTCCTGACCAAGCAGAAAAAACGCCTCACCGACCTGCGCGATGCCTACCTCAACGCCATTGAGGGTGTTGCCAACGAAACCATCCGCCAGCGTCCCGAGGACGGCGCCAACTCCGCCTTTGGCATGCACCAGGCCGATGCCGGCAGTGATGCCTATGACCGCGATTTTGCGCTCAGCCTGCTCGGCAAGGAGCAGGACGCGCTGTATGAGATCAACGAGGCGCTCAAGCGCATCGAGCAGGGTGTCTATGGCATTTGCGAGATGTCCGGGGAAAAAATCCCGCATGAGCGCCTGGAGGCGCTGCCGTTCACACGCTACACCGTCGGCTGCCAGGAGAAGATCGAGCGCCAGCAGATGGGCGGCCGTTGGAGCCGTCCGGTGCGTTCCATCTTCGGTCTGGATGACGCCAGCGAGACCTCGGCCGACGCCAGTGACGAGGAGGAATCCGATTCGCTTGACAGCAGCCGGGAGTAAGTTAATCTGCGCGCCCTCATTTTATGCCCCGCGAAATCATCATCCTTGAATGCACCGAGGCCAAGGCCGCCGGCAAGCCGACGTCGCGCTATGTCACGACGCGCAACAAGAAGAGCGTCCGCACGCCGGGACGCTTGGAGAAAGTGAAGTTCAATCCGTTCATGCAAAAGCGCACCTTGCACCGCGAGATCCGCTGAGCGCGTTCCCCGTCACCCACCCCCTAGACCGCACCCGTTATGCAACCGAAGACCAAAGAGCGCGCCATGAACCTGCGCCGTGCCAACCGCCGCCTGCCGCGCCGGCGCCTGGACGTGCCCCTCGAAAAGCTCAACCACAAGAACCCTGAATTGCTTGCCCGTTTCACTTCGGAGACTGGCAAGCTGCTGCCCCGCCGCGTCACTGGCGTGCCGGCCTGGCTGCACCGCAAAATCACCCGCGAGGTCAAGCGCGCCCGCGCCGTCAACCTGCTTCCCTGAGCTGCCGCGCCACAGGCAGGCCGCAAGCAACGGATCATGCTTTGCCCCACTGTTGCCGCCCGGTGACAGTGGGGTTTCTTATTCCCTTTTAGATGGCTTCCCTGACTGATACCCAGGCCCAGCACGACGACCGCCGCATTCCGATCGATCGTGTCGGTGTGCGCGGCCTGCGCTTCCCGCTCGCCATCGCTGATCGTGAACAGCAGCCTCAGCACACCGTGGCCACCGTCGCCATGTCCGTGGATTTGCCGCATCATTACAAGGGCACTCACATGAGCCGCTTCGTCGAGGTGCTGCATGCGCATGGGCAGGAGTTGACGGTGGCCAACGCCGCCGCCATTCCGCGTGAATTGCGGCGCCGTCTCGACGCGCGCCGTGCTCACCTCGAACTGCGCTTCCCTTATTTTCGCGCCAAAGCCGCGCCCGTCACCCAAACCGAAGGCTTGCTCGACTACGGCATCCTTTTTGAAATCGACGCCGCGGAAAGCAGAGCCGACTTCATCGTCACCGTCGAGGTGCCCGTCACCACCCTCTGCCCCTGCTCGAAAGCCATCAGCGCCCGCGGCGCCCACAACCAGCGCGGCATCGTCAAGCTCTCCGTCCGCTTTCAGGCCCCCGTTTGGATCGAAGACCTCATCGAGCTGGCCGAAGCCTCCGCCTCCAGCCCCCTCTACTCCATCCTCAAACGCCCCGACGAAAAATTCGTCACCGAGGCCGCCTACGACAACCCCGTTTTCGTCGAAGACCTCGTGCGCAATGTCGCCGTCAAAGCCAACGCCCACCCGCACATCACCTGGTATCGTGTCGAGGCCGAAAACTTTGAGTCCATCCACAATCACAACGCCTGGGCCATGATTGAAAAACACAAAGACGACTAACCCCATCGGGAATTAGTAAAATATCGCTTGCACCGCGCATCATGTTGCTCCATTCTCTCCTCGCTTCCTCGTCTCAGCCATCCTGTTCATCCCCCAAAATCTCGTCAATCCTGTCTCACCCCGAAGCGCGCCCACCGAAAACAGCGAACCGCTAACTGAAGCCCCTCCGCCCATGTCCAAAGCCTCCGTCGAAGACCTCAAACTCGCATCCCAAGGCCTGCGCGGCCAGATCGCCGAAAATTTCGCCGACACCAGCACCCCGAACATCCCCGAAGAGTCCAGCGTCCTCCTCAAGCATCACGGCTCTTACCAGCAGGATGACCGCGACCAGCGCATCGCCCGCATCAAAGCCAAGCAGGAGAAGGCCTGGAGCTTCATGATCCGCTCCAAAATGCCCGGCGGCCGCATCACCGCCGCCCAGTGGCTGATCCACGACGACCTGTGCGCCAAAGCCTGCGGCAACATGCGCCTCACCAACCGCCAGGGCATCCAGCTCCACGGCGTGCTCAAAGGCGGCCTCAAAGAGGTCATCCACAACGTCTGCCACTCCGGCCTCTCCACCATGGGCGCCTGCGGCGATGTGGTACGCAACACCATGGGACCGGCCGCGCCGGTCAAGGACGCCGTACACGCCGACACTCAGCGCCTCACCGAGGAAATCAGCAATCGTTTCCTCTGGCGCTCCTCCGCTTACGCCGACATCTGGCTCGACGGCGAAAAAATCGATCCCGACTGGGTTAAAGACCCCGAACCCAACCCCGAAGTCCGCGCCGCCACCACCGCCCCGGAAGGCGACGACCCCATCTACGGCAAAGTCTATCTGCCCCGCAAATTCAAGATCGGCATCGCCATCCCCCCCTGCAACGACACCGACATCTTCTCCCAGGACGTCGGCCTCGTCCCCCACGTCGTGGACGGCCAAGTGGAAGGCTACACTATCTTTGTCGGCGGCGGCTTCGGCATGAATCACGGCAACCTCGCCACCCGCCCCTTCCTCGCCCAGCCGCTCTTCTACATCCACCGCCCGCACGTCGTCGATGCCGTCGAAGCCATCGTTACCACCCAGCGCGACCACGGCAACCGCGAGGATCGCAAAAACGCCCGCCTCAAATACACCGTGCAGACCCTCGGCATCGACGCCTTCCGCGCCGAAGTCACCCGCCGCCTCCCCGGCATCGAAACC
>CAZKMS010000058.1:0-29383 GCA_964553805.1 uncultured Verrucomicrobiaceae bacterium
GAGGAAGGCGAAGTCGGCGGCGGACTTGGGGGCCAGGCCGTGGTTCTTAAAGCGCACGTCGTCGCCCATGGCGTCGGTGGGTTCCCAGCGGTAGCTGAAGGGCGGATTGGCGACGATGGCGTCGAAGCTGGGTTTCTTCGCCGGGTTCAGCTCGCGCAGCGCGTCCCACTCGTTGGTCAGGGTGTCGCCGTGGAAGATTTCGAACTCCGTGTCCTTCACCCCGTGCAGCAGCATGTTCATGCGGGCCAGGTTGTAGGTGGTGATGTTCTTTTCCTGTCCGTAGATCTTGCCGATGCCTTGCGGCCCCATGCGTTTGCGCACGTTCAGCAGCAGCGAACCGGAGCCGCAGGCGAAGTCCAGCACGCTTTCCAGCCGCTTCTTCAAGCCTGTCTTCGGCTCCTGGCTGTCCAGCGTGACGATGGCGGAGAGGATGTCGGAAATCTGCTGCGGGGTGTAGAACTCGCCCGCCTTCTTGCCGGACCCGGCGGCAAACTGGCCGATCAGGTATTCGTAGGCATCCCCCAGCGCGTCGATGTTCATGTTGAACGGCAAGCCTTCGGCGATCTTCTGGATGATGGTGCAGAGCTTGGCGTTCCGGTCGGGGTAGGTCTTGCCCAGCTTGGGGGAACTCAGATCAATTTCAGAGAACAGGCCTTGGAAGGTGCTCTCAAAGGATTCGGTCTCGATGTATTTGAAGCCTGCTTGCAGCGTGTTCAGCAGCTCGCCGTTTTGGGTGCGGGCCAAGTTGGCGATGCTGTTCCAGAGGTGCGCCGGCTGGATGACGTAATGCACTTTGCGCCGCATCTGTTTTTCGAAGGCCGGGATGTCGTCCACGTTATTGGCATACCACAGCGCCAGCGGCACCTTGCGGGTGTCCGCGCCGACATCGGGGTAATCCCGCCCCAGTTCCTTCTTCGCCGCCGTCTCGTAATTGTCGGAGAGGTAGCGCAGGAAGAGGAAGGACAGCATGTAGTCGCGGAAGTCGTCCGCATCCATGGCCCCGCGCAGTTGGTCGGCGATGCTCCAGAGGGTGTTGCCCAGTTGTTTTTGGTTGGTGTCGGTCATCGAAAGGCGTGGGCGGCAAATTTTTTTTTGGTTCTGGGAGGATGTTGGCAGCCTCGTGTTGTCGGAAGGTGAAATTCGGCTCCTCGCCGTGTGATTGTCGGTTCGCCGCTCAATCCTCTACCTTCCGACTTTTCTCTACCTTCCGACTTTTTATGCCCGGAGCGTTCATTGTCCGCCCCAACGGGGCGGCGAATACCATCCCAGGGCAACGCCCTGGGATTGGCGCGTTTAAGCCATGCGTTCTGAAGGAACGCCGCATCGTTCCGGTCAGTCCCACACATAGCGTTCATCGTAGTCGATCCCGTATTTCTTCAGGAAGCCGCGGTATTCGTCCTGAAAGCTCCGCGTCCGGTGGTGCTCCTCCTGCGTGTCGATGTAACGGAGCAGGTGCTCCTTCTGGCTCATGCCCACCGAGAAGGCTCCGTAGCCCAGTTGCCAGTAAAAGTCCGTGAACGCGGCGTCTTGGGTTTTCAGCCATTTGCTGGAAGCGGTTTTGACCTCCTTCACCAAATCAGCAATGGCCAGGGTGCGGGAAAGGCGCACCGCCAGATGCACATGATCCGCCACACCGCCGACGCGATACGCCTCGCAATCGCATTGCCGCACCGCGCCGGCGAGGAAGGCGTGGGTCTTTTCACGAATGCCGGGTGCCAGCCACGGATGGCGGTCCTTCGTGCTCCAGATCAGATGGATGAGAATGTTGGAGAGAGATTGCGGCATGGAATATGAGATTCACGCTCCTTTGGGAGGCGGTATGGATGCCCCAAAGGGACGGTGATATGGACGCCCCAACGGGGAGGCGCATACCAGCCCAGGGTGCAACCCTGGGAACGGGTGATGGTGATTGGATGCGTTCTGAAGGAACGCCGCACCGGGGTTGATCGGGCCCACGTCCATTCGGGGATATGCGGCGTTCCTTCAGAACGCGGGGATCGGCGTTGCCTACCCAGAGCGTTGCTCTGGGCTGGTATGCATTGCCCCGTTGGGGCAAACGGATCACCGCCCTCATTCTTCCACCTCCTCCGGGGATGGGAAAAGCTGCTGCATCAGGCCTTTTTTGTGGGTCTTGAGGGCTTCGAGCTTTTGGGTTTCGGCGGTGATCAGGGCGTCGAGGCTGCTCAGGCAATCTGCGATGCGTTGTTGTTCGTCAGGTTCGGGCACCAGCAGGACGATGGTGCTCAAGAACTCCTTTGAAAGGTTGTTGTTCTGGCCTTCCCCTCGCTGATTGATCTTTTCGTGAATCATTGGTTCCAAGAGCCGAAGCAGCGCATGGCCTGACTTCTTCTTGGATGTAACTTTAGCCGTCCGTTGATTGATGGTGGCTGGGCCGCCATTCCAGAAGAAGAAATTGAAGCCAGCCGCACCGGTTAAGCTTAAAAGCAGGTCACCGTCATCGACGCTATACTTGCCCAGCTTGTTGCGCTCAAGGAATGCGGTGGGAATGTAAACCTTGTCCTCGTTGGTGCTCTTGTTGTTGATGTCGGTAATGCGGATGACTTGGGTTGCGTCTTCTTGTGCCTTCACAAAGTCCGTCGATTTGAAGGCGAAGCCGTCCTGGAAGTGGACTAGGTCGTCGAGTTTTTCTTCGCTCCACTCTCCGGTGTTTTGGAATTCGGGGAAGCGGAGGCGGGGTTGGGTTTCGCCTTCGCGGGGGAAAAGCTGCTGCATCAGCCCTTTTTTATGGGTCTTGAGCGCGTCCACTTTCCGCGCTTGCGCGGCGATCAGCTCGTCCACCGAACTCAGGCACTCGGCGATTTTTTGTTGTTCGGCGGACTCAGTCGGCAGCGGCATCTTGCCTGACAGAAACGTCGTGTTTGTGATCTGAATCGTATTCTTGGCACCCTTTTGGCAAAGTGGCGAAAGGAAGGCTTTGGAACGGCTGGGAGACTCAAAATAGGCTTCGATCATCAAACCCACATGCGGGTTTGGAGGCGTGAAAACGCCGTAAAGCGGGGAGAGCGCGACTTCTCCGTCGAACTTGCACTGCTTCACGATACCAAAGGGGAAAGCCTTGAGCGGGCTTTTCGTGTAAACGACATCGAAGCGCCGTCCGATGGTGTAGTGCGCGGTGTCACTCGCAGCAAAACTCCGCCCTAAGTGTTCGATTTGGTTCACGATGCCGCTTTCCATCGAAACGGAGAAGACATCGCGGCCCTTCGTGTTCTTTAGCTTGTGCTCTACTAGCCACTTGGCGAGCGGGTCATGTGACCAAGGCTTTGCGAAGCCCGAAAACCGCAGCTTCGGCACCAGCGCGGGCGTTGCATCTTCCTTCGTGGCGGTGGATTTCGTCTTACTGCTCATACGCGCTGAGTCCTGAGATGTCGCGGCCCAGGGCTCGTTTGGTGAGGAGGGGGTGCAAATCCTCCATGAGGGCGAGTTCGGCGTGGGTGCGGGCTTTCCAGCCGAGGTCGAGCGGGGCCATGAGGTCGCTGAGGTGCTCGCCATCGAAGATCATGCGGTCGAGGATGCCGTCCACGAAGATTTGCAGGGCAGCGGTGGCGAGACCGTGCCGCGCGGCGATGGCAGCGAGTTCGGTGGCGTCTTTCTCCGCCTTGAAGCGGGTGTAACCATCGCGGATGGCCTTTTCGCTGAGGCCCTCGCCAGCCTTGAGCGTGCCGATGTATTCGGCGATGTCGTCGCGCTCATTCAGAAACTTGGCATCGGCGCTGATGAGGCCGATGAGTTCCTCGCGGGTCATCTTCGACTTGCCCGGCCCCTTGGCCGAGAAGCGGGCGATGAGGCCCATGATATAGTCGTAATCAATGACGGCGGAGGCGAAGAGGACGAACTCGAAGTCGATCTGGTCCACGGGTGAAGAGCCGACGGGGACGTCGGCGCTCCCGGCTTTCTGCTGTGCGCGGAGGCGTTGGGCGGTCTCCAGATACTGCCCACGGAAGCCGAGCAGATTTTCCTTGGGCAGGATTTGCTCGATGGCGGCGGCGTTTTCCTCGGTGAGGTCGGTGTATTGGTCGAGCTGGGTTTTGAGGCGCTGGACTTCCTTGAAATGATTGATGAAGGCGGCGCGGGCGGCATCGCCCTTGAGATTCGGCACGGCGTCCGGCGCGGTGTCGAGGCCCTGGGATTTCATGAAGTCGTCCAGCTTTTGCACGGCGTCCTCCAGTTTTTTGATGACCACGGGGGCCTTGTCCACCAGCCAGATTTCCCGCGCCTGCTGGCCGGTTTTTTCCCCGGAGAAGAGGGCGATGGCGGTGTCCACGGCGTCCTGCTGCTGGCGGAAGTCGAGGATGTTGCCGTAGGGCTTGGTGCCGTTGAGCACGCGATTGGTGCGGGAGAAGGCCTGGATCAAGCCGTGGTGCTTGAGGTTCTTGTCCACGTAGAGCGTGTTCAGGTATTTGGAATCGAAGCCGGTGAGCAGCATGTCCACGACGATGGTGATGTCGATTTTCTGCGCGTGGGGAAAATCGGAGTTCGGCCACTGCTGGTCTTTGATGCGCTTCTGCACATCCTGATAGTAGAGATCGAACTCGCTGAGGCGGTGATTGGTGCCGTAGCGGGCATTGTAATCGGCGAGGATGGCTTTGAGTGCGTCCTTTTTCTTGTCGGGCTCCACTTCGTTGTCCTCCTTTTCCTGCGGAAGGTCTTCCTGGATCTGCTTCACATCGGGATCGCCCTCGGCAGGCGGGGAGAAGACGCAGGCGATGTTCAGCGGCTTGAAGTCGGGATCGGCGGCCTGTTTCTCCGCCTGCATCGTCTTGAACAGCGCGTGGTATTCGATGGCGTCATTGATGGACGCGGTGGCGAGGATGGCATTGAAGCGGCGTCCGCCGGTGGCGGCGTCGTGCTTGGCGAGGATGGCGTCGATGACGGCTTTCTTGGC
The DNA here is from genome assembly GCA_964553805.1 of uncultured Verrucomicrobiaceae bacterium. Taxonomy (GTDB): domain Bacteria; phylum Verrucomicrobiota; class Verrucomicrobiia; order Verrucomicrobiales; family Verrucomicrobiaceae; genus JAGRPD01. Next base: position 4,904 of record CAZKMS010000058.1, read on the forward strand.
GATGGCTTCGCCGGGCTTCGGCGGGTTTTTGCCCTCGGGCTTGAAGTAATCAATGTGGAAGCGCAGGACGTTCCCGTCCTCGATGGCGTGGGTGATGGTGTAGGCGTGGAGCTGCTTCTGGAAGAGGTCCGCCGTGGTGCGCATGGAGGCCTGCGTGTCCGTGATCTTCTGCAAGGAGGCGTTGGCCTCAAAGATGGGCGTGCCGGTGAAGCCGAAGAGCTGAGCCTTGGGGAAGAACTCTTTGATGGCCTTGTGGTTCTCGCCGAACTGGGAGCGGTGGCACTCGTCGAAGATGAAGACGATGCGATGGTGCTGCAGGGCTCCGAGCTGCTCCTTGTAGGTGGCCTGGCCGTTCTTCGTCCGCTGCTTGTTGCGCTTGCTGGTTTCATCCAGCGCGAGGCCAAGCTTCTGAATGGTTGTGACGATGACCTTGTCCGCGTAGTCCTCCGACAACAGGCGGCGGACGAGGGCGGCGGTGTTGGTGTTTTCCTCGACGCAGCCTTCCTGGAACTTGTTGAACTCCTCGCGGGTCTGGCGGTCGAGGTCCTTGCGGTCCACGACGAAGACGCATTTGTGGATGCGGTCGTTTTCCTTCAGCAAGGTGGAGGCCTTGAAGGAGGTGAGCGTCTTGCCGCTGCCGGTGGTGTGCCAGATGAAGCCGTTGCCGTTGTCCTCGTCGATGCACTTGACGAGGTGCTGCACGGCATAGACCTGGTAGGGCCGCATGATCATGAGCTTTTGCTCGCCGGCGAGCAGCACCATGTAGCGGCTGATGGTCCGGCCGAGGTCGCACTTTTTCAGGAAGCGCCCGGCGAACTCGTCGAGGTGGGTGATCTTCGAATTGTCCTCGTCCGCGAACTCATAGATGGGCAGGAAGCGCTCTTCCGCATTGAAGGCGAAGTGGCGGGCGTTGTTGTTGGCGAAGTACCAGGTGCGGTCGCGGTTGCTGACGATGAAGAGCTGGAGAAAGCAGAGCAGCGTCCTGGTGTAGCCGTTGCCGGGGTTATTCTTGTATTCGACAATTTGCTCCATGGCCCGGCGGGGATTCACGCCGAGGGTCTTCAGCTCGATCTGCACACAGGGCACGCCGTTGATGAGGATGAGCACATCGTAGCGGTGATGGCTGTAGTCGGTGTTGATGCGGAGCTGGTTGACGACCTCGAAGTGGTTTTTGCACCAGTCCTTGATGTTCACGAGGGTGTAGTTCAACGGCGTGCCGTCATCGCGGGTGAAGGCATTGATGCTCCGCAGTGTCTTCGCGGCTGTGAAAACGTCGGGTGTGACGAGCTCGTCCAGCAGGCGGGCGAACTCGGAATCGGTGAGACGGACGCGGTTCAACTCCTCGAACTTCTGCCGGAAGTTCTTTTCCAGCGAGGCACGGTCCGTGATGTCCGGGCGGTATTCGTATTTGAGGCCCTGGAGCTTGCCGATGAAGCCGTATTCGATGTGTTGCTCCCTGACAACCTGGGGCGGTTCGAAGGTGGATTCCGAGTATGTGAAGTCAGGGGACATGAAGAAAACGGCGCGCGTTGCCATCGCGCCTGCGGGATGGGAAAAGCGGCATCCCCTACCCTAAGCGTCCTACGGGCCTGCTGGCAAGTGCCTTGCGCTCGGGGCTGAAAATCGGTCTGCGGGGCTGGAAATGGCGGGCGGAGGGCGGTGGAAGGATCTGGGCCTGGGGGGGCGAGGGTTTCAACTTCCCTGGCTGATCTGGGGGGCGGATGGGCGCTGTGTAGCCTTTGGGGAGGGCTCGCGGGCCGGTCTGACCGGCCGGGGTGCGGCAAAAGCCGCGGGAGAGGTGGGCAAAGCTGGTGACTTTGCTCACCCAGTTACTTCATTCTTGGGGTTATTTGCGGTCAGTACCACCTTGTAGCCGGCCTCTGTGAGGCCGGCTGCCTCGCGCTCGTTGCACCATCCCACCGGGGGTCACAGACCCCGGCTACAGCATTCAAGGGTCCGCCTCGTCACCCATGAAACCAAAGTTGTGACGATCTCATAAGTCGCCCAACCACTAGACGCTTCGCATGAGAATGGATCGGATTCTGCGTCTGCTGCTCGGTTGCATATCCGCTCTTGACCGGTATCGTCCTGCCGCTCCCATTTTTCCACAGGTGGCGGATCAATCCACGTCCAGCTCGGGTTTGAAGTCGGCGGCGTGGTAGCTGCTCCTGACCAGGGGGGCGCTGGCGACGTGGCGGAAGCCTTTGTTCCTGGCGATCTGCTTGTAGCTCTCAAAGGTGTCGGGATGGATGTACTCGACGACGGGGAGGTGCTGGGGGCTGGGGCGGAGGTACTGGCCGAGGGTCAAAACGGTGACGCCGTGCTCGAGGAGGTCGTCCATGGCCTGGAAGAGCTCGGGCTCAGTTTCGCCAAGGCCGAGCATGAGGCCGCTTTTGGTGGCGACTTTGTTGCCTAGCTCGGCGGCCATTTCCTTGGCGCGCTGCAGGACGTGCAGACTGCGCTCGTATTTGGCGCGGGAGCGGACGAGGGGGGTGAGGCGCTCGACGGTCTCGAGGTTGTGATTGAAGATGTGCGGGCGGGCGCGCATGACGCTGAGGAGGGCGTCGTCCTTGCCGTTGAAATCGGGCACCAAGATTTCGATGACGATGCCCTCGACGGCGGCGCGGACGGCCTCGATGGTCTGGGCGAAGTGCTGGGCGCCGCCATCGGGGACGTCATCGCGGGCGACGGCGGTGATGACGATGTGTTTGAGGCCGAGGCGCTGGGTGGCGGCGGCGACACGGGCGGGTTCGTCTGCCTCGAGGGCGAAGGGTTTGGCGGTCTTGACGGCGCAGAAGCCGCAGGCGCGGGTGCAGCGGTCGCCGGCGATCATAAAGGTGGCGGTGCCCTGGCTCCAGCATTCCCAGCGGTTGGGGCATTGGGCTTCCTCGCAGACGGTGTGGAGCCGCAAGTCGGAGATGAGGCCTTTGGTGCTCCAGAAGGCGGGATCGCGCGGGAGTTTGACGCGGATCCAGTCGGGTTTTTTGTCCCGATGCAGGGCGGGGTCGATCTTGCAGGCCATTTCTTGTCTGGGGGTGGGGCATAGTGGGGGCGGGCGGAGGGAGATGCAAGTTGGGACTTGCCAGGGGGCGCGGGCTTTCGCATCTTAGCGGCCTTGCCAACCCCAAACCCCAAACCTTTGCACACCATGATTCATCGCTTGCCCCATCTTGCCTTTGCAGGAATCCTGCTCGCCGCTCTCGCGCCTCTCGGGGCGCAGGAAAAGAAAGCGGACGACTCCAAAGCCAAAGCTGAAACCCCCAAAGAAGAAAAAGCCAACATCGTGAAAATCACTCTGGAAACCTCAAAAGGAAACATTGAACTGGAACTCGACGCGGAGAAGGCGCCGATCAGCACGGAGAACTTCGTGAAGTATGCGAAGAGCGGCCACTATGAGGGCACGATCTTCCATCGCGTGATCCCGGGTTTCATGGTCCAGGGCGGTGGCTTCGACAAGGACATGAACCAGAAGACGACGGAGGCGCCGATCGCCATCGAGTCGAAGAACGGCCTCAAAAACGCGCGCGGAACCATCGCGATGGCGCGCACCAGCGACCCGAACAGCGCGACCTGCCAGTTTTTCATCAATGTGAAGGACAATACCAACCTGGACTACCCAAGCTTTGACGGCTTTGGCTACGCGGTCTTTGGCAAGGTGACCAGCGGCATGGATATTGTGGACGCGATCGTGGCGGTGCCGACCACGAGCAAGGGTCCGCACCAGAACGTGCCGGAGGAGGCGATCGCGATCAAGAGCGCGAAGGTCGCTGAATAAGCGCAGGAGGACGTTTTCCCCGCAACGCTCGCCGGAGTGCTCTCTGGCGGGCGTTTTTTTTGGCGGAGGGATGGACAAGGCGGGCGAGCCGACCATTTTCCCCTGCCCCGCACTGCACACTCCGACTCCCTGACTCCGCCGCATGCGTTTCGCTTCCCCTGAATGGCTGTTGTTGCTGCCGGCGCTGCTGGCGGCGGGGTGGTTTTGGCGGGGGCTGCGCCTGGAGCGGCCGTTGCGGACGCTGGCGCTGCTGCTGCTGGTGCTGATCGCGGCGGGGCCGGAGACGCGGCGCTTTGACGATGGCCTGGACCTGTGGGTGCTGGTGGATCGCTCGGATTCCGCGAGCGATCTGCTGGGGCCGAAGCTGCCGGAGTGGGAGACTTTGCTGATGCGCTCGAAGGGGGCGGCGGATCGTCTGCGGCAGGTGGACTTTGCGACGGAGGCGGTGGTGCGCGGGGCGCAGATGGGCTCCGGTCCGGACGGGCAGAAGTACGCGGGGCCGACGCACTCGACCCGTCTGAACAGCGCGGCGCTGCATGCGTTGTCGCAACTGGACCCGAAGCGGGCGTCGCGCCTGCTGGTGCTGACGGACGGGATCAGTACGGAGCCGTTGGAGGGCCTGGCGGACCGGTTGATCGCGCAGGAGGTGGCGATGGATTACCGGCTGGCGGTGCGGGAGGGCGCGGGGGATTGGAGGATCGCCGATCTGGTGCTGCCGCGACGGGTGCAGTTGCAACAGGCGTTCTTGATCGAGGCGGTGGTGCTGGGGGATCGCGATGGGGCGGTGACGGTGGAGCTTTTGCGGGATGACCAGCCGCTGGCGAAGCAGGAGGTGGAGGTGATTGACGGCGTGGGACGGCTGCGACTGTCCAGTCGTCTGTCGAAGGCGGGGGCGGTGAAGTTTTCGGCGCGCCTGAGCCACGCGGAGGACAGCCTGAGCGGCAACAACACTGCCTCACAGTGGGTGGAGGTGCAAAGCGGGCCGCGGGTGCTGCTCTTCACCAACTATGAAGGCGATCCGCTGGCGGCGGCGCTGGCGGCGCAGGGTTTTTCGGTGGAGACGCGCACGGAGACGCAGCAAGCAAGCGTGGGGGATCTGACCGGGGCGAAGGTGGTGCTGCTCAACAACGTGCCGGCCTACCGCCTGCCAACACCGTTTCTGCGCGCGCTGGATTTTTTCGTGAACCAGCAAGGCGGCGGGCTGGCGATGATCGGTGGCAAGTACAGCTTTGCCACGGGCGGGTTCTTCGGTTCGCCGGTGGAGCCGCTGCTGCCGGTGTCGATGGAGCTGAAACAGGAGCATCGCAAGCTGGTGACCGCGCTGGCAATCGTGATGGATCGCTCGGGGTCGATGGCGATGACGGTGCCGGGTTCCGGTTTGGAGAAAATGCAGCTCGCCAACGAAGGCGCAGGCCGCGCGGTGCAGCTTCTGGGCGACAGTGATTTCATCACGGTGCTGGTGGTGGACAGCGAGGCGCATGAGGTCAGCCCGTTGGTGGCGGTGGGGCCGAACCGGGCGCAGATCGAGGACGCGGTGCGGCGCCAGCAGAGCATGGGCGGCGGCATCTATGTCTATAACGGGCTGAAGGCGGCGTGGGATCGGCTGCAAAAAGCGCAGGTGGGGCAGCGGCACGTGATTCTTTTCTCCGATGCGGCGGACTCGGAGCAGCCGGACGACTACATCAATCTGCTGGCGGAGATGACGGCGCAGAAAGCGAGCGTGTCGGTGATCGGTCTCGGCACCGAGGCGGACGCGGATGCGGATTTTTTGAAGGATGTGGCGAAGCGGGGCGACGGCCGCATCTTTTTCAATCAGGATGCGAATCAACTGCCTGCCCTGTTTGCGCAGGAGACGGTGGCGGTGGCGCGCTCGACGTTCATTGACCAGCCCGTGGCGGTCAAAGGCACGCCTGGCTGGCTGGAAATGGCGGCGGGTGGGATCGACTGGCTGCCGCAGGTGGATGGTTACAACCTGAGCTACCTGCGGCCGGGCGCGAGCCAGGCCCTGGTCTCCGGCGATGAATACGCGGCGCCGATGCTGGCCTTTTGGCAGCGCGGCGCGGGGCGCACAGCAGCGGTGAGTTTTCCTCTCGGCGGGGATTTTTCCAAGCTGACGCGCGAGTGGGCGGGCTATGGCGGTTTTGTGCGCAGCCTGACGCGCTGGTTGATGGGCGAGGCGCTGCCACCGGGGCTCGGTCTGCGCACGCAGCTCGAAGGCAGCCGCCTGCGGGCCGACCTTTTTTACGATGAGACCTGGGCGGAGACCATCGCGGCGAGCAGTCCGGAGCTGTCCTTGACCAGTGAGGATCAAACCGAGGCGCGCGTGGTGCCGTGGCTGCGCCTGGCGCCGGGTCACTTCCAGGCGAGCATCGATCTGGAAGGCCTCAGTCTGGTGCGCGGTGCAGTGCGGCTCGGCAATCACGCCCTGCCGTTTGGACCGGTGAACGTGATCACGAATCCGGAGTGGAGCGCGGACCGAACCCGGCTGCAAGAGTTGGCGACCACGGCCGCGCGCAGCGGCGGCAGCGAACGGCTGGATCTTTCCGATGTCTGGCGCGCGCCGAGGCCGTCCGCCTGGACGCCGTTCTCGCGCTGGCTGCTCATCGCCTTCCTGCTGGTGCTGCTGTTGGAGGCCTGGCAGACGCGCGCGGGCTGGGGTCTGCGCTCATGAAGGCCGCCTGTGCCGGCTCTGCTACAGCAGCGCCTGCCACTCGGCCGCCTTGAAACCATTGAGCGCAATGCCGCGAGCGGAGTCGATGACGACGGGGCGCTTGACGAGGTTGCCGTTGGCGGCGAGTGCCTCCAACAAAGCCGCCTCATCCATCGCCGCCAGCTTGTCCTTCCAGCCGCCGGCGCGGTAGTCCTGGCCGGAAGTGTTGAACAAGAGGCGCATCTCGCCGCCGCGAAAAGCCAGCACGCGGCGCAGCTCCGCCACCGTGGGCGGCTGCTTGCGAATCGGGATCTCCGCATGCTCGATGCCCCGCTCGCTCAGCCATTTCACGGCTTTGCGGCAGGTGTCGCAACCTTTGTAGGCGTAGATTTTCAGCATGGTCGCGAGGGCGTGCAGGTCTTACCAGAGGTCGAAGGTCTGGTTCGGCTCGGGCAGGATGACCTCCACGTCTGCGAGCGTCTCGCGGAAGCGGTTCACGAACCAGTCCTGGGCCAGAGGCTCGCCATGCACGAGGACAATTTTCTTCGGACGCAACTGCTCGGCGTAATCAGCAAGCTGTTCGCGCGTGGCGTGCGAGCTGAAGTCGAAGCTTTCGACACGGGCGCTCAGCGTGGACGGCGGCAGCTCGCGATTGAGCACAACCTGGTCGCCCTTGGCGGCGGTGCGCAGCCGGTAACCCGGTGTCTCGGGATCGGTGTAGCCGACAAAAGCGACGGCGTTTTTCGGATTCTCGATGAAGCGGAAGGCGAAGCTGTTGGAGGTGGTGCCCTCGGACATCATGCCGCTGGAGAGAAGATAAACGGCGCGGCTCTGGTAAGTGATCTCGCGCCGGCGGCGGGACTGGGGAGCGACCAGGATGTCGATGTCCTCGAGCAGTCTGAAGCCAGGATAATTGCGCGGCACGCGGTCAGAGAAATGGTCGTAGAGCACCGTGATTTTGGTGCCGAGACCGCCGACGAAAACGGGCATCTGCGGCATCAAACCCTCCTGGGACAGCTCGTGCATCATGAGCAGCAGCTCCTGGGTTTTGCCGAGCGCAAAAACGGGAATCAACACGGAGCCGTTGGCGTCAAACGTGTCGCGAATGAGCGCTGAGAGGCGTTCCTTCTCCGCCTTGCGAGTGTAGCCGGCGGGCCGCGCGTAGTTGCCGCGCGTGGTCTCCATGACGAGCACATCGACGCCCTCGCGCGGGAAGCTGGCAGCCCGGGCGATGGTCTGGTTTTCAAAGCAGACATCACCGGTGTAGAGCAGCGAGGAGCCGTTTTCCCGCAGCAGGATGCCGGCGGAGCCGATGATGTGGCCGGCGTCATGGAAGCTGGCGTTGATCTGAGTGTCCGGGATGACAAAGCTCTGCTCGTAACCGCGATACATCCAGGAGGGTTTGATCTCGTCGAGTTCGCGGTGGGTGAAGAGCGGGTATTCGTTGATGTCCAGCTCCTCGCGCTGACTGGTCATGACGTTGACGGAGTTGTGCAGCATGGCGCTGCCGACCTCACCGGTGGCCTCGGTCATGATGACCGCCGCACCGCGCTGGCGCCGTTGCAGCACAGGCAGGCAGCCGATGTGATCGTGGTGGGCGTGCGACATCAGGATGGCCTGGGCGGAGTTGCTTGGCAGGTTGCCAAAGTCCGGCATGGCGTCGAAACCGGCGTGTTTCGGGTCCATGCCCGAGTCGATCACGACCCGCGTTTTCCCACTCTCCAGGAGGTAGCTGTTGGCGCCAATGTCACGCTGGCGCGTCATGTTGCAAAATCTCATTCCAATGTCTAGGCAGGCTCGCTCCTTGCGAAAAGTCAGCGGCAAGGAGCGGCGACTGTAGAGCGCGAATTGGTCATGGCAAGCGGGGTTTGCCACGCTTGCCGCCTCAACGCGTCACCTGCGACACCGTCTGGCTGCGTGAAAGCACCACGCGAAAACCGACGGTGTTGCGGCGGCTGTCAACCGGCAGAGCGAGCCTCGTCGAGGCGAGCAACTCCTCCTGGGAATGGCTGCGCCAGTTGCCGCCCCGGATCGTGCCCATGAGTGGATGGGAGGCATTGCTTTCGGTGGTGGCGCGCAGTTCGTAATCCGTGTCCACCCACTCGGAGACATTGCCCGCCAAGCCAGCCAAGCCGCGCTCGTTGCCCTGCAGCGCGGACACCGGCGCGGTGAAGCTGAAACGATCGTGGTAATCTGGAATGGCCGCGTCCGCTCCGGCGCGCTGCACCGCGGAGGCATCGGCAAAGTTGTCCACATTCGACGGCGGCGGCCACTCGAAGCCCCAGGAATAAATGCCGCGAATACGACCGCTGCGCTGGGCCGGATCAGCGCCGCGCTCCAGCGGCAGCCCCGCGGCACGGCTCCATTCCTCATCGGTCGGCAGGCGGTAGCGATCAGCGGGGCCGATCAATCCGCTCGTGCGCTCACGCTCCGTAATCCAGGCACAGAAGGCGCGCGCTTCCTCGCGTGTCACATTCATCACCGGCTGAGTGGCGGCGCGGCCCTCGTTTTGCTCGCCGCCAGGCGGGCGTTTGGCTCCGCTCTCCTTGGCAAACTCCAGGTAATCACGCCGGCGCGTCTCCCAAACGGACATGAGGATCTCCCCCAGCGGCACAAACTTCATGCCCAGGCTGTTTTTCCATTCGCGGCCATAAGTGACGCCCTGCTTGGCCTCCATGTCTGCGAAGAGCTCCAGGTAATCCGCCTCATGCACATCGCCTTCCAACACCAAATCACTAAAGCCTTCCTCGCGCAGCTCATACTCCACGGCTCCGCTGCGCACACGCGGCAATTCCAGCGGTGTGCGGCCCAGCAACTGCTCGTTTTGATAGACTTTGACGCCTTCCGGAGCGGAGCGCACCACCACCGAGCCGTAGGTCTGCCGGCTCACGCGCAGGTAAAAGGCCTGCCAATCCTCCGACTCATCATCGCTCACCGAGGCGGGCATGTCAGGCATGTCCTCCGTTGGCGTGGCATTCTCAACGAAATAAAACGGCTCGACCTCGTAGAAATGCTCCTGGCTCAGAAAACCGGCGGCGCGATCACGATCCGTCAGCCAGTAGCGAAAGGCCTCGGCGTCGTTGACCGGCACCACCACGATGTAAATCTGCTCGCGATCCTTGCCCTGCAAAAAACGCACCACGCGGCCTTCAAAAGGACGCCGTTGCTCGCCCAAAAACTCGCGAAAGACGCTCATCTGAACCGGAAAAATGCTGGCATGCACGCCACCGCGCGGCTTGAACTCCATACCTATGCTGTTGATCCAGCGCTCGCCAAGCTGCGGCAGCTTGGTGGCCTCCATTTTCAAGTGAAACAACGCATCTTCACCATCCGGCGCATACTCGACTTCGAGCCGTTTGTGCCCCGCCAGCCGCAGTTGATAAAGAACGGGCAGATCCTGCGGCGGCGTCAATTCCAACGGGGTGACACCCAGCATGGACTCGCCTGAAAACACCTCCGCTCCGGCGGGCTCGGACTCGATGCGCACGGTGGGCGGCCCCATTTCCACTGAAACCAAACTGCGCGCGCTGGACTGCTTGTTCGCCAACCACATGCCAAAACCCACCGCGAAGACCAGCGCGGCAGCGATGCCCGCACCCCAGTACAGGTTGCGCCGGACCGATGGCAGCGTTTCCCCGCGCAGCGCCAGCGCCATGTCGTCAGCGGAATCGTAACGGTCGCGCGCCTTCGTCGCACAGGCTTTGCAGATGACCTGGTTCAAGCGCCGCCACAATTCCAAGCGCTCACCGGTGCCTGAAGCCGAAGGCAAGTCCGGAAAATCGAGGCGGTCCTTGCCGGTGGCGGCTTCGTAAAGGACCATGCCCAGACTGAAAATGTCCGAGGCGGCGGTGCCCGGCCCCTCGGGCGCCACAAAACCCTCCGTGCCGACAAAACTGCGCTGCCCGAGCAAGGCCACCAACCCAATGTCTGCCAGCCGCCACTGGCCATCGAGGTAGATCAGGTTGGACGGCTTCACATCCCGGTGGATGAGCTTCTTTTTGTGCAGGTAACCCAGCGCCTCCGCGACGTTGATGCCAAGCGCGAAGCACTCCGACACCTTGAGGCGCTTGTCCCGCCGCATTTGCAGGCCCAGCGTGTGCGGTTTGTAAGTCTCGGGATCGATCTCGCGGCCGCAATCGAGATCGTCGGCCAACTCCATCACGTAGTAGTAAAACCCGGCCTCGGCGTTGCGGCCGACTTGGAGAATGGGCAGCAGGCCCGGATGGCGGCGCGAAATCGGCTCGTAGCGTTTGAGCGCCTCAAACTCGCGTTCGAACGATTCCTCATGATCATAGTCCTCGCGCCAAACCACCTTCACCGCGCGCAAAGCACCGGTCTCGCTGCGTGCCAGCCACACCTCGCCAAACGCCCCGCGTCCGATCTGCCGGATCGTATCGTGATCGCGGATGACCGGAGCCTGGCGCAGCGAGTTGGGGTCGGGCCGATTCATCACCAGATTGGCGTTGCCATCCTTTCACGAAACAGAGCGCAAATTCGTGAAATAACAGCAGAGGGAAAGTGGTTATCCCAGTTTTTTCAATTCTTGTCCAGCTTCATGTACGTCCTGCGCGTGGCTTTTTTGGCACCGGGCGGGTCATAAGCCTCCAGTTTCATCTCTTTCAAAATCGTCGTCTCGCCGTGTTTCTGCACGGAAACCACCTCGAAACGCTTCATTTTTTGGCCCTGCGGATTGTAGGCCTCCATCTTGGCGACACCGCCGCTGCCTTGATGCACCCAGAGATCGACCGTGCCATACGGGCCCTTGCCGTCCGGATTGACCACGCGCACCACCCACATTTTCTGCGTTTTGATGGAATCGCTGCCGATCAGTTGAGGTTTCGGCCAGTAGGTGAAGCGCAGCGAAAGATCCTCGAAGTTCATCCCCATCCCGCGCACCTCCTCGGCGTAGGAGGTGATGGGGACCGGCGCTTTGCCGCCCGCCAGAACGCGGCTGAGGGAGGCGGGCTGAGTTCCCAGGTCCAACTCGACAATTTCAGCAGGATTATTGAAACGAAACCGCACCGTCTGCTGCTGCATGGTCAGTTCAAAGGACTCCTTGCGGCCGGTGCTGTCATCGCGCAGGCTGCCCGTCAGCTTGTAGTCCTGCTGGGCGTAGCTGGCGCGCACGAGGCGCATGATTTCTTCAGCCGTTGGCTCGTCCGCAGCCGGCGAACAGCCAGGAGTCAGGCAAAAAGTCGAGAGAGCAAGAAAAAGCGCGCGATGCATGAGCAAGTGTGGGGGGCTGGGGGTTGGTCACGGCTGGGGGCCGCAGCTCTTTGACACGATCCGGATGGATACGATTCAATACCGGGCTGCGTCACGGTTTCAACTCGTTCCATGCGCCGCCATTCCCTGCCCCGCGCCTTTTACGACATGGGGCGGGTGTTCAAACGGAGATCGACGGCGTCAATCCAGCCAACGGCGATGTCACCGAAACCTTGGCAGCACAGAACTGGCACGACGGCGCGGACAATGTGATCAAAACCAGCGCGGCGGGCAAGACCGCGTTCAGCAAGAGCGTCTATGATGGCATGAGCCGCTTGCTGGTTCGTTACCAAGCCTGCATGCCCGGCACGGCCGGGGTGCCGGCAATCGGCCAAGAGTTTAGAATTCAAGCCTCTCGAGGTTCGCGATGAATTCATCTCCCAAAAACCGTCGAAGCAGGAGGGCTGCAGCCAGCCGTTTGGTTTCGTCGAATGATGGGTGTGCCGCTGCTTCCATTGAAAGCTCTGTGTCTCTTTGCGCGCTCCGTGGTGAATCCTTGTTTGCCACCCCAGAGGACATCGAGTGGCGCAGAGGAGGGGAAGATGTCCATGCAAATAAGAGCGGCTCAGGCCAGCCGCCGGTGGCTCTGACCTACAAGCGCCAAAGCGGCGAACCCGTCAGCGACGCCGGCGACCTTTACTTCGGTTACGATTGTCCTCCGCTGCGCTCACGACCCGCCAAATGGCCTCGCATGAAGGACGCCGCTAGCGCGGCAAAGCGGTGCCTCCTGGAAATCGGAGCCGGTCCTATCCGCATGGACCGCGCCGGGCGAATGCTGGAGCCGCTCCCCGTAGCTCAGGCTTCCAGCCTGAGTGTTGGCGCGGGCGTCTCACCCGCTTTGGACTGGGACGAAACCTTTGAACTCGTGTGAGACGCCTGGAGCCGCATCGTCGAAGTCAAGCAAAGCGGCAACACCGTTGGCAAATACGCCTACGACGGCCTCACCCGCGAAACCGGCGGCGACCTGATCCACACCTATTACAGCAATACTTGTCGACCGTTGGAGGACCGCATCACCAACGCAGAAATACTAGAATGGGCAATTCAACAAGATAAACAGAAGTCTACAAATTAAATTCTATATTGACAATGCGTTACAATATATTTATATTTTTTAATAAATTTTGGCTTGATTTCGTGTAGTTCAACTAAAAATAAAGAAGGTAGAATTTTCGAGAAAATGGATCAAGTCAAATTGATAGGCAGAGAATTTGCTCTGGATGATCCAAATCGAACCGAGTGTTGGCTTGCATCGGTGCGTGGCAAGGAGCCGATACTCTATGCAATATTTCATAATAGAAAATTTAATCGTATAGTGCATCGACCACCCTCACACAACTCCGACAAATTGATTATTGAACCAGCTATGGAGCGTGTGAAAAAGACCATGAATCAACCTCCGTTATATATTACCTCATTGAGTCCAAAAAAAACTGATAATGCACGCGAACCAATGAACATTTTACCAGCATTCATTCCGCTGGCCCCCTTCATGATTTCAGATGCCCTATCTGATAAGAGGAAGGACAAAATATCCACAGGTTTGCATGATAGTGTTTTACCCAATCGGATCCGATGGAAACATTCAGGAAATATTATGTATAATAATAATTTAGGCGTTATAGTTGAAATAAATTTATAAAATAAAATAATAAAAATATTTGATGGAGATTTTTTCCAATGCTATATACCATTGCTAGACCGCGCCAGCGACTGATTAAAAATTTAGAATCCGAGCAACTCAATGTTTACGATGACTTCAACACAAAAATCCGCCGAGAGACGGGGTCGGGCTGCAAAAAATTGACTGATTGAATGCAAACAAAAAGACAAATTGACAACGGTTGCCAAAAAACGGGGTCGGGTGCAAACAGTTATGATTTTATGCACTCCTCCACTGCCTTGAACAACATGGAGAACGTGGAACTGGCGCGCAACAACTGGACGCGGGTGCTGCGGCCTGGCGGGCATCTCTACGTGGTGATGCCGGATTATCTGGTGCATGAGAAGGCGGCCTGGCCGTCGATGCTCAATGGCAACCACCGGCAGAGCTTTTCATTGGACATGGACCAGCAAGCTGGTGGGAAGGCCGAATCACTGGAAAGTCTTTCGGATCAATGATGACCGCCGCCAGTTTCCAGGAAGAATGCGCACGGCATCTGGGCGGGCCGGGCTGAAGGCGAGCCGCGGCTCTTTGACACGATCCGGGTGGACACGATTCAATACCGGGCTACGTCACTGTTTCAACTCGTTCCATGCGCCGCCATTCCCTGCTGCTCGCCTCCCTCGGCTTGATGACGCTGTGGCGGCTGGCGCTGCTGCCGACGCTGGAGCTGTCGCCGGAGGAGGCCTTCACGGCGATGCGGGCGTCACAGCCGCTGAGCGGGGATTTCGCCCTGCACGGCCCGCTGCCGCTGTGGCTGGCCCGCCTTGGCATGTCGATAGGCGGCGAGGAGGGTCTGGGAGTGCGTTTTTTTGCGCCCTGGCTGGCGCTAGCCACCTCGCTGCTGGCCTGGCAGCTGGCGCGCGCGCTGTACGATCAGACGGTGGCGGGCTGGACCGTCGTGGTGCTCAATCTGCTGCCGGCTTTCAACCTCGCGGCCATTTCCTGGACGCCAGCGAGCCTGCTGTTTTTCCTGCTCACCGCCCTGCCCTGGTGCCTGCGCCGGGCCTTGGGCGAAAACAAACCGTGGCACTGGAGCTGGGCGGCAACTGGCGGCTGCGTGGCGGCAGTGCTGCTGACACGGCCAGGCTTGAGCACGGTGCTGCTGCTGTCCGCGTTCTTGCTTTATCGCCCGCGGGCTCATCGTTTGCTGCTGCGGCAGCGCGCGTTCTGGGGTTTTGTTGCGGCGCCGCTGGTGATCGTCTTGCTGCTCTGGCTGAATGGGCAGGCCAGGCAGGACTGGCTCTTTCTGGATCGGGAAAGCTGGCGGCCTGACCTGTGGATTCTCCCCGGCTGGTTCCGCTGGCTGGTGCTGGTGTCGCCGCTGCTTTTCGTGGTCATGCTGTGGGCGGTGCGAACGATCTGGATGCGGCCCTCCGCCGCCTTTTCCGCGCACTCGCTGCTGATTGGCTACGCGCTGCCGCTGGCGGCGGCGGATTTTTTCTGGTTCACCCGCTCGCCCTGGCCTGACACCGGCTGCCCGGCCTGGATGGTGTTCGCGGCGATGATCGCCGGCTGGCAGTTCGTCAGCAGCCCCCTGCTGCAAACCGAGGACCGTGTGAGCTGGCGCACCATCACCCTGATCCTGGCGGCCTTGCAGTCGGTGTTTTTGCTCAATGGCGATTTTCTCCGCGCCGCCGGCCTGCCCTGGGCCTTCGAGCAGCGCCTGGATCGTGAAGGCAGCATTTACACCCGCTTGTTCAGTCGTGATCCCTCCGGGGTGATGCGTGGATGGCGGCAAAGCGGGCGGCTGCTGGCCGATGTCCTGATCGACACGCAATTGAAGTCGCCGCGCGAGGGCCGCTATTTTGTGATCGCTTCCAACTGGCGGCTCGCCGCCGGGCTCAATCGTGCCCTGCCCGCGGGCGCCCCCTGCCTGTGGCCAGACCCAGCGCACCCGCGCGTGCATGCCCTGCTCGATCCCGCCGACTGGAGCCATCCCTTCACCCGCCTGCCGCGCTATGACGCGCGCGCTGTGGATGGCAGCAGCTTCTTCGAAGGGCGCGACGCGCTTTTTGTCAGCGACGACCCAGGGCAGGACACGCCACCGAGTTTGATCCGCGCCGCCTTCACGCGCACGGAGCTGCTCACCGTGGCCCAAGTCGTTCACGCCGGCCAGCCCGTGCGGGAAATCAAAATCTTCGCTTGCTACGATTACCGTCCGCCCCAGCTTTGACGCCCCTCCGCGCCCTGCATGTCCGACTCCTCCAACCCCGATCTCTCCGTGGTGGTGCCGCTTTACAACGAGCAGGACAACGTCGCGCGGCTGCAGGAGGAGATCGCGCAAGCTTTGTCAGGCTATGATTACGAGCTGCTTCTGGTCGATGACGGCTCCACCGATGCCACGTTGAGCCGCATCGTCCCCGGCCCGCGCGTGCGTGTGATCGCCTTCGCCCGCAACGCCGGTCAAAGCGCCGCGATGCATGCCGGCATCCATCAAGCGCGCGGCCGCCTCATCGCCACCCTCGACGGCGACTTGCAAAACGACCCCGCCGACATTCCGGCGATGGTTGCGCGGCTCGATGAGGACGGTGGCTGCGACTTGGTTTGTGGCTGGCGCGCCCGCCGCAAAGACAGCCGCTTCAAGCGCCTGCAAAGCCGGATCGCCAACGCGGTGCGCTCGCGTTTTGTCGGCGACGGCGTGCGCGACACCGGCTGCACGCTCAAGGTCATGCGGCAGCCCTGCCGGGAGGCGCTGCTGCTGTTCAACGGCATGCACCGCTTCATTCCCGCGCTGGTGCGGAGCATGGGCTACCGCGTCACTGAGATGCCGGTCAATCATCGGCCGCGCCTGCATGGCGTCAGCAAGTATGGCTTCGGCAACCGGGCCTTGCGCGCCACCTTTGACATGATCGGCGTGCGCTGGCTCAACAGCCGCCGCACCCGTTATGAAATCAAGGTCTGAAAAGACGCTCAGACGGTCCCGGTCAATTCCGCGGCAATGCTGGCGGCGATCGCGAGCAACCGTTCCTTTTCCGCCGCGCTGAATGCATACGGCGCGCGCTTGCCAATGCCGAGCGTGCCGCAGAGGCGATCTCCATCCAGCACCGGCACCGCCAGCGAGCCCTGGACCTGCGTTTGTCTGGCGCCGGGTTTGGCCACCCCTGAGGCATCCGTCTGCAGATTGCAAAGCTCCACCGGCTGCCGGGTCTCCGCCGCCACGCCGGCGATGCCTTTTCCCACGGGAATGGACTGAATGACCGGGATCAGGGCATCGGGGATGCCGAGATGCGCCACCAGCTTGAGCGGCCCGCCACCCCTTTCCAAACGATGCAGCGTGCCCGTCGCGCAATCAAAACCCGCGGCGGTTTCACGCAAAAAGGCGGCCCAGTCCCGGTCGGAAGAGGGTGCGGACGATTCGGACATGCTCATGGGGTTGAAAAGCGGCAACAGGCGTTTTTTGCTTTAGGATTGGCCTGCTTCAGGATAGCATGGAGCAGCCTTGATCCAATCATGAAACGCCTGCGCGCTCATTTTGTCCTCCTGCCGCTTGTTGCCATCTCCGCCGCGCTCACCGCGCAGGATGGCGCTGTCGTCGGCAAAACCGTTTACCACACGGATGGCTCCCGCACCGAGTCGGTGAGCGATCCGGGCACGCGGCAGATGGAGCAAAAGACCTATGACGGCAATGACGTGCTCATCCTGCGCCGGCATTACCAGCTCAACGAAAACGGCCAGCCGGTCATGGGCAACCTTTATGACGGCTCCGGCAACCTGGTGGCGCGCTCCCAAAGTGTGCTCGACGGTTTCGGCCGCCTTCAGGAGGAGCGGCTCAGCAATCTGCAAGGCGAGGTCTATCAGCAGATCATCCACGAGTATGACTCCGAGGGGAAACCCAAGAAACCCAAGGTGATCAACTACAAGGTCAGCTCTCCCACGATGCGCCCCGCGGTCCTGGACTTCACCAACTCACAGCCCGGCACGACAACGTCTGCAACCGGCGCCGGGGTGGGCCGTGTGCAAGCGCCCGTGAATCTCGATCAAACCACCAGCCAGCCGCAGCAGCCTTCCGCCGCGCCGGCACCGCCGCCGGAGGAGCCCAAAAAGGGATTTCTGCAGCGCCTGTTCAAGCGCAAGTAAGCCTGCTCAATTGCCGCCCGCCGGACGTGCTCCGAGCTTCGCTGTCAGCGAGATTTCCTGCGCTCCGCGCACGATTCCCACCTCGACCTGCTCGCCGGCAGGCAGACTTTGGATTTGCTTCAGCAAGGCCTGGGGCGAGGGAAACGCGCGTTGATTGAAGCTCACGATCACATCCCCGCTGCGCATGCCTGAGGCCTGCGCGGGCGAGCCCGGCACCACATCGGACACGAGCGCGCCATGCTTGGAACCCAAGCCGAGCGCGGCATCCAGGGTCACCGGCTCCGCGGCGACTTCGATGCCGAGAAAACCAGGCGACACTTCCTTCACCGCCGCCTTGTCAGGCTGGCCGGTGTTTTTCTCCATCTTCAAAACGGCTTGAATGACGGCTTGAACATCCTTCGCGGGAATCGCCAGCCCGACACCCTGCCAAGCGCGCACGTTTTCATCGCCGCGGTAGATCGCGACGTTGATGCCGAGGATTTCGCCGCGCACATTCACCAGCGGACCGCCCGAATTGCCCGGATTGATCACCGCGTCGGTCTGCAGGTAATCGAGCGTGCTGTCATTGAGATGACGGTCGCGCGCGCTGATGATTCCGCGCGTCACCGTGCCGCTCAAGCCAAACGGGTTGCCCACCGCCACCACCAACTGGCCGACGCGCACGGCGTCCGAATCCGCAAATGAGAGCGCGGGAAAATCCGTCCGGCTCGATTCGATCTGCAGCAGGGCGATGTCGCGCTGGCGGCTGGCGCCGAGAAGACGCGCCGGATACGTTTTTTTGTCGTGGGTGGTGATGACCACCTCGTTGACGCCTTCGATGACGTGGTAATTCGTCACCACGTGCCCTTCTTTGCTGACGATGGCGCCTGACCCCAATCCCGGCACCACCTGAGCCCGGGTTCCAACCAGTCCATACAGCGGATGCCAGCCAAAAGCGCCAGGCCGCACTGTTTTGGTGGTCACACTCACCACGGCGGGCAGCACGGCCGCCGCCAGGCGCGCGTATTCATCATCCAGCCGCGCCAGCATATCGACATCACCGAGCTCCAATTTCGGAGCGGCTGGCGCCGTGAAGCTCGTGGCCGCCGGCTTTTCACCGCGCAGCAATTGCAGCAGGCCATACTCCGAGGAGCCGGACCGCCAAACCCCAAACAGGGCAAAAGCGAGCGCTAGCACAAACAGGGCAAATATCAGTCTTCGGGTCGCATCCATATGACGTTACTGGTAACGCCACGCAACACCCAGCGAGCGCATCGACAAGCCAAAAATCACGCTGGCTCAAGGTTGCCGCAAACCCCCGCCCTCGGCACTTGATTCGGCCTTGCCCAGCATCGGCGGAGCCATGACGGGCGTGGCCAGCTTGGCGGCGGCTTGCTGGGAGACTCCAGCCGTCGGTGCGACCACCGCGTCTTTTGCGCCTTCCGGCACCAGGAACATGTCCCCGGTGAAGGGGCACTTGACTTTGTCGCCCGGTTTCATGCCGCTCACATCCACCAATTGCAATTCGCCAGCGCGCGGACTGCGCACCAAATGCGGCCTTCCCGGCACCGCGATGCCGTACGGCAACGAAGCTGGCGGCACCAGGGAATCTGGAGCTGGAGGGCCGGCGATCTCGGTAGCCGCTTGATTCTCATTGAGGAGCACCGGCTCCGCGGATGAAGCTGCCGCGCCGTTCGGCAGCGTCTCATCTGCCGATGGCGTTTTGATCTTGAACCCAGGAGCAGCGCTGGCCACGGCAGGCGCATCCACAGCAAGCCTCGGGGCGGGAGTCAGCGGATAATCCGGGATCCAAACCTTCTCAAACTCATTCTCCACCACAAGCGGCGTCACGTCCGGCAGCGCCTCTGTCGTCGGCAAAGGCAGCGGCGGTTCCACCGGTGGCTCACTGGAGATCAGCGCAAAGGCATCCGCGGCTTCCTCTCCAACTGGGGCGGGCATCAACCCGGGGGGCAATGTCACCGTTTGTGGCGGCTCAAATGCCACGCGGGCAGGCATTCCTGGACCATCCCAGGCGTTCCCAGCAAATCCCACCTCGCCGTCGTCTGGCAGGGAGCAGGCCGCGAACCCGCAACACACAAAGGCAGCGGACGAAACGCGAGTGGCATGAGACAAGATTTTCATGAACTGATGGACTCCGTATTAATATGCACGAAATTTACTGTTTTTTCAATAAATATAATCCAAGGACGCCTTTCTGCTGTCGGTCCGCTAATTTTGTGATCGACTCGCGTAGGTCCTTGCTCCCTGCCATGCGACCGCTCATTTGCCTCTTTCTCGGTCTCACTTTCGCCCACGCCCAATTTGACGGTTCCACGGCGCTCCCTGCCCATGACGACCGCAGCGGTGCCATGGTCGCTGGGATTGATCGTTTCCTGACCAGACTCACCGCCGAAACCGCCACCCTCCGTCCCCGCCTTTGGCAAGAGTCCACCCTTGAGGCCAAACGCACCCGCTTGCGCCAGTTGATCGGCGCAGTCGATTCCCGGGTGCCTGGGGCTGCCATGGAGTTGGTCGCCACCACGGATGCGCCCGCTCAGGTCGTTGAAACCGAAGCGATCGTCATCGAGCGCGTGCGCTGGCCCGTGCATGACGGCGTCTTTGGCGAGGGTTTGCTGCTCACTCCCAAAAACGCGGCGCCGGTGGCGCGTTTGATTTTCATTCCCGATCCCGCGCAGACTCCGGAGGAGTTGCTCGGTCTGCAGACCGGCTCGCAGGCGCGCCAAGTGTTTCTCAACTCCGGCTGCCAAATCCTGTTTCCAGCCCTGCTTGACCGCGGCAGCGCCTATTCCCGCAGCGGGTCTCTCAACCGCGCTGCCGCGGTGACGCATCGCGAATGGATCTACCGGCAGGCCTTCATCATGGGCCGCACGCCGATTGGCTTTGAAGTGCAAACCATCGAAGCGGCCATCGATTGGATGGAGTCGCAGCCGGACAAAAGGCCCGTCACGCTGCTTGGGTTTGGCGAGGGCGGGCTCATCGCCATGCACACCGCAGCCTTGGACACACGCGTAGCTTCCGCACTCGTCGGCGGTCATTTTGGTCCGCGTGAAAACCTCTGGGGCGAACCCATCGAACGCAACGTGCAGCACTTCGTGCGCGAGTTTGGCGACGCCGGTATCGCGGCTCTGATCGCTCCACGCCCGCTGGTCATTGAGCATGCTCACTTCCCAGTGCTGCCGGCGCCGCCGCAAACAAATGGCCGCGTCATTGCCGCGCCCGGACGCATCACGATTCCCGCGCTGGAAGCGGTGCAAAGTGAAGCCGCCAAAGCCCGTGAACTCGCCGCGGCAAAAGACGACTGGCTGCATGTCTTTGCCGAAGCGGATGCCGCAGCCATGGTGCCGCTGTTGTTTGCGCCGGAAGTCGCCGCCGATCTGGCCCGCCGCCCGCGCAAGCCTGCCATCGCGGTGTCTCAAACGGACCACAGCGCCTTCGCCACCGCCCGGCAGCAGCGACTCGTGCAACAGTGGTCCGCGCATTGCCAGCGTTTGCTGGTTTCCTCGGAACAACATCGCGAGGAGTCGTTCTGGAAACCGCTGCCGCTCACCACCGAGTCAGCCTACACCGCGCACATCGAAAAGGAACGCGAACGCTTTTGGGCCCAGGTCATCGGCCGGCTGCCCGACCCGGACATGCCTGCCAATCCGCGCTCCCGGCTCATTCGCGAAGAGGAGGGCGTGACCCTGCACGAGATCGAACTCGATGTCTGGCCTGATGTCACCGCCTGGGCCTGGATCGCTTTGCCCAAGGAGTTCAAACCCGGTGAAAAACGGCCCGTCATCGTCTGCCAGCATGGCTTGGAGGGGCTGCCCGAGCACTGTTATGAGACCGACCCGGACAGCCGCGCCTTTGGGGCTTACAAGGCCTTCGCCTTGAAGCTCGCCCAACGCGGATACATCACCGTCGCGCCGCACAACCCCTACCGCGGCGGCGATGCCTTTCGCGTCCTGCAACGCAAACTCAACCCCCTCGGCCTGAGCCTGTTTTCCGTCATCATCGGCCAGCATCAGCGGCTGCTGGAGTGGTTGCGCGGGCAATCCTTCACCGACCCGGAACGCGTCGCCTTTTACGGCCTCAGCTACGGCGGCAAGTCCGCCATGCGCATCCCTGCCGCCCTGCCCGGCTACTGCCTTTCCATCTGCTCCGGCGACTTCAACGAGTGGGTGCGCAAGAACATGAGCACGGACATGCGCATGAGCTACGTCTTCACGCACGAGTATGAGATCTGGGAGTGGAATCTCGCGCACACCTGCAATTACGCCGAGATGGCCGCGCTGATCGCGCCGCGCCCTTTCATGGTCGAGCGAGGCCACAACGACGGCGTCGGCATCGACGAATGGGTGGCTTATGAATTCGCCAAAGTGAACCGTCTTTACAACAAGCTGCAACTTTCCGAGCGTGTGGAGATCGAATACTTCAACGGTCCCCACACCATTCACGGCAGCGGCACCCTCCGTTTTCTCGACCACCATTTGCGCTGGTCCCGAACCAGTCCCTGAAGTCCAACGATCCAGCCAAAAGCCGGGCTTGAGACTCGCTCCTGACGAGGCTTTGTTAGAGCATGGAAAGCGAGTTCTCCCTTTGCAAACCCCTTGCCGGTGGCCGCTTGATTTTGTGCGCGGCCACCTTCGTCCTGGCCTCGGTCGCTCCATTGTCCGCCCAGACCAAGGCCGCCAAACCGCCCCTGCCTCCCGTTGAGGCCGGATTGGAGGAAGCCGTGAAATGGCGTTGGCGGGTTGAACCCTCAGACCCTTCCAAGTGGGGCATTCCCATCCATCTGGAAACGCCCGCCTCTCCTGGCGCGGCAAACACCGCCACCCCCATCACACCTCCGCGGCCGCTGGGGCCGCCGGTGGAACCGCTCGAACACGAAGTCGCCCGCGGCGACTCCTTGACGGTGATCGCGCGGCGCTACGGCGTTGGGATCGAGCACTTGAAAAAAGCCAACAGCCTGACCAGCGATCTGATTCGCATCGGTCAGGTGCTGAAGGTGCCCAGTGCCAGTCAAATCGCCACGATGTTCCCGCCGCCCGAGCCACCCAAGCCTGAGGACAAACCCACTGTCAGTGTCAAACCGCCACAGGAGGAAGTGCGGCCGGCGGTGATCCTTCCGAAATACACGCGTCCGCTCAACGCCGAAGCGCAGCGTTCGTCGCACGTCGTGCTGACACAGTCCTTTCTCGACCGCAAACTCTTCTCCAGCGGGCCCATCGATGGCGCGGATGGCGGCATGTATCAGTCCGCCATCGCCGCCTACCGCGCTGCGCATCCGGGAGAGCTGGACTACAGCGGCGGGCAGACGCCAGCGGTGTTGCGGGCGCTTGGCGGCGCCTATCGCGAATACGTCCTCCGTCCAGAAGACTACCGTTGGGTTTCCCAGGAGGGCGCGGCATCGGGACGCAGCCAATCCACCCCCGATCCCGATCCGAAGTGGGAGGACCTGATTCGTGGCGATTTCCTCGCTTATCGCAGCGTCTGGGAGTTTGTGGCCGAGCGCTTCCACTGCTCCGAGTCCTTTCTCCGCCGCATCAACAACGCCATCAAATCCACCCCCAAGCCGGGCACGCTTTTTCTGGTGCCTAATGTCGAGCCGTTCGAAATCGAGCACCTTCTTGACGAACCCGTGCAACCCGAAATCCCGCCGGACGAGCCCGTCACCGCCAAGATCATCAGCAACGGCTGGCTGGAGATCTGGCAGGGCGGCAAACTGCAGGGGCGCGTGCCCGTGTCGGCGGCCCGCCCCGGCCTGCGCGGGCGCGGCACCTGGAAAATCTTGCAAGTCGTGTTGCGTCCCCAACTCGTTTGCACGGGAGAGTGGTCCTCGCCGCCCAAGTCCATCGGCATTGGCCTTTCCAACCAGGAAGTCATTCTCAAACCGCCGCCGCTGAACACCGTGCTGCCACCAGGCCCGAACAATCCCGTCGGTCCGCTTTGGATTCATCTGGCCAAAAGTGGCGGGACTGAGCCGCTGCCCTACGGCCTGCATGGCACCAGCATTCCCGGCTACCTCACCCGGCAGGAGAGCCTGGGCGGGTTTCGTTTGGCAAACTGGGACCTCGCCCGTGTGGTGCGCATGCTGCCGGCTGGCACCGACTTGCACTGGGAGTGACTGGCCAGGGCCGCATTCCTCCGCAGCTTCTTCTTGCGCCAAGCCGCAAAGCCGGGACATTGCCCGCTTTTCATTCCGCTCCGCATGATCCCCAACCCCTATCGCACCCATCATTGCTCCCAACTGCGCGCCACTGACATCGGCCAGACCGTCACCTTGGCCGGCTGGGTCAATTCCGCCCGCGACCACGGCGGTGTCATCTTCGTGGACTTGCGGGATCGTGAGGGCCTCACCCAGGTTGTCTTCCGTCCCGAGGAAAATGCGGACATCGCCGCGCGTTCGCACGAACTGCGTGATGAGGACGTGATCCAGATCACTGGCAAGGTGTCCCGCCGCCTCGCCGGCACGGAGAACAGCAAACTTGGCACCGGCGAGATCGAAATCGTCGCCAGCGAATTGCAGGTCATCAACAAGGCCGATGTGCTGCCTTTTCAACTCGATCGCGAGCTCTCGAATGAGGACCTGCGCATGAAGCACCGCTACCTCGACCTGCGGCGCGCGCGCATGGCCAGCAACATCCGCGCCCGCCACCGTCTCACCACTGCGGCGCGCAACTACCTCGACGGCCAGGGCTTTGTCGAAGTGGAGACACCCATCCTCTCCAACCCCACCCCGGAGGGGGCGCGCGACTTCCTCGTGCCCGCCCGTCTCAGCCCCTCGAAGTTCTTTGCCCTGCCGCAGGCGCCGCAGCAATACAAGCAACTGCTCATGGTCGCCGGTTTGGAGCGCTACTTCCAAATTGCCCGCTGCTTCCGCGATGAGGATCTGCGCGCTGACCGCCAACCGGAATTCACCCAGATCGACATCGAGGGCTCCTTTGTCACTCGCGAGGACATCATCGTGCTGATCGAAAGCCTGCTGGCCTCCATGTTCCAGGCCGCGCACGGCGCCACCGCCACGCTTCCCTTCCCGCGCCTCACCTACCAGGAGGCGATGGA
>CAZKMS010000059.1:0-29355 GCA_964553805.1 uncultured Verrucomicrobiaceae bacterium
CGCGAGCGCGGCGCCGACCAGCAGCAACTCGATCTCGGCTGGTTCAAGCGCGGCGAGTTCATGGAGGAGTTTGAAGTCATCGCGTTCTCCATGAATGTGGGTGAAATCAGCCCCGTTTTCACCACCCAGCTCGGCCTGCATTTGTGCACCGTGCTTGGCCGCCGGCCACCCGAGCCGCGCCCGTTTGAGGAAGCCCGTGAGGAGATTCGCCAGCGCATGCTGGAGCAGTATCGCGACCAAAAATTCAACACGTTCCTGGAGGAGCTCAAAGCGAAGGCCGACATCGTCAACACCGAGCCCGAGCACGAGTGGTCGCCGCACGACTGACCCGTCATGCGCGCCCTCGTCCTCTCCCGCCCGCAGCAGCTCGACTTCATTGACGCGCCAGATCCCGCTCCCCCCGGCCTGGGTGAGGCGCTTGTCGCCGTGCGCGCGGTCGGCGTCTGCGGCACCGACATCAGCGGTTACCTCGGCAAGATGCCCTTTATTCAGTGCCCGCGCATTCTCGGCCACGAGCTGGGCGTGGAAGTGCTCGCCGTCGGTGAAGACGTGACCCGCGCGCAGCCGGGCGATCGTTGCAGTGTCGAGCCGTATTTGAACTGCGGCGGCTGCCACGCCTGCCGTCAGGGGCGAACCAATTGCTGTGAAACGCTGGAGGTGCTCGGCGTGCATCGCGACGGTGGACTGTGCGAGCGTTTGCTTTTGCCGGCCTGCAAACTGCATCCGTCCAGCCGGCTCGCCTTCGAGCAGCTCGCCCTGGTCGAGACGCTGGCCATCGGCTGCCACGCGGTCGAACGCTCAGCCTTGTCCACCGGGGAGGATGCGCTCATCATCGGCGCCGGTCCCATCGGGCTGAGCGTGCTCGAGTTTGCCCGGCTGGCGACTGAGCGCGTCCGCCTCATCGAACCCAATGCAAAACGGCGTGCTTTTGTTCGGCAGCACTATCCGAACGTCACCGTGCTCGAACAAGCGAACATCGATGAGCCCGCGCAAGTGGTCTTCGACGCCACCGGTCATCCCGGCGCGATGGCGTCCAGCCTCAAGCTGGCCCGCTTCACCGGCCGCGTGGTTTTCGTCGGCATCACCTCGCAACCGGTCGAATTGGACGATCCCTTTTTTCATCGCCGCGAGCTCACCCTGCTTGCGTCACGCAATGCCCTCAGCGCCGATTTCCCGCGCATCATCAGCCTGATCGAATCCGGGCAAATCGACACGCGGCCCTGGATCACCCATCAAGGTGCTTTCGCCGACGTCCCCGCCTTGATGCCCGGGTGGGTACGACCGGAAACGGGCGTCGTCAAAGCGGTGATCCGCCTTTAATCCCGGCCCAGCGTCATCACGCACTCCAGGTGCTTCGTCTGCGGGAAGAGATCGAATGGCCGCACCCAGCAGCAGCAGCGCACTCCCCGGCTCCGGCACCGCCCGAAAGGCCCCAGCTCAAAAGAGCCATTGCCGGAGAAAAAGTCATTCACGTCCTGCGCCTGGCCGAGGCCGCAGGTGGAAAGGAGCAGGAGGCGAATTGAATTGAGTGTTTCATGCGCGCGCAAGCTGGCGTTTTCTCGTCCGTCCCGCCACCAGCCAGCCCAGCCCCGCGCCCAGCACCAGCAGCGCACTTCCCGGCTCCGGCACCGCCCGGAACGAGATGTTGTCCAGATAAAGAGTTGCGGTTCCCGGTGAAACCGGCGTGGAACCAAATCTAAGTTCAGGAGATTCCACTTGGGCTGTGAAAGGGATCACATATTCGTTCCACACCGGGCCGCCCAAAGATTCAAACTCCGCCTCCGTATAGACTGGCAATTCGATCGACTGTTTGGCTAATCCCTGCATGATAACTTGAAGGAAGCTGGCCTGAGCGCTGCCAACACCGCCCGAGGCCCAAAACACAAGCTCGTAAACTTCACCAATTGTAAATGGTGTGTGACTGATTTCTGAGCCTGTGATTGATGCCACCGTGTAGGCGGAGCCGGAACCTCCCCTGGAACCAAGTCTAAGATAGCGCTGACCATCCTGTGCACCGGAGCCTTCGATCCATCGTGGAGATGTTCCCCAGGCAACCATTCGCCAACCAGGAACCTGATAACTGGAACCTTGTTGGCCGCCCCTACTAAACGTCAACGGACTGACATGCGGCCCCAGCTCAAAGGAGCCGTTGCCGGAGAAAAAGTCATTCACATCCTGCGCCTGGCCGAGGCCGCAGGTGGAAAGGAGCAGGATGGCGAATTGAATTGAGTGTTTCATGCGCGCGCAAGCTGGCGTTTTCTCGTCCGCCCCGCCAGCAGCCAGCCCAGCCCCGCCCCCAGCACAAGCAGTGCTCCCCCAGGCTCCGGCACCGCCCGGAATGAGATATTGTCCAGGTAGAGACTGGTTGAGCCGCCTGAATTGCTAGAAAGTGCGGTGAGGTAGAGATTTGGTGATTCCGCCACGGCGGTAAAGGGAATCACGTATTCCGTCCATAGCGGTCCACCCAAAGCGTCAAACTCTTCTTGGGTGTAAAGAGGCAACACGACAGTTTCGCTCACATAATTACGGACTATGTTTACCAGGAGCTTATTAACCACGGCATTTCCCACACCGCCCGCCGCCCAAAACACCAATTCGTAAGTGTCACCGATGGTAAATGGGGTGTGGCTGATGTCGTCCCCAAAAATCCGGGCGCTGCTAAAGAGGTTCGTCGTCGTCCCTCCCTGGCTCGACAGCCGAAGATAGCGATTGCCATCCTGCGCTTCAGGCCCTTCAAGCCACTGCGGCGACCTTCCACCAGCCAGCATCGACCATCCAGGGACTTGATAGCTCCACCCGCGATTGATTCCCTCATCAAACGTCAACGGATTGACATGCGGCCCCAGCTCAAAAGAGCCGTTGCCGGAGAAAAAATCATTCACGTCCTGCGCCTGGCCGAGGCCGCAGGTGGAAAGGAGCAGGATGGCGAATTGAATTGAGTGTTTCATGCGCGCGCAAGCTGGCGTTTTCTCGTCCGCCCCACCACCAGCCAAGTTAGCCCCGCCACCAGCACAAGCAGTGCTCCCCCAGGCTCCGGCACCGCCCGGAATGAGATGTTGTCCAAGTAAAGGCTGGTTGAGCCGCCTGTGTTGATGGCGGTAGCTACAAAAAGAAGCTTCGGTGACTCAATCTGAGCGGTAAAGGGAATGACATACTCCGTCCACAAAGGCCCTCCCAACATGTCGAATTCTTCTTGGCTGTAAATCGGCAGCATGTATTGCTGTCGAGGCATGTTACCCTTTAAATTGACCGTCAGCAGATTGCCAACTGCACTGCCCACGCCGCCCGCCGCCCAGAATACCAATTCATAAGCGTCTCCAACCGTAAACGGAGTGTGGCTAATCTCGCTTCCAACAATCATGGCGCCACTGCGCAAATTCGCCACTCCTCCTTGGCTGGACAGCCGAATATACCGATTGCCATCCTGCGCTTCCGGTCCTTCAATCCATTGCGGGCTGCGCCCTTCAGCAATCATAGTCCACCCGGGCACTTGATAGCTCCATCCGCGATTGATCCCGTCATCGAACGTCAACGGATTGACATGCGGCCCCAGCTCAAAGGAGCCGTTGCCTGAGAAAAAGTCATTCACGTCCTGCGCCTGGCCGAGGCCGCAGGTGGAAAGGAGCAGGATGGCGAATTTGATCTGCTGTTTCATAACGAATGCTGGTTGGTTTTCGTGAGAGACTTTTATGGCGCCCACGGGCAGAGGACGACCCGGTCTGGTTTTGCGGTCCCCACGTCCGTGAAGAACGCGCGCTGCAAGGGGAAAACCAGCGTGTTGTAGTTGGTCAAGGTCGCGTCACCTTGCTTCGCGTAGTACAAGCCGTTGATCGGATGGTTGAGGTACCAGTAGCTGCTGTAGCCGGTCGCCCCCAGCGTGACATCGCCGTTCCAAATTTGGAACCCGTCGGCCGTCGCCGGGTTGGTGGTTGCCACAAAACCATCCGCGGCCTGCAGGTGATTGGTGGCCGTGATCCGATGCACGGGAAAGCCGGAGCTGTGAAATTGCGTGCCCGCCGCCACCGGCTGGCGGAACAGATGCTGCCTCACCAGACCAACTCCCCTCGCTACGCGGGTGGCTGCCGACGCGCGCGCATGCACCAGATAACCCTCGCCCGGCGGCACGACGCGTCCCATTTGATTGGCCAGCGTCGCATCACCCTCCCTGACCCATCTATGCACGGAACCACCTTGCAGGCGCCAGTAGTTCACCCAACTGGTACCGGTAAACCGCATCACCCTATCCGAAGCCACAGGATTATTCGTGCCTGTATAATCGCCCAGCGGGAAGACTTCTCCCAAAGTCAGGTGGCGCCTGAGCCGGATGCGCTCGCCATTGAGCGCGGGCAGGGTCACAGCCGTGTTGTTCGAATTAGAGCTGTCGATGACCCAGGATTTCGCGGTGCTGGTGGACTCCACCAAGTCAAACCGGTGGCCGGTGGCGGCACCCTCCTGAATCTCGATGTAATACTCCACGCCCGAAGCGAATCCAGCGGCAAAAGGCGTGACCAACTCCAGGGTGCTGCCCAATGATGCGGCGGCCGACTCATGTTCCGTTTCGCGCAGCCAGGGAGCCCCCCAGCTCTCCTGATGGGTGGATTGAATCTCCTCAAAAATCCAGCCCGCGGCATCGCTGGTCTCGTCCGTTCCGTCTGGACGCGCGCGCGCCGCGCGGACGAAGCCCTGGTCCACGCTGGTGAACAGGCTGTGGCTGTCCACGGAGGCCCAGTTGTAACGGGTGACGCCGGCCGCAGGTGTGCTGGAGGCCGGGCTCAGGCCGGTCAGCACGCTCCATCCCGAAGGTGACCCGCTCAAATCCGTGAGGCCGTAAAGAGTCGGAGCGCTGGGACTGGAGCCGGTGACATCCACCTCAAAATCGTAATGCGCCCCGTTGCGCACGATGCGCGGCGTCATGGTCGGGGTCACCGTGCCGCGCCACAGCCCGCCGCCCTGGGTCGTCACCCAAATGGTGCCGTCCGTCTTGTAGGGGTCCGCGAACACCCGCCTGGCGCGCGCAAACGGGAAGGAGTCGATCCGGTTGAAGACGGGCGTGGCAGCGTGCGGATTGGTGCTGTACCAAAGCCCGCCGCTGCCAGCATTGACACCATCAGAAGTGGTGGTGACGTAAAGGATCGGTGTCGCGCCCTCCACGTAAGTGACCGAAACCACCTGGTCATGCGCCCAAATCCGCTCCCAGCTCACGCCGCTGTCCGTCGTGCGATACACACCGCCCTGCCCGTCGTAGGTGGGATCGGTGGGGGAGGCATTCGTCTTCCGGCTCTGCACGGCGGCGAACCAGTTCTCATTGTCATTGGGATTGACCGCCAGATCACGGGTGAAATACTCCATGTCTGAATCAGTGCGGTCATGCCAGTTGCTGCCGCCGTCATTGGAGTAAAACACCCCGGAGCTGGCCGTGTAAACATCGACACCAGAAACTTGGCCGGAAATCAGGCCACAGTAACTGACAACAAGCTCGTCTGGCCCAAGAAGACGGATGGATAGCGGATGGCCTTGCGTGCGCGAGGGGTCAGCGAGCTTGGACCACGAGTTGCCGTTGTCAGCCGTGCGGAAAATGCCGCCACCGTCCACATTGGCTGAGGCGGCATACAAATGATCGGGATTGGCCGGATCAACCGCCAACTCGACCACGGGTCCGGGGAACTCGCCATCGGGCAACCCGGAGGAGCCGACTGAGGTCCAGTTCTGGCCATTGTCATCGGAGTAATAGACATCTCCGAAGTCCCTCAGGCTCCACTTACTATCCTCCAGGTTCTCCGGCTCATAAAAATCATTGATCTCCGAAACCGCCGCATATAGGCGGGCCGCGCCGGGTTTTTGCACAACGCAGTTCCAGTTCGGCGGGTTGAGTTGCCCCCACCCATTCACATGGGTGTGATCCGTCGTCCAGGAGACGCCGCCATCCTCCGTGAGCTGAAAACCCACATCGGTGGAGGCGCAGAGGAAGGTGTCGGCATCGATCCAATGCATCCAATGGCCGGTGGTCACGCCCAAACCGCTGTGGCGGTAGGCTTTGGGCAGGGGAATGGGGTCTCCCGGCGGGTTCTCGGTCTCGGGATGGACATACATCTGCATCCAGGAAGTGCCGCCATCATCCGTGAGGTGGAGTGCGTCCGAGGTGACGATCACCCGGTTCGGATCGCTGTCCGAAACATCGATGGCCAGCCCGGGCAGGCCAGCCTCCCAACTCGAAATGCCGTAGTCGCCCTGATAACCGGTGGAGATATTTTCGTTGGGATCAAACCCGCCGCCGGCCGTCTTGAAGGTGTTGGTCCAGCTCGCGCCGCCATCGGTGCTTTGGAAAATGCCCGGCACAATCAAGTTGCGGGAGGTGGCCGCCCAGGGGCGGGAGCTGTCCCCGATGGGCGCATCCACTCGCACGAAAATCTCTGAGTTCGGGCCATCACTCAGCGTCCAGGTCGGCGAACCGCCAGTCAGGGTCAAAGTATAGAGGCCAAGATAAGTGTGATCGTCATCGATATTCCGCATGTCATGCCAGCCGTCCACCCCGCTGGTGTCATCCACACAAACGGCAAACAGCGTCACCGCACTCCCGAGCGGTTCCTTGGCTCCACAGAAATCCACGATCTGCGCGTCCGCAGGCGCCGTCATCGGCGACCAGTTTGCACCTCCATCCGTGGAACGGTAAATGCCCACATTCGTCCCCACATAAATCGTGCTGCCGTCCCAAAACACACCCGCCAAACGGAAGCTGCCGGAGATCCCGCCTGGATGGTCGTCAATCAGTGTCCAGCTCCCGCTTCCCCCGCCTTCGTCGGAAAACCAGAGTTTATTGTAATTGTCCACCACAAGCCGCTGGGTGACGTGGCTGGCGGAGGATGGATCGACAAACAGGCTGTAATACTGGTCGAAGTTGTCAAGGTCATCCATTGGATCCAAGGGCGGCTCCGCAATCAACGTCCAGGAATCGCCGCCGTCCGCGCTGAACGCAGGGCGGGTTTTGTTCGAGCCCCAAGAGGCGGCGGATGCCATAGATGCG
The DNA here is from genome assembly GCA_964553805.1 of uncultured Verrucomicrobiaceae bacterium. Classification (GTDB taxonomy): domain Bacteria; phylum Verrucomicrobiota; class Verrucomicrobiia; order Verrucomicrobiales; family Verrucomicrobiaceae; genus JAGRPD01. Next base: position 7,022 of record CAZKMS010000059.1, read on the forward strand.
CTGGCCGCCGCCGGAACCCGCAAACTGGAGCCGCGTCTGCGGCATGGTAAAAAAACGTCGGACGGAATGAGATTCCAGGTCAGGCCCTCGTTGCGGGTACGATAGAGGCCCGACATGTCACAAACGACAAAAGCTTCGCCGGCATTCTCAGGATTGATCGAGACGCTCATCAAACGCCCGCCACCCGAGATGCCGGTGGGAAAAAATTGGTCAGCCACTCCTTGAGCCGGAGCGGTGCCGCCGGCAAACAAGGCCAGGGCCGCTCCAAAGCGAATTGAGAAGCGGAGAAACAGGGAAGCGGAGAAGCGTGTCATGCAGCTCGATTTCCACCCTTGCATAATTGAGTCACTAAAAAAAGAAAATTTTCATATTAATTATTTTTTCCATTATGAATGAAATATTAGCTAAGCTAAATATTCTATACTGATTCGGGAGTTGTGTTTGACTTTCCGCTGGTGGTAATGCTTCAACAATGGTTTGCCATCGCGAGCCTTCGCCTCGCGCGCAGCGACTACCACACACTTCCTGGAAGTTCCGAAGCCTGACCTGTCAGCGGGCTCAGCCCGAGCGGAATTCCACGCAAAAGCCGCCAGATCGAAGAAACTCAGGCTTTTTAATCCCGGCCCAGCGTCATCACGCACTCCAGGTGCTTCGTCTGCGGGAAGAGATCGAAAGGCCGCACACGCCTCAGCTTCCAGCCAGCCGCCGCCAGCAGCTTCAAGTCGCGCATCTGCGTGGCGGGATTGCAGGAGACATAGACCACCGCGCGCGGCGCGAAGGCGATCAACTGCTCCAGGAACGCCTCGCTGCAACCGGCGCGCGGCGGATCGATCACCACCGCGGTCTCCGACCCGGCATGCGGAACGCTGGCGAAGATCTCCCGCGCATCCGCCGCCAGGAAGCGGCAGTTGTCCAAGCCATTGAGCGCCGCGTTGTGCCGCGCCCGCGCCACCGCGCTCTCCGACACCTCCACCCCGATCACCTCCTCAAAGCGCCGCGCCGCGCAGATGCCAAAAAGACCGCTGCCGCAGTAGGCATCCACCAAAAAACGCGCGCCGGAGGCCGCCGCCTCATCCACCACATGCCCGACAAACGCAGGCAGGATGAAGGGGTTGTTCTGGAAAAAATCACCAGCCAGAAACTCGAAGCGCGCGCCGTCCACCACCTCCACCGCCACCTCATCAGCGCGCCGCAGCACGCGACCCCGGGATGCCCGCATCAACAGCGTGGCGCCGTTTTTCAATGAGGCCGCTCGCGCATGCGCCTCGGCGCGCGTGGCGCTCAGCTCAGCGTTGATCTCGTCCATGGCGATGTGGCACCGCTCCACATCGACCAGCGCGTGCCGGCTGCCGGCGCGCAGAAATCCGATCTCGCCAATCTGCCCCTCACGCGGCCGGTGGAAGTGCGGGGTGATCTTGGAGCGGTAACCCCACTCCACCGGCGAGGGCGCCACCGGGTCCACCGGAAATTCGATGCCTGCCATGCGCTGCAGCAGCTCCGCCACCTGCCGCTGTTTCCACTCCAGTTGCTCCGCATAAGCCAAATTTTGGTACTGGCAGCCGCCGCAGGAGCCGAACAGGACGCAACGCGGCTCGCGCCGGTGCGGCGAAGGTTCGATGACCTCGATCAGATCGGCTTCGGAGTAGTTTTTGTGGTTGCGAAACACCCGGCAGCGCACGCGCTCTCCCGGCAGGGCAAACGGCACAAACACCACCCAGCCATCCACGCGCGCGACACCGACGCCCAGGTTGGTCAACGACTCCACCGCCACCACCAACTCCTGGTGGTAGGCAAAGGGCTGCGGGTTGAACTGGCGGGGCGGGCGGCGCACGGGCATCGCCTCCCATAAGTCCAGAGAATGGCCTCCGTCAACGGCCGTCGCCGCCAGTCCGTCCAGAACACCGCCCCGTCCCCTTCCAATCATCGCCGTTTTTTTTTCCGCAAGGACCAGGAATCCTGTAACGCCGCGGCACAAAAGTCATAGACAGAAGCGGAACAACTCTTTTTGCCATGAACCCGCACCTCGTCAGCATCAAAACAGCAACGCGTGCCGGCCTGCATCGGCCTACCTGCGTGCTCTGCCTGCGCTGCGAACGCTGCGCGCAGGACCGTGCGGCCACATGCGCGCTGTGCGCGCGCTGCACCTCATGCGGTCTGGCGGCTCGAGCGCCCCTGAATGCAGCGCCGGCGGCTGAACGCCTGCCGCCGGCGCCGCCAATCCAGGCGGTTAGAAGTTGATCTGCACCTGTGCGTAAGCGAAGTCCGCGTCGTCGCTGGCCCCGGTGTCATTCAAGTAATCGGCCGCGAAGTAGTGGCTGTAACCGAGCAGAAAGCTGATGTTCTTGGTGCACTTGCAAGCCACTGTGACATCGATTTCAGAGCCGCGAAAACGATCCGCGTTCGGCGCGATCCCGCGCACCTGCGTGACCCCGTTGACACGGTACCAGGCATCGTTGCTGGTGGCGTTCCAATAGAGATGGTAGTCGAGCGTGAACTTCAGGTTCTCCACAGGCTGCACACTCAGATTGAACTGCGGGTTGTGCATGTTCATCCAGCCCGTGGTGTCCATGTAACCATAAAACATGTGGTTGGTGGGGAACAGATTTTGAAACGTCCCCACGTCGCCGTCATGGATGTCGCTGTCGCCGGTGGCGTAGTTGTATTGCAAGCCGGCGTTGGTTTTCCAGGCGTCGCTGAATTGGTAGCCAAGCTTCCAATGTCCGGCAAAGGCGGCCAGGTCCTTGTCCGCCACCTCGCCAAACTGCGCGGCCATCTCGGTGTTGTAATAAAACCCGCCGAGCTTTTTCGGATCGCCTTTCCACAGGGTTCCAAGCGTGACGAAGCTGCTTTTGCCCGTGGGCTGGTTCTCGTCGAGGTGAAAGGCGTAAAAATCCGTGGTGGTGTTGAACGGAATCCACTTCGTGGCGAGATAGGCGCCGGAGAAGAATTGCTCGCGGTCGCTGTCACGCAGCCAGTCGGAGCGGTTGAACTCGTGGTCTTCAAACGCCACCACGCTGGAGGTGAACAAGTCCAGCGACCAGGCCTGGGCCGCGAAGCGCAGTTTGGCGGCGTCGAAGGTCCGCGAGGGATTCAGCCACTCCAGCGGGCCGACCAGACGCTGGTCCCCGTAACTGAGCTTTTGCCGGCCCGCCTTGAAGCTGAGACCCTCCGCCGCCTGGCCGAGCATCATCCAGCCCTCCAGCAGGTCGAAGGTGTCGTCACCTTCGGCTCCAAGCTGGCCGATGACATTGGGCCGGTCTGAATCGATCTCGCGCAGGTCCTGGCCCTGGGCGTAGAACGAGAGCCACTCCGTCGGCTTGACCAGCATGCCCAAGCGAGCGCGCTGCAGCAGCCAGGCGTCGTCGGTCAAGGAATCGACACTGCTGTCGAAGTCGAAGTTGTTCTCGCGCACCTCGAAGCGCATTTTCTCTTCGACATCAAAGACGAGTTTGCCCCCGGCGAAAGAGAGCGGGTTTGAGGGAGCGGGCGCCACCGCCGCTTCGGGCGCTTTCGGAGAGGCGGGTTCGCCAGCGTGCAGCAGGGTGAGCGGCGCGAGCGGCGCGAGCGCCGTTAAAGTAAGGAGGGTCCGATTCATTCAGTGTGGCGTGGAGTGTTGGGTCGTTAGGGTTGCGTTTGGATCAAGCGGCGGCGGCAAGGAAAGGAGTTCAGGCGGCGGGCACGAAGGCGGTGGCGCGGCGGCTCCCCTTTGGGAACAGCTCCCACACCAAGCCGCGAACATGCCAGGCGGGGCGTCAAGAGTGCGCGTTCTCCTGAATGTTTATCTTTTGATCCATGAATTTTATTCATAAATTGAGCGCCCGCGGCGCGGCCGGAATCTTCGGATTAAAACGGCGGCAGGTCCGATTCCACCCGTGCGCTGCAAGCAGCGGGCTCGCTACAGCAGCGGTTTTTGCATTTCCCAAAGCTCGCTCATGCGGGAGGCTGGCATGTCCAGGTCATCCCAGGTCAGCGGCTGGTCCTTGGGCACGGCGCGTTTCAACACCGGCCGCGCATCACTCTCTTCCACATCAAGGATGCCCTGCGGCACCAGCTTCGCCGCATCGGCGCCTGCCGCTTCCATGATCAGCCCATACACTTCGTCACTGCCAATCGCGTGTTCAATGCGATCTCCAGACTTCAAATCCCTCTTGGCATAGGCATACGTGTCCGTCACCCGCCCGTGCCGCATCCCGCACACGGCTTTGCCATACAACGCGGCCAGCGCGATGGCGCGCGGTGTCTCCAGATGACAGAGGTGGTAGGGCCGCAGGAACAGGTAGTACGGGTGTTTGTTGGTGACTTTATAGTAGTTGAGGTAGTCCTGCTGGAAGGGGTCGTCGCAACGGCCCACGACATAAACACCGCCGCCGTGCTGCTTGGCGCCGAGGATGTAATCCACCCGGCCCCGGCCGCCGTAGCTGTCGAAGTCAAAGAGGTTGATGACGTCCTCCACCTTGTCGGCGCACGGGCCCTGCATGCCCGGCACCAGCGGGGTGAGCCCGTATTCGTTGGCGATGACGGACATTTCGATGTTGAGCTTGGAGCCGTCCGTGTAGGCGAGGCACTGCACGGGGCTGAGGCGGAGCTTTTTGGCGATCTCGACGGTGCCGGCCAGGTCGCGGTGGCGGTCGAGGAAGCCTTTCATGTTGCCGGCTTGAACGATGTCGAAGCCCCACAGTTCGATCTCTTCCATCATGCGGGCGAGCACGCCGTGCTGGTCGCCGGCGTCGCTGGTGACGATGACGCCCTGGCGGGCGGCGGCGGCGCGCAGAAGGTAGCCGAGGATGGCATCGACTTCGGCGTTCATGAGCACGCAGTGGGCTCGGCGCTCGATGGCGGCGAGGCAGTAGTCATAGGCGGCGACGATGGAGTTGGAGGCTTCCACGAAGACGTCACAGGGGATGGTTTCGTTGCGCAGGGCGGCGAGGGCGTCGGTGATGACGTGGGTGGGTTTGCCGTAAAGCTCAGCGCCACGGCGGGCGGCGGCCTTGTCCTGGTCGGCGAGAAAGGCGAGCCTCATGCCGGGGGTTTTGCCAATCTGATACGCGATGCCGCGCCCCATCGCTCCGAGTCCGACAAGCCCCACTTGAATCGGGCGGTTTTCTTTTTCCCTCTCTTTGAGCTGGCTTAGCATGGTTTTGACTTGTCAAGGCTGATTGGCGTGGCTGATTGGCGGGAATTCGAGAGGGAACTGGCGCATTCGGAACACTTCCAAGGTGTTTAGGTACTCGACGCCCCAGAGAGTCTCCACATGCTCGAACCGGGCCGGGTCATGCAACGCGGCGAAGACTTCCGGGCAAAGCACCTCGCTTAGCTGCCGCATGCCCACAATCATGTAAAACTCCCCCTCCTCCGCACGCGCTTTCTTCACGACGGCTTCAAGCGCCTCCTGGGAGCGGACATAGGTGTCACCGCGCGGATCGTAGGCGTGGGTATGCCGCCACAACCAGGCGGTATGAATTTTGGACTCGCCACTGTAGCCCCGGGCTTCGTGCTTCGCCCTTGTCAGCTTCCACGCGCGCAGATGATTCTCCCGCGGAAGATCCTGAAAATAACGGATTTTTGGGAAGGTGAAGAGGGCAAAGGCCGCCACCGCGGTCGCCGTGATGAGCGGCCGGCATCCTGGTGGAATTCGGACATCCCCCCGTGCCGGCACGGGATTGGGCGTGATCGCCCGCGCCAGCAGCAGTGATAAAATGGGCACGTTGAAAAGCAGGTACCAGGTCAGCAGTTCAACCCGGAGTGCGAACTTGAAATGCAGGATCGCGGCCAGACCGGCGGCAAGCACGGCGGCTGCGCACAGCGCAAAAAACCGGTCCGCATTCCAGAATCGCAGCCATCCGGCAGCGATCGCTCCTATCAACAAGCAAGCGGCCAAGCCGGCCCAGGGCTGCTCCCGGCGCAGACGCTCCAATGACACCTCGTGAGGATTGCGCCGGTCCTGCTCATGCCAGGGCAATCCCAAGACGGTCTCTGAAAAGGCGTCCCGCGCCCAGTTGGCATCCATTGGCTTGGCACGCCGCCGCACTTCGTCGATGCTTTTGGCGATTTGCAGGTTGCTGGAAACCGTGAGCGGCAGAAAAATCATCGCGCCTAACAAGTTTGCCGCGAGCCATCGCGCCAGGGCGGTGGAACGTCGGCCGCGATGCGAAGCGGGTCGCAGCAGGAGCCAAACGCCCACCGCCAGATTGAGTGCTGCCAACGGATAAACCGCTCCCTTCCAGGAGTAGAGCACCAAAAATTGCAGCAATCCGAAGGCGAGCCAATCCCGGCGCCGGCCCATTTCCAACGCCCGCACCAGCACCCACAGCGACAGAACGAAAAAGAGCAGCATGAGCGAATAGCCGCGCGCTTCCACGCTGAAGCGCACATGCAGCGGGTGCAGCGCCATCAGCGCCGTCGCGGCCAAACCCAGCACCGGCCCGCCGAGACGGCGCGCCAGCAAGCCCATGGCCAGCAGCGAAGCCAGTCCGGCGGCTAGCGGCACCGCGCGCACCACACGCTCGTCAAACTCCCAAGCCGACCGGCCGGTCAGCCGCTGCCAAGTGTCCAAGCCGGCACGCTGCAGAATCGAGCCCAGCCAGTGATTGTTCCCGCTGCGGTCGCCAAAAATGGTCTGCTGCCAGCGCACTTTCTCAAAACGCAGCTCACCCTGAAGCGAACCTCCGGGATCGACCGGCTTCCATTTGCCATGAACAAAGTCACAGAACGCCCAGCCTTCATCGCCCCAAAAGGAGTGTCCCATGGCAGGCCAGCGCTGCCAAGCGGCAAAAGCCACGATGAGCGCAAGCCCGAACCAAAACCCGCGTCCGCACCTGCCGCGGGCGATCAAGCGGGAATTCCGCACTGGCGCCGGCGCGCTGCGGTTCCACCAGCGAGCGGTGGCGGCCAGCAGTGCTCCCAACAGCACGGCTCCCAAAACGCCCATCCACAAACCGGTGGCGATGTAGTGGCTAAGCGGAATGTCCCTGCGCGCCAGCTCCTCCTGAAACACACTGGTTTCCCATGGCTTAACGGCTGCAAACAGCCAGAAAAGCCCTGCTACGAAAGGAGCAGCGATCAGACACAGCTTGATGCCAGATTTTTTGAAGCCGGTAGTACGGGATCCCGGGAAGATCATGCGGCGGGCTCATAACCATCCTTGAGCTGCCTGGAAAATTAAGAATCGTTCATTGAAACCCATGAGGCTTCTTTTCACTGGATCAATCCTGGATTGGCATCAGTTTTTACCGGTCAAAGACTAACCCAATGCCAAACACGTTTCACCCGGCTTCCCCGCTTGAGGCGGCACGCAGCATGAAAATCCTGGTCGTGGAGGACGAGCCTGGAACAGCGAGGGTGCTTCAGGAGACGATGGCGGCGCTGGGCTGGCAGGCCGAACTTTTGACTCGCGGAGACGATGCGGTCAATCGCATCAACACCGCGGCTTTCGACGCTGTCATCATGGACATCATGCTGCCCGGCTGCGACGGGCTGACCGCGGTGCGCCGGCTGCGCTCCATGAATAATTCCACCCCCGTGCTGCTGCTCTCCGCGCGCGGCGATGTCAACCAGCGCATCAGCGGGCTGAACGTCGGCGCGGATGACTACCTGGCCAAGCCGTTCTCGGCGGCGGAAGTCATTGCTCGTTTGCGGGCCATCACCAGGAGGGCGGGAGAAAGCGGCGCCATCCTGCTGCGGCTCGCGGACCTGGTCGTCGATTTGCCGCGTCGGCAGGTCGCGCGTGGCGGTCGCAACATCGACCTCAGTCCGCGCGAGTTCCGCATGATCGAGGCGATGATGCAAAACGCCGGCAGCGTCTGCACGCGCAGCCAGTTGCTCAGGCAAGTGTGGGATTACTCCTTCGATCCGGGCACCAACTTGGTGGATGTGTACATCCGCAAGCTGCGCGAGAAGATTGACTTTGGCAACGACCTCCCCCTTCTCCACACCATCCGTGGAGTCGGCTACATGATGAGCGAGAAGGCGCCATGAGGCACTCCATCCGCACCAAGCTTTTTTGGGGACACGTGGCGCTTTTTCTCGTCACCAGCGCGATATCGATCCTCATCACTTGGATGGAGTTTGAGATGGATGACTCGACACGAAATCCTGTCGTGGCACATTGGCGGCTGGTGCTTATCGCGGCCGGCATTTCATGCGTGCCGGTGCTGCTGCTGGCGGTTGCCAGTTGGTCGTTCACCCGCCGCTGCCTGGCCCCCATCGTCACGCTCACCAACGCGGCCGAGAGGATCCGTGAGGATAACCTCCGCGAGCGCATCCCCATCACTGGCAGTGGCGATGAACTCGACCGGCTGGCTTCGGTCCTCAATGACATGATACAGCGTTTGGACGGCTCTTTTCAGCAAATCCGCGAGTTCACTTTGCACGCCTCTCATGAACTCAAGACTCCGCTCACCATCCTGATGGTCGGATTCGAAAAAGCCCTGCTGGATCACGATCTCGGCGAGGAGCAGCGCAACCGTCTGCTCAACTGGCTTGACGAGTTGGAGCGCCTCAACCGCATTGTCACCGGCCTGACGCTGCTCACCCAGGGGGACGCCCATCAAGTCGAGCTGAATTTGGAAGCCATCGACCTCGCGGAACTGGCGGCGGACAGCGCCAGCGAGGCGGCGATTCTCGGCCAGCCGCTCAATCTCAAGGTCACGGTCAACGCCGGGCGATCCTGCCTGGTGCGCGCGGACCGCCACCGGTTGCGCCAGCTGCTGCTCAACATCACCGACAACGCAGTGAAGTACAACCGCGAGGGCGGCTATGTGGAATACCACGTCTTCCATGAGGCAGGGGAGGCCTACGTGGACATTCGCAGCGGAGGCCGGGGCATTGCTGCGGAAGAGCTGCCGCACATCTTCGACCGCTTCTTCCGCAGCAGCACCTCACGCGGCACCGTGTCCGCCGGTTGCGGGCTTGGGCTTAGCATTGCCAAATGGATTGCGGGGGAGCATGGCGGCTCGCTCACCGCCAAGTCCGCTCCTGACAACACGGTCCTCAGCCTGCGGCTGCCGTCGCTGGCCGAATGAATTGACGATGCCGGCGAAGGCCGTTCGTCAGGCTGACCGTGATCCTGTCCACCACGCTTCCATAAATGATTCCAGGCTTTGAGATTGAAACAGCAAATTCGGACGGTATGGATTGACCGCAAAGGCGAAATCGCCAGATCATGTTTGCACTTTCTCCAACGACATCGAGAAGATCCCGCCGCCGGGCACTCTCCTGGTGGCTCGTGCTGCCGTTGCTCGCGATGCGTCTGGCCAACGGCGAGGACTTCGCAGCGCCCGTCTCCGTGGATCCCGAACTCCGCGTCGCCAGCATCCGCGGCAGGGAAATCCAGCCGTTCAAGTGCGAGGACTCATCGATGCGCGCGGCGGTGGTGTTGTTCATCACCACCGACTGCCCCATCGCCAATCGCTACGCGCCCGAGATCGAAAAGATTCGCGCCGAGTATGAAGACAGCGGCGTGAAGATGACGCTGGTCCATGCTGATCCCAGTTTGTCCGTGGAAGACGCGGCCCGTCACGCTGAGGAATACGCGTTGAAGGCTCCTATCGTCATTGATCGGACGCACCAACTGGCGGCCGCCACCGGAGCCAGGGTCACTCCTGAAGCGTTCGTCATCGACCGCTCCGGCAGAATCCGCTACCGCGGCCGCATCGACGACCAATTTGCCGGTTATGGCGAGCGCCGTGCGCAGGCGCAATCGCACGATCTGCGGGAAGCTCTCACTGCCGTGCTCGAAGGCCGCGAGGTCAAATGTCCGGTCACTGTCGCGATCGGCTGTCTGATCCCCGAGCTGCCTTGAGGCCTTGCCGGTTGTGTCCGCGCTTTGATCACGGCACGGTCTCAAGCAGGCTGGCGCGTGCCCGCTTGCGTTCCGCGCTCGAAAGCACCCCGTCTCCATCCGCGTCAAAACGTCGGATCGCCTGTTCGCGCAGTTCGCCGAAGGATGCCAGTTTGCCCGCGCCGATGACATGGCTGCCCGCCTTCCAAATGAGGTGCTCGCGCTCGGCCGCGCTTAGTTCTCGCATTGCCGCCTGGGCTTGTTTGCCGTCGCCCTCGGGGATCACCAACAGATCAATGCTGCCCATCTCGTCGTAGGACTCGATGCCCCAGCGCACCCGCACGGGCGGCACCACAGGATTGGCTGGCGAGTCCGGAGAATTGTCCCACACCACGCGCGACTCCAGCCGCGTTCCCGCGGGCAATTCCACCTCGCTGGCGAAGCGATACTCCTCCTGCCATTTCATGTCCCAGTTCGGAATGTTCAGAAGCAAGAGCGACTTCCCTCCGGGCAAGTGCGCGGTCATCGACAGCGCTTTGCCTCGATAGTGGGAGTGGGGATGGGCGCCAAAGGCGCGCACCGCGACAGGCAACTCGAAGGAATCTGTCACCACTGTTTCCTTCGCACCCGGTTCGAGATTGATGCCGGAGAAGGCGCCGAACACAGGCGGCAACTGAATGCTGGTGAACAAGCGCTCCGGCGGTTCGTCGGCGAAATAAAAGGCGATCTGCGATTGCTCCTTCTCGGGCTTTCCGGAGAGATGAAAGTGAATCTGAATGACGATGTCGCTACCGGCGGGCAGATGGTGTGCGAGACCCTCGGGAAGCGGACGGGGGCTCGCCCCCGGAACCCAGGCACCGATGCCATGCCCGGTGCCCTCGCCGACCGGCATCTCAGCAAAACCGGGCGCGGGATCGGCGGCATCCACCTCCCGGCAGCGGCCTTTGGTATCGACATAAAAAAGCGCGTGATGCACCACCTGCGGGCTCGAAGGCCGGAACTCGACCGCTTTCACGTGGCGCCCCTTCAGCAGGCCGGTGGGCAGGACGAAATTCCGGTAGATATCCGAACCTTCCGCTGGCAGCGCGTAGGCGGCATCCATGGTGAGCACCAGATCAGGTTGGCCGAGCCGCCAGCCGGCGGGAAACTCACGCGGCGGAGGAAGGTCCGCCGGATCGCCCTCAGGCCGGCCCGCATCATGCCACTTTCGAAGCAGGGCCATCTCATTTTCACTCAGCCTGCGATCTCCCGCGAACGGCACATCACCGCCGACGGCATGCCAGGGCGGCATGTAGCGCGACTCAACCACCCGCAGGATGGTCCCCGCCTTGCGGCTCACCGAGCTGTAGTCGCCAAGTTCAAAGGGCGCGCCGCCGCCCTCGCGATGGCAGGCGACGCAACGCTGCTGCAGGATCGGCGCGATGTCGCGCGTGTAGGTGACGTCGTCTCCTTGCGCGGAGACGGCAAGGGCTGCGGCAGTGAGCGGCAAGAGTGTTTTCATGTGGTGACGGGCTGGGGTTGCGGCTGGCGGGTGCGATGGAATTTTTCGATCAACCAAGGCAGGATCATGAGATCGGCGAGCAGGGCCGTGACGGCGACGATGCCAAGCGTAAGCCCCGTCCAGCGCATCGTGGTGAAGCTGGAGCCGAGAAAACACAAGGCAGAGATCAGCAGCACCACCGAGGTCAGCACGATGGCAAAGCCGGTGGAGACGATCGCGTCGTCCATCAGGATGCGATTGTCGCTTCCCGGTTTTTCTTTTTGCAATTGTTGAAAGCGCACCATGAGATGGATGGTGTCATCGACCGCGAGGCCGAGCCCGACGGAGAAAACGATGAGGATGCCCAAGTGCAGAGAGGCGCCGAGCCAGCCGCTGATGCCCGCCACCACCAGCAGCGGAACCGCGTTCGGCACCAGGCACAGCAGCGCCTGCTTGAACGAGCGCAGCACAAAAATGAGGATCAGCGTGATCATGCCCAGCGAACTGGCCAGGCTGGTCATCATTGTTTTCGAGATCAGCGTGGTGCTGTCGTAAAACATCGGAAAAGCCCCGTTCAATCTCATGCTGCCGCCTTTGGGCAGCTTGCTGGCGTATTCTTGCACGCGGTCGCGGAACGCCTCATAAGACTCGGTGCCGAAGCCCTGCGCGCGGTAGAAAACGATGCAGGCTCGGTCGAGATCACGAGTCAGCAGATTTTCAGGGAAGATCCCGCTGGAGCCGAGCGCCTGCACGCCGAGCGCGGGGCCGTCCTTGGTCTCCACCACATCTGGCGCCAGCGTCATGCGGATGGCGTCCACATAGGAGCGCGAGCCGGAGATGCCGGGAAAGCCGCGCAGGTCGTTCTGCATGCGCTCCACCAGGGCAAAGACCTCTGGATCGCGAAGATTCGCCCGGAGATCGACCTCGATGCGGTCCAGGCCGCGAAAATGCTCGCCAAACCAGTTTCCATTGCGAACCACCTCCAGGGTATCCGGCAGTTCGCGCTCCAAAGAGGAGTCCATTTTGGCGCGAAACACCCCCGCCGCCAGAATCACCATCAGTACCGTCACCGGCGCTGCCCAGCGGCGCAGCAGGCGTGGATCGAGCATGTTCCGCAGCCTCGAAGGCGTGCCCTGTCCTGGAAAGAATGCCAGCGCCACTGGCAAAAACACGATGACCGTCACAAAGGCGGTCACCACCCCCACCGCGCACCACAGGCCAAAGTCATAGACCTCCTCATGGCTCGCCGCCAGCAGGCTCAAAAAGCCGCAAGCCGTGGTCAGCGAGGTGAGCACGCAGGCCTTCCCCACGCCGCGAAACATTCCCCTGAGAGACTTCCGAACGCCAAGTCCGGTCGTGCGCGCGTCATCAAACTTTTGCTGGAGATGGATCGCGTCCGCCAGACCAATGATCAAAATCAAACCCGGTCCCGCCAGGTGGATGACACCGAACTCCTGCCCTGCCAGGATGAAAATCGCCAGATAAAACAGCAGCGCAGACGCCGAGATCAGCATCGGCAGATAAGCCCGCCGCAGCGTGCGCATGAAAAGCGGAATGACCAGCAGCAGCGCCACCATCTCAAACAACATCAGCGAGCGGAAATTCGACTGCAGCAGGCCGCCCATTTGTTGCAGCAGGTAATCGGTGCCCACGACTCGCATCCGCGCTCCAGGCCAGGGCGGTGTCGTCACTTTTTCGACTGCCGCGAATAGCGCGCGCTGACTGATGCGCGGCTTTTTGATCACGTAGAGCGCCACCGACTTCAGATCGCGCGACACGAGCTGCCCTTTGAAGGTCTCCATGCCCGGCCCGCTTCCCAGCGCGAGCGGCTCGTCACCACTGCCGCCGAGGCGCGCCCATTCATCGAGCGTGAAGCCGTCCAGCTTCAAATCGAGCAGCAAGCGCGGGGATATCACCTCCTTCACCTCCGGCAGCGCCCGCAACTGCTCCGCCCAATTTTCCGCGGCGCGCAAGTCGTTCACAGTTAAAACCCGGTCTGCCGTGGCGCTGAGCATGACGTGACCGTCAGCGGGTGGAAAAGTCGAATAAAACTCCCGCACATCCGCGACACGCGCCTCGTCACCGCGCAGCATTTGGCCGAGGTTGAAGCTGAACTGCAGGCGCGGGATCAAAGCCAGCGCACTGGCCACGAGGGCGATCCAAAGCACGGCGAAGATCCAGCGACCTCGAACAAGAATTGAAATCCACCGGTTCAGCATCGGTGAAGCATGCCGGGTCGGGGCTCGGGTGTCAATCTTCCACTGCGGGCTGCAAGCAGCTTGTCCGGTGCTTCCCCGAATCAAGGTCCGGTGATGAGCTTGAAGGCCAGCCACAGACAAAGACCGAGAAGAAGAAAGAACCCGGCCCTGTAGAAGCTGAGCGGATCGCGCTGCAGCAGCGGCAGATTTTTCTCGTGAAAGGGCTCCACGCGATCAGGATGAGCCAGGTCGTGGGCCATCTCCGAGTAAGTCTGGTAACGCCGGTGCGGATCACGCGCGATGGCGCGCAGGATGACAGCATCGAGCCAGGGTGGAATGTTCGGGTTCAGGCATGCGGACGCTCGCGCAGGCTGGACAAAAGCCGGTGTCTGAAAACGCTCGATGGCTCCATACGGCAGCGTGCCAGTGAGCGCCTCGTAAAGGGTGACGCCAATGGCAAAAATCTCCGTGCGCTCACTCACCGGCGCCTCATGGAAGCGCTCAGGGGCAAGGTAACTGGCGGTGCCGGCGCGCGAGGTGACGGAGAAGAGCGGCGCCGCGCTGCCGAGGTCCACCATCTTGAAACTCAGCCGGGCATAGTCGCCAACACAGAGGACATTGCCAGGCTTGATGTCACCATGAGCCAGATCGTGCCGCAGCAGCAACTGAGCGGCGTCGCACAAGAAGTGCCCAAGGCCAATCGCGGAGTCCACCGAGAGCCGGCGCGCCTGCAAAACGGAGGCGAGGTTCGGCGCATTCACGAACTCCATCACATAGTAGTAGGCGCTGCGGCCGAACGGCTCATGGGCGCGGATGAAGAGCGCGCTGCGCAAGCGCGTGACCGTCCACACCTCGCGCACAAAGGCGTCCAGGTGCGGCGGGCTGTCACGAGCCTCCAGCGGCGCGAATTTCAACACCACGCGCTGCCCGTCCTTTTCCGCCAGCCAGACGCGGTCTGTGTCTTGAAAAGGGCGCAGCAGTTCGTAGCCGTCCACCTCCTGGCCTTTGTACAGTTTTTCCGGAATGGGCAGCTCCTGGCAGGTTCGCGAACGCGGCGCGCCAACGCGAGCCACGTCCAGCACAATGGCGCTGGCGTCATCGCGTGTCTCCGCCGTCATTTTTTCATGTGCGGCTGCGACAAGGTGGCGGGCCGACCGGCGGTGGCTCAGCGCTTGCTCGTCGAGATTGCCCCAGACGCCATCGCTGAGCAGCAGCACGGTGTCGCCGTCCTGCAACGCTTCCTCAAAAACACGAACCGTAATGGCGGGCGCGAGTCCGAGCGCGTTGGTGAGCAGGTTCTTCTGCCGGCTGTCCACCTCATCCGTGGTCAGCCAGCGCAGCGCGCCGGCGCGCAGCAGGGCGATGCGGCTGTCACCCGCGTGCACCCCATGCAAGCGGTCTCCTTCGATGACGGCGGCGGCCAGGGTGCAGACCATTTCGACGCGCTGATGGCGGTCCATGGACTCCTGGTAAAAGCGGCTGTTGAGAGCATGGGCGAAATGCTCCAGCGCTTGCGCCGGACTCCAGGCCCGCGGGCGCGCCTCGTAGTTGTCCACCAGCGAGGAAACGGCACGCATGGCCGCCTCGCGCGCCGGTGCATCCGTGCCCGCGCCGTCACACAGCACGGCGACGACGGTCTGATCCCACGCCCGCACGCTGAAGGCATCCGCCGAGAGTGCCGACTCGCCGCAGGGAATGCCATGGGAAGTGCTGGTGACTTTCATCCCGCGCGCACAGTGCTGCCAGCCGCTGCCAAATCAAATGCGCGCCTCGCTCAGCGCGCCCCAGGTGGTGCGCCAGCGGGTTTTCACCAGGGCCAGACCCGCCAGCGCCACCAGGCACAAGCCGGCAAACACCATCAAGCCCGGCAGGTAGCTGCCAGCGTGCTGCTTGCTTTGCCCCATCATGTTGGCGAGCAAAAATCCGCCCACACCGCCACCGCAGCCGACCAGGCCGGTCATCAGACCCAGGTCCTTGGCAAAGCGCTGTGGCAGCAGTTGAAAGACGCTGCCGTTGCCCATGCCGAAGGCGGCGCAAGCGATGAAGAAGCAAACCACGTTCACCGTCAGGCTGGCCGCCAGTCCGCCGCAAACCAGGGCCACGCAAGCAGCCGAGTAATACACATGCAGCGAACGGATGCCGCCGATGCGATCCGAGATCGCGCCGCCAATGGGGCGCGCCAGCGCGCCGATGGCCGTGCACAGCGCCACCAGATCCCCCGCCGTGGCAGGCGCCACACCGAAGCGGTCCTTGAAGTACATGCCGAGCGAGCTGGCCAGCCCGACAAAGCCGCCGAAGGTCACCGTGTAAAAGAAGCAGAACCAGTGCACGTCCTTCTCCCCAAACAGGCGTGCGTAATCGGACAGTTTTTTCGGCCTGGCCGCCTGTGGCGGCTCCTTGGAGAAAACGGCATACACGATGAAAACCAGCACCGCAGGCGCAAGCGCAAAACCAAACACCGCCTGCCAGCCAAAGGCCTCAGCCAGGCGCGGCGCCAGCAGGGAGTCGATCACCACCCCGATGTTGCCGGCTGCGGCGAGGCCCATGACCAGACCTTGCATGCGCGGCGGATACCAACGCCCCGCCTGAGGGATGGCCACCGCAAAGCTGGCGCCCGCCACCCCGAGCACCGCGCCCATGAGCAGCACCGCCGGGAAATCCTTCAGACCCGCCAGCCAGGCCACCGCAAGGCCGCCCATGACGATCAATTGACCGATGATGCCGGTGGTCTTCGCGCCGATGCGGTCCACCGCCAGTCCCAGCACGATGCGCAGCACGCCGCCGAAAAGAATGGGCACCGAAGCCATGAAGAAGCGCTGCTCCGCCGTGAGGTTCAGGGATTCTGGCGCCGCAATCTGGTTCGCCAGCACGCCCAGCAGCGTCCAGGCCATGAAGCTGAAGTCAAAGTAGAGAAAAGCGGAGACGAGCGTCGGCCAGTGACCGGAGGTTTTTAGTTCGGCTAATTTCATGATTGGATGAATGATTGCCTCTGCGGAAACAGAGCCCGCAGTTCGCGCGGCAAGCTCTCAGGCAGCGGTGGGGTTGGCCTTGCGCGACGGCACGCGGGCGGATTTGCTTTTAACGTTGGCTTTGGCGCCGGCCCTCGAAGCCGGCGCAGGGGGAGGACTCAGCGCGGCGTCGTAGATGCCCGCGCTCCAGCAGGCGTCCATGGCGTCACGCGCCTCAGAGCCGCGGCTGGGATCGATCATGCCGTGCCGGATCAGCGACTCGACGAGCCAGCGCGCGGTGGTTTCCGAGGGACGGTTGATGCCATTGCGGTGGAACACATGAAAGTTCTCCGCGGAGCGGCTCTCCAAGCCGGTGTCAAATGGGCCGATGAGCGATTGCGCGAGCAGGTTTTGATCCTCGCGGCTGCGGAACGCGGGCGCCAGCAGGCCGGGGAGCTGGCGGCGGTTTTTCGGCTCGTCGCAGAACGCGCAGGCCTCGTCCAGAGCGCGAATGATGGCGGCCAAGTCTTCGCCACGCGCCTCGGCAAATTCCTCGGTCGTGAGCAGCACTTTTTCCGGATGACCAGGAGCGATGGTCTCACTGGTGGCGGCGCACCAGCCGGTGCCCTGGACAATGGCCGCCGTGTTCCAAGGCTCGCCGGCACAGTAGCCGTCCAGCAGGCCCGCCGCCAGCGAGCCGGGCATCTGCGGCGGCGGCAGCATGACAATGCGCACGTCCTTCTCTGGATCGATGCCGCCGCCGCGCAGCCACTCGCGCAGCAGGATGTGGTGGGACGACCAGAAGGCGACCACGCCGAACGTGAACAACTGCTGGGGCGTGCTGCGAATGAGCTTGCGCAGGGTCGCGGCGTCACGCACACCGCGGCCGTACAAGTCGCGGCTGAGGGTGATGGCGTTGCCGTTGGCGTTGAAGATGAAGGGCGCGATGCCCCGGCAAACATGTCCGTGCACGCCCAAACGCAATGAAAGCGCGAGCCCGCCCGGCGCGTGCGCGGCATCGATTTCGTGGTGAAGAATCTTTTCCCGGATCGTCGCCCAGCCCACCTCGCGCTGGAGCCGCACCTCGACACCGTGCTTCTCGAACAGGCCAAGCTGGTCGGCGGCCATCAGCGGCGCGCAGTCCGCCAGCGGCACGAAGCCGATGCGCACCGGCCGCCGTCCCAGGGGGGCGGAGAATTTCGATGGCAATGCCTGTTTGTGGCTCACTCTCCCTGTTAAAGCCGGGCGCGTGCCAGGATGACGCCCAATTTAGAAATCACTCGACAACTTTTTCTTTTCACCCATGAATTTTATTCATGGATTCACGGAACCCTCCGCACACAGGAGCACGGGCGCCCTCGCCCGTCGCAAGAGGCGCCCCCGCCTCTTGCCCGTTCCTCCCACGCACAGCGACTTTTTCCCATCGCGTGGCTGCGCCATCCGTGACGGGTTGCAGACGAGGGCGTCTGCAACAGCGGGCGAGGGCGCCCGCGCTCCTCTATTGCAGGTGCTTGTGCAGGAAATTGAAGGCCGCCTGTTTTACCTTGAGAAGGTTGCTGAAGAGCATCCAGTGGTGGGTTTCATCGGGGATCACCAGAGTTTCCACCTCCACATCCCTTCGCTTCAGCCTTTTGTAGAGGTCGATGCTCTGCTGGAAGGCCACGTTCTGATCGTCATCGCCGTGGATGATGAGCACGGGGGACTTCCAGTCATCGACCCAGTAGGAGGGCGATGACTGGTAGGCCACCAGCTTGGACTTGCTCAGGGAGGCCGGAGGGCCGGGGTTGGTGATCCGCATGTGGACTCCGTGAATATCGACCCCCGCCTTGAACACATCCGAATTTCTCCCCAAGGCCAGCCCCGTCAGATACCCGCCGTAGGAGCCGCCATAGACGCCGATCCTCCCGCCGTCCACATAGCTTTGCTGTGCCAGCCAGCGGGCTCCGGCCAAAATGTCCTGATATTCCGAGGCTCCGGCGGCCCCGGTGCGAGCCGCCTCCTGAAAGGCGCGGCCATAACCCGTCCCCCCGCGGAAGTTCACCGACAGGACCACATAGCCTTGTGAGGCCAGATACTGGTTCAGGGCATAGGTGTAGAAATAGTAGTCCAGATGGTGCCAGCCCAGATACATCTGCCGGCGCGGCCCGCCGTGGATGAAGACGACAGCCGGGGCCTGCCGCCCCTTTTTGAGCGTGGCGGGCTTGAAGAGCTGGGCATAGACCTGAAAACCATCAGGCGCCTCGTAGCGGACGTGCCCGGGCTCCACCAGCGCCTCATAGTCCAAATGGCTCACGAAGTCCTCCGCCAGCAGCCGCTCCCTCCCCCCTCCCTCGATGTCCAGAGTGGCCGGAAGGATCGGGCGCTTGGAGGTGGAGGTTAAAAAAGCGAGGGTCTTTCCGCCTTGGAGAAAGCTCGGTGAGGAGACGATGTTGTCCCCGCTGGTCAGGAAACGGACCTCCCCGCTGGCGAGGTCTATGAGCCCAAGCTGCTTGCGGTCAATGTCCTCTTCAGCTTCCCCGTGATTGGCGCAAAAGGCGGCCAGCCCGGCCTTTTTTTCATAGGAAAGGCTGTCGATGGAGTAGCTCCCCTTGGTCAGTTGCTTGAAGGTCTTTTTTTTCGGGTTGATGGCGTAGAGATGCGGCCAGCCGTCCTGATAGCTCAAAAAGGTGATGTTGTCCTCGTGAGCCCAGTTGAAGTTGAGCCCTCCCTGCCACCTGGGGACGAGCGTTTTCATCTTGGGCGAGGGGTCATAAACGGTTTCGGCGCGCCCGGAGGCCAGATCATGCACCAGCACCCACCAGGCGCTTTCGGGTTTTTTATGGGTGTGGTCTTCACCCAATCCCTGGCCAGGCTGCCGCACGAAGGCAATCCGGCTGCCATCCGGCGACCAGACCGCGTGGTCGTCCTTGTAAAAGGAGGGCGATATCCACCGGAGGGAGGGCTGCCCGGCTTCATAGACCCCGATGAAGGAATGAGAATCCCGCCGCGAGACAAAAAGCAGCCGGCCGCCATCCGGCGACCATTTGGCCCCCCGGGGCGAGCCACGGTCATAAAACAGACGCCGGGGCGGACTGGAGCCGTCCATTTCCGCGATCTTGATGACCCCGCCGCTCAGGTAGCTGACCTGAGCGGAATTCGGACGGATCTCCGGGTAATCGCCCTCGTCGAGAAGCCGGACCTCGGAAGTCTTCAGGTTCACGCTGTAGAGAGCCACTTGCGGGCTGTGAATGGAGGAATTCGGGTTGATGGGCCGGGGCGCGCTGTTGCCGCCGTGATCCGCTCCCCGGACAAAAACGGCCCAGGCGCCGTCCTCGCTGAGGCTCAGGCTCGTGATCTCCCGCCCCTCGTCTTCGTCGAACTGCGTGATCCGCCTGAACTGGTAATCAGGAGCGCTTCCCGCAAAGACGTTTCTCGCCCCCTTGTCATTGGCCAGAAAAAGGATGTCCGAGGTTTTCGAGCTGCTGACCAGACTGGAGACAAAGGGCGTTGCAAAGAGGCCTTCCAGCGTGATCTCCCCGGCGCGCAGGCCAGGGCCGGACATCAGCAGGGACAGCAAGGCCGCGAGGAGGCTTTTCGGGAAAATGTTCATGAGGGTGTCTTCGACTCGTATGAAAACGCTCACGAGTCGTGATTTCATCGATATCTTTCCCCGGCAAGGCTGCTGGGAATTCGCAGATGCTCCACACATCCCCGGCTTCATCGGCTGCGCCGACGCCCGGGCACGGCCGGGCGGAGTTCATCCGCGAGGGTCACCGTCCCGGCCATAACCGCATGAACCGGCGTGCCCCGCGCGGCGTTGATGTCAACCCCGCCGTGGAAATCATACCGGCTGATGTCACGAGGGCCAAACGCATAGCGGATCACGTCTCCATCCTCCGTGTTGGAACCCGAGAGCGGCCAATGCGCCACTCCCGGCGCGGGACGGCGCAGGGGAACCCCGCGCGCCTGCTGGGAATCCTCGCTGGCACCACTGCCATCGACCGCAGCCACCGCGTAGAAATAGCGTGTTCCGTTGGTCAGCCCCGCATCCGTGCGCGTAGTCTCCGTCAGCTCTGTGGCGATGGTCGTGTAATCCCCGGAGTTCGCGCTGTCCCGCCGCTTCACCGTGTAGTGGGAAGCGTCTTGGGAAGCCTCCCATGACAGCACCACCCGGCCGTCCCCGGAGACGCCGATCACCCCACCGCCAGTGAAACACATCCTCCTGCCAAAGCTCGCCTATATTGCATGGTTCTCATCAAAATGAACTGTCAGGAATTCGCTTTTCAAGCCCCTCACACGCCCTTCCCGCCAGATGCCGGGGTTGGAGGGGGTGCGATGCGACGCATTGATCATTTTTTTGGTTTGAGACCGCAGTCACTCAGCATCGCAATGTTCAGAGGGGAGATGTGATACCGCCGACCAGGCATAAACGAGATTCCGTTCATGAGATCATTTGTGAGAGTAGGGTCAATTGTTTTGTCTTTCTCTGCGACGTGGTGATAATTGTTATTCGTGTGTGCGAGGGGAAGGGGCTGTCCATAGGCCTTTCTGGCGTTGGGGCCTGTGAAAAAGAAGCTGCTGCCGTCAAATATCACCCAGCGATCATAAGCGGACATAAATTCCGCTGGGAGTGTTCCGTCCTTTTGATTTCTGAAGCCGTTGAAGCCAAGGGCATGTCCTAACTCATGCAATATGACGGTATAAGCGTCGATCTTGAGTCGTGGGACGGTGGCTGTGCGAGTTTTTGGTTCGGGATCAAACCACAGTGATCGGAGGTAAGCTGGATCCAAGTAGATCTCAATGTCAGGATCCTTCCCATTCACGTCGTTGCCTGTGCGGATCTTGTGCGCAGCACCTTCTTCGGAAAGATGTTTGCCGTCGTGCATTTTGCCAAGGGGCGCGGCAACGAAACTCCGTCCACTGCCGCGTGCGGCCCAATCACGGACGCCAAACTGGACAATGAGTGTGCAGCGGCGGGTTTGGAAACGCCCTGTCCAATCCTGAGTGGCCGTAACGATATGAGAGCGGATGATCCCTTCCTGGGATTGGAACCCGGGTGGAAGGGGTTTGAAAAGCACCTCCACGGACACTTCTGCGTGGGCGATGCCTACAGTTGCAAGCAAGGTGAAAACGAAGATTTTCATGATGAATTTTAAGCAACGAATTGGGTCGTGAGACTTTAAACCCGAGGGGATGCTAGATTGTAAGTCTCACCATCGGCCTTGGCGAGTGGCAGTTTGTTCGCGGGGGATCAATGGCAATAGCAGTATTGGATGAGTCGAATGCTTTTTGGGGGCACGGGGGACGATGTGGCGCGAGGGCAGATAGGATGACGGGATTGGGGAGGGACAGGATTTTGAGGCAGCGGATGAGAATGGCTTCCGTGTCTTGTCACGCGGAGGCGCGGAGGGAGCGGGGACGCAGAGGGGGAGAGCCGAACCCCCACCGACCCCGGGCCTTCGGCGGGATGGGAGCCGAGGTGATGAAAAGGAAATTCCTAGCAGCAACCGCCTGTTATCGATTGGTCGAAAGCCCCGAGGGATACGCGATGGTGGGCGGTTGACCGGGATGGGCAGGCTCCTGGTTACTCCCCCAATACTGCCAGGAAGTCGCTTTTCAGCCCCTCTCGCGCCCTCCTCGCCGGAGACCGGGTTGACACTAACGACGAGGACGCCGGCGAGTGCAAGAGCGGCTAGGGGATGCTTCATGACCATGGGTTGGGGGGTGCGGTGGGGGAAGGGAAAAATTTTGCCCATCGGCTCGGATCATCCCCAAAATCCGCCGCTTCGTCAACCCGCTTCGAAGAGCATCATTCGCCATCTTCCCAGGCTCGAAGGCTCCCGGCGAGCAAGCTGGGCAAAGAGCATCGCGCCAAGAGGGTTGCGCGCGCAGAAGAAGCGCGACTTGGCCTCAACTCCGCGCCCCTGCAAAAAGCTCCGCGCTCCTCAGCG
>CAZKMS010000060.1:0-29271 GCA_964553805.1 uncultured Verrucomicrobiaceae bacterium
CTCCGGATTGATGGGCTCGCCGACCGAGCCGAGCAGGCGCAGGCTGCTGAGGTCGTGCTTTTTGACCCAGTCGTCGCCCCACTTGATGAAGGCACGGATGGCAGTGGGGGCGGTGTACAAAATCGTCACGCGGTGGCGCTCGATGATGTCCCAGAAGCGGTCTGGCTGCGGCGAGTTCGGCGCGCCTTCGTACATGAGGATGGTGGCGCCGTTCGCCAGCGGGCCATAGACGATGTAGCTGTGGCCGGTGATCCAGCCGACATCGGCGGTGCACCAGTAGATGTCGTCGTCGCGCAGATCGAAAATGTACTTGCTGGTGCAGTAGGTGCCGAGCAGGTAGCCGGCGGAGCTGTGCAGGATGCCCTTGGGTTTGCCGGTGGAACCGGAGGTGTAAAGGATGAAGAGCGGATGCTCGGAGTCGAAGCCCTTAGCCGGGCATTCGGCGGAGGCTTTGGCGGCCTCCTCATGCCACCACACATCGCGCCCGGCGGTCATCGGCACGTCGTGGCCGGTGCGCTGGTGAACGATGACTTTTTTGACCGCTTGAACCGAATCGACCGCGGCATCGACATTTGCTTTCAGCGGCACCACCGAACCGCGGCGGTAACCGCCGTCGGAGGTGATGACGATTTCCGCGCCGCTGTCCTCCAGCCGGTCCTTGATCGACTCGGCGCTGAAACCGCCGAAGACGACGGAGTGCACGGCGCCGATGCGGGCGCAGGCGAGCATGGCGATGGCCGCCTCCGGCACCATCGGCATGTAAATGAGCACGCGGTCCTTGGCTTTGACGCCCTGGGCTTTGAGCACATTGGCAAAGACGCAGACTTCGCGATGGAGCTGCGCGTAGGTGAGGGTGCGGATCTCGCCGGGCTCGCCCTCCCAAATGATGGCGGCCTTGTTTTTGCGGTGGGTTTCCAGGTGGCGATCGACGCAGTTTTCCGCCACGTTGATTTTGCCGCCGACAAACCACTGCGCGAAGGGCGGTTTCCAATCGAGCGCCTTGCTCCACTTCGCCTGCCATTTCAGCTCGGCCGCCTCGCGCGCCCAGAATTTTCCGGGATTCTTGATGCTCTCCGCGTGCAGCTTTTTGTACTGAGCCAGACTGCCGATGCGCGCCTTTTTGGAGAACTCAGGGGCGGGCTTGAATACACGCTTTTCGGTGAGGACGGTCTCGATGTCGTGGCTCATGGTGGGGGCAGGTTGAAATCACAAGCCAGCCGGGCGGCGGGCAGGCGGACATCAAAAGGAGTAGCGGAGAAAATGTCAACTCCTGGATGGGTGACCAATGCCGGTGTTTTTGTGACGCGGCGCACCTGGCACTTCGTCACCCCCGCCACCTGGAGGCCCAGATGATCCGGGAGGCCCGCGTCCGCCGCACCCTCCAGCGCAAGCTCAAAGAAATGGGCCTCATCCGCCGGCAGCGGAACTCGGGCAGCTCCTGACAGCCCCACGTTCATCACTCGTAGTGCGTCCACAGACGCAGCACCTTCACCACGCGCTGCTCCGGGATCACCTCATAAACCAGCCGGTGCTGAATGTTGATTCGCCGGGAATACGCTCCCGCCAGATCGCCCACCAGTTTTTCAAAGGGCGGCGGGTTGGCAAACGGATCTTCTTTGACCAGCGTTAACAGCGCCTGCGCCTTCTCCTTCAGGCCGCTGGAAGCCAGCTTCTTAGCGTCCTTTTGAACTTGCTTCGTGAAAACCACCGTCCACTTCACCATGACAGGGACTTGGCGCAGTCTTCCACCGGCGTGGCCAGTCCTTCCTTGATCGACTCCCTCATTCCTGGAACGGCCAAAAGATGCAGCGTCTCCTGGATCGCGCTCCAGTCCTCCTCAGCCACGAGCACCGCGTTGCCATGCTTGCCCGTGATCTGGATCGGCTCATGCGACTCCGCCGCACGATCAATCAAAGTGTCCAGCTCGGCACCGGCATTCAGGGCGGGAAATGTCATCATGACAAATCGTCCGCCAGGATGGCATCCTGTCAACCCGGCATCTAGCGCCGCCCCCTCCAGCGCAAGCTCAAGGAAATGGGCCTCATCCGCCGGCAGCGGAACTCGGGTGCTTGATGTCCGGATTCATTTCTTGCTGTCAGCATTTTGCACACTGACAAGAATGGCACTGACTTAAGCCCTTAGGCCTGTAAAATAAAGCCTCGGCACTCCTTATTCGATGGTTGCTGAAAGCCCCGTTTTTGTTGGGCAGGCGAATACAGCGCTTCCTTGGTAGCACAAGACTGGTACGACGGCGCGGACACTGTGATCAAAACCAGCAAGACCGCGTTCAGCAAGAGCGTCTATGATGGCATGAACCGTTTGTTGGTTCGTCACGAAGCATTATTTTAAATTCACCGTTGTCATGTGTGGCGATAAAACAACTATTTTAACTGATATATTTAAAAAATATTGTAGCAGGTTTTTGATCACGGGCATCATTGTTGGCGCGAGATGTTTTGCGCTAGGGCTATTTGTTGGCTGGCGGGCTGACAATCACGCTCACGGAGGCGCAGGCAATAGGAGATCAACTACCCAGCAGTCGGAAGCATTCACACCTCATGCCTGGACTGCCGCGACAACGTTTGGATTGTCGGAATCAATACCTCATCCTCTTAGAGCAAGAATTGTCGCTGTCGGGGAGATTGTTCACATCGTGGACAAAGGAGGTGAGCCGGTAGTCAAGCTGGATAATTTATACTATTGCGTTCTGCCTGATTCGTTTCGCAGTGGGTGCGAATGTATTTGTTATCGGAAGCGTGAAACAGGTCACAACTCTTGGAACGGTACTTAATCCATGTTCAATATTTCCAATTCCCAAATCGCGCAATGAATCATTCGTATCCGAGCAGTGACAACCCATCACTGCCAGTGCCAACAGGATGCCTTTTCAGAAACAAAAGGCACCTCCAAAAACCTCAATCGAAGGTTGAGGCCATGAAGGAGCAGGGTTTAGGAAGGGGTGCGATGAAGCGAGTGAATGGGGGTGCGGCTGCAACTGGCTGACAAATCCATTTTCCGCGCCGGCCCGGTCGCATCACCGTAAGAACACGTGCTGCCCGAGCGTTCCCGCCACCCGCATGAAAGTTCTCCTTCCCCTCCTGCTCTCCGCCGCGCTGCCGCTGGCGGCGACCGCCCAACCCAATGTCCTGCTCATCTGCGTGGACGACCTGAAGCCGGCCATCGGCTGCTATGGTGACCCGGTGGCGAAGACGCCGAACCTCGACCGGCTGGCGAAACGCGGCGTGACGTTTGAGGCGGCCTACTGCAACCAGGCGGTGTGCTCGCCCTCCCGCAACGCGTTGATGACCAGCTTGCGGCCGCAGACGCTCGGCATCTACGAGTTGTCCACGAACTTTCGCAAAACGGCGCCGGACGCCGTGACGCTGGCGCAGCACTTCAAAGCAGAGGGCTACCGCACGGAGGCCATGGGCAAGATCTTCCATCGCGGCCACGGCAACATTGAGGATGAGGCGTCCTGGACGGTGCCGCATTGGACGCCGAAGGCGGAAACCTACGCGCTGCCGGAAAGCACCGCAAACCGCCGCGCAGGACGCAACGGCCCCCGCGGCGCGGCGACAGAAAACGCCTCAGTGGAGGACGATTATTACGCTGACGGCAAGGTGGCTCAGGAGGCGGTTGACCGTCTGCAGCAGGCCGCAAAAACTCCAGACCAGCCGTTTTTCATCGCGGTGGGCTTCATCCGTCCGCACCTGCCTTTTGTAGCGCCGCAGAAATACTGGGATTTGTATTCGAGCGCCGACATCCCGATGCCGAAGGTCACCGCGCCGCCCACCGGCGCGCCGGAGTATGCGGGCCAGCCCGGCGGCGAGTTGCGGCAGTACAGCGACATGCCGCCCAAAGGTGAAATCGGCGAGGCGCAGACCCGCCGGCTCATTCACGGCTACTATGCGGCCACCAGCTACACCGACGCGCAGATCGGCCGGGTGCTCGACGCGCTCGACGCCAGCGGTCAGGCGGACAACACGATCATCGTGCTCTGGGGCGACCACGGCTGGCATCTCGGCGATCACAGTTTCTGGTGCAAACACACCAATTACGAGCAGGCGACACGCATTCCGCTGATCGTCGCCGCGCCGGGCAAGGCGCAGGGAGCGAAGTCGGCGGCGCTGGTGGAGACCGTAGATGTTTACCCGACTCTGGTCGAACTCGCCGGGCTGCCAGCGCGTGACGGCCTCGATGGCAGCAGTTTTGCCAAGGTGGTCGCCGACCCCAAAACCTCGACCCGGGAAAGCGTCATTCATGTCTATCCCCGCGGCGATCGCCTCGGCCGAGCCATTCGCACCGAACGCTATCGCATGGTGGAGTGGAAAAAAATCGGTGATGATGCCTCCAAGGCCGAATTCGAGCTTTACGACTACAAGCGTGATCCGCTGGAGACACGCAACCTGGCCGCCGATCAACCGCAGGTGCTCACCGAGTTGCGCGCCATCCTGGCGAAACATCCAGAAGCAAAACCGCAA
The DNA here is from genome assembly GCA_964553805.1 of uncultured Verrucomicrobiaceae bacterium. Taxonomy (GTDB): domain Bacteria; phylum Verrucomicrobiota; class Verrucomicrobiia; order Verrucomicrobiales; family Verrucomicrobiaceae; genus JAGRPD01. Next base: position 4,482 of record CAZKMS010000060.1, read on the forward strand.
TACCAAGCTCCCGCCGCGAAAAAGCCCGGCAAAGGCAAAAAGAAAGCCGCGAGCAAATCAGCGAAATCTTAATGCGAGTCAAAGCAGGCTCTTGCCAAGACAACGCGCGCGCGCAAGCTGACGCGTGCTGGACAGCGCGACGACACCCCCGCCCACGCAAGCCCCTTCAAACGGCAGGCAGTGGCTGATCGCCTTGCTGTTAGTGGCAGCGGTCTCGCTGGCGGTGCATTTGCTGTTCGCCTCCGTGCATTATGAGTGGAACTGGCGCGCCGCCTGGAATTACCGCGCGCAGTTTTTGAAAGGCTGGGCGTTGACGCTGGCGATCTCCGCTGGCGCGATGCTGGTGAGCCTGCTGACCGGGCTGCTGCTGATGGCTGGCCGCCGCGCCTCCTGGCTGCCGCTGCGGATGCTTTGCGGTGGCGTCATCGAAGTGCTGCGCGGCACGCCGCTGCTGGTGCAGTTGCTGATCGGGTACTACGTCGTCGCGCAGGCGCTGCAGGTGCGCGAGCCGATGCTGGTTGGCATGCTGCTGCTGGGCTTGTTTGAGGGCGCGTATCTGGCGGAGATTTTTCGCGGCGCGGTGGAGAGCATCGGCGCCTCCCAGCGCGAGGCAGCACACGCGGTCGGTTTTGATCGAACGCAAACTTATCGCTTTGTGATCCTGCCGCAGGCGATGCGGCGTGCGCTGCCGGGCACGGCGGGACAGTTGGTGTCGCTGATCAAAGACTCGTCGCTGCTGTCGGTGATTGGCATTGAGGAGCTGGTGCAGCAGGTGCGCATCTTGAACTCCGCCAGCTACACCGCGTTGGAGGGTTACATCCCGCTCGCCGTGGCCTACCTGCTGGTGACGCTGCCGCTGTCCCGCTGCGCGCAAGGGCTGGAAAGGAGGTTCCATTATGAAACTTGAGGCGGAATCCGTGATCAAACGTTACGGCGACTTTCAGGCGCTGGCGGGCGCGTCTTTCACCACGCCGGGAGAATGCCGGGTGGTGGCCCTGCTCGGTCCCTCCGGCGGCGGCAAATCAACCCTTTTGCGCCTGCTCGGCTGTTTGCTGCCGACGGATGGTGGCTCGTTGCGCGTCGATGGCGCCGAGCTGCCTGGAGAGGAGCGCTTGGCGCGGGCTGAGCGCCGCAAAAACGGTTTCGTCTTTCAAGGCTACAACCTGTTTCCGCATTTGACGGCGCTTGAAAATGTGGCGCTGCCGCTGCGCGAGGTCCATGGCCAATCGGCAGCGGCAGCGAAACAGCGCGGCTTGATGCTGCTGGAGCGTCTGGGGCTGGCCGCGCATGCGCACAAAAAACCGGCGCAACTCTCCGGCGGCCAGCAGCAGCGGGCGGCGATCGCGCGGGCGCTGGCGCCGAAACCGCGCTTGCTGCTCCTTGACGAGCCGACCTCAGCGCTCGATCCCGTGATGACCGGTGAAGTGCTTGAGGTGATTCGCGAGGTCGCTGAACGAGGGCAGCAGATTGTGCTGGCCACGCACGAGGTGTCGTTTGCGCGCCAGGTGGCGGATTGGGTCGTCTTTCTGGCGGAAGGCAAGGTGGAGGAGAGCGCAACGGCCGCGGCGTTTTTTGATCACCCGCAGTCGGACCAGGCGCGCTCGTATTTGAGCAGCTTGATGCGCTACCGTTGAACCAAGCCGGGTCCTTTTTGACTTGTGAGCTGCAATCACCACAGGCAGGGTCGGCGGCTAATCCGATTTTTCCATGCGACTTCAAGACCAGATCATCCTCATCACCGGCAGCACCACGGGCATTGGCGAGCACATGGCCCGGCGTTTTGTCAGCGAAGGCGCGCGGGTGATTTTGCATGGCCGCGACGCGGAACGCGGCGAGGCGTTGCGCGCGGAGTTGGGAGCAGACAACGCGGCCTTTTGCCAGGGCAATCTGGCCGATGCCGAGTATCCCGAAAAACTGGCGGCGGATGCACTGGCGGCGTTTGGCCGGGTCGATGCACTGGTGAACAACGCGGCGCTGACCACCCGCGCACGCATTCAGGACACCGACGCCGCGTTCTTCGATCACATGATCGCGGTGAACACCCGCGCGCCGCTGCTGCTCATTCGCGCGCTGTTGCCGGAACTGAAACGCGTGCGTGGCTGCGTGCTCAACATCGGCTCGGTGCTGGCGCATTGCGGCCAGACCAATCTGCTAGCCTACTCGGTCACCAAAGGCGGGCTCATGACGATGACCCGCAATCTCGCCGATGCCTTCGGCACCGAGGGCGTGCGCTTCAACCAGCTCAACGTCGGCTGGACGCTCACCGAGAACGAATACAAGGTCAAAATGGGCGATGGTCTGCCTGCCGACTGGCCGGATCATGTGCCCGCTTACGCCGCCCCTGCGGGGCGTGTGACCAAGCCCGAGGAAGTGGCCGCCGCATCGGTCTATTGGGTCAGTCGCGAGAGCGCGCCGATCTCGGGCACGGTGGCGGAGCTGGAGCAGTATCCGATCATCGGCCGCTATCCGAACTACGAAGGCGGCTCAAACTGAGGCGCGCCGGCAGCCTGCGGGTGGCAGGTTTTGCTTGTTCCACGCCGGACATCGCGCACAGTGCGGTGTTTTGCCAGCGGTCAACTCCACGCCTGCACTTGTGAGAAGGCTTTTCTGCCTGTTGAGCGGATTTTTTACTCTGCAAACTGGAGGAGGAAGAGCGGAGGAAATGACCGCTGATGATCGGGCCTCGATTCAGGCGGCGCATGAGGCATGGCGTCATGCGTTTGCGCCGCTGCGGGATGGAAGCTGGGAGGCGCGCAATCCTGGGCAAGGCTGGCGGATGCATTTTGACGGCAACGGGTTCCTGGTGAAGCCGGACGGGGGCGCTTGGGAGTGGGGATTGGAGCTTGTCGCGGAGAGCGCCGGGCGCAGGAGACCATCCGCGATCCAGCAAAATCGCCTCGTCATCCAGCACAGCACGATCTTGGAGGAGTGGTTCGTCAATGATGGCCGGGGCCTGGAGCAGGGCTGGACGCTGCAGGCGAGACCGGGAGAAGTGGTGAATGATCGCGTACGGCTGCATTTGGCAGTGCGCGGCGGACTGCGCGCCGTGGTTTCGGATCGTTGCGTGGGCTTCACCAATCCGCAAGGCGCCACCGTGGTGACTTACGCCGGGCTGAAAGCCTGGGACGCGACCGGACGCACGCTGGCGGCACGTTTTGCGCAGCAAGGGGAAAACTTCGCCATTGAGGTCGATGTGGCAGGCGCGGTGTACCCGGTGACCATTGATCCGATTGCGCAGCAAGCGTATCTGAAAGCGAGCAACACGAACGCGCTGGATGCCTTCGGGTGTTCGGTGGCGATTTCCGGCGACACCGCGGTGGTCGGCGCCTGGCAGGAGGATGGCGCCTCCGCCACCATCAACGGAGCTGACAACAACAGCGCTCCGGAAGCTGGCGCGGCCTACGTGTTTGTGCGCAACGATGGCGTCTGGACCCAGCAGGCCTATCTCAAAGCCAGCAACGCGGGGTCCGGTGATGAGTTCGGTTTTTCGGTGGGGATCTCCGGCGACACCATCGTGGTGGGAGCGCGCAAGGAGGCCAGCAGCGCCACCACGGTGAACGGCAACGAGAGCGACAACAGCGCGGGCGAAGCCGGCGCGGCTTATGTGTTTTTTCGCGACGACGGCGTCTGGACCCAGCAAGCCTACCTCAAAGCCAGCAACGCGGAGGCTGGCGACCGTTTTGGCTGTGCCGTGGCGGTGTCTGGCAACACGGTGCTGGTCGGAGCGAATTTCGAGGCCAGCGCGTCCATCGACAACGGCGGCGGCGAGGGCAACAATGGAGCCCCCGAGGCGGGTGCTGCGTACGTGTTTGTGCGCAATGGAATCAACTGGAGCCAGCAAGCCTACCTGAAAGCGCACAACGCCCGCAACGATGATGAGTTCGGTTACTCGGTGGCCATTTCAGGCGACACGGCCGTTGTGGGGGCCTGGGGCGAAAACAGCGACGCAGTCGGCGTCAACAACATCGGGTTTGGCCATCTCGCCGACTCGGGCGCTGCCTACGTGTTCAGGCGCGGGGGAACCACCTGGAGCCAGGAGGCCTATCTCAAAGCCAGCAACACAGACATGCAGGATTTTTTCGGCTGGTCGGTGGCGGTGGATGGCGACACCGCCGTGGTCGGCGCCGAGTGGGAACGCAGTGCCTCTGCGGGCGTCAATGGCGATCAAGGCAACAATGACACCTTTGGAACCGGCGCGGCCTACGTCTTCGTTCGCGCCGAGGGGGTGTGGGCACAGCAGGCGTATCTCAAAGCGAGCAATCCTGGCGAAAATGATTTTTTCGGCGGGTCGGTGGCGGTCTCAGGCGATTTTGTGGTGGTGGGCGCGGTGGGCGAGGGCAGCAACAGCACGGGCATTGACGGCGATGAAAGCAATGACAGCGCCAACTTCGCCGGGGCAGTTTACGTTTTTGCGCGCAATGGAAGTGCGTGGCGGCAGCAATCCTATGTGAAAGCATCCAACACGGCCCATTCGGCCTTTTTTGGCAGAGCGGTCGCGGTGGACGGCAGAAGCTTGGTCGTCGGCGCCAGCGGCGAGGACAGCAATGCCGTGGGAGTCAACGGCGATCAATTGAATGACGACGCCATTGGGGCTGGCGCGGCCTACGTGACCTCGGGCCTGGGGTTGGAATTGCGCACCATCGCAAAGACGGGCGCCGCAGCACCGGGCGCGGTGGACATCGCCTTTTCAAAGCCAGGCTTCGCCGCCATCAATGACAAGGGCGCCATTCTTTTCGATCAAACGTTGACCGGCGCCGGCGCGACGGGAGGGCGCCAGCGAGCGATCTTCTCCACGCTGCGAACCACTGTGGCTGTGGATCTCATCCTGCGCAGCGGGGACGACCTGGCAGGTTTGGGAAAAGGTTATGTCACAGGCAATCGCGTGAAGACGCTCTTCGGTGGCGTGACCAATCGCTGGCAATCGGGCGGATTGTTTCGCGCCACTCTGGGTGGTGCTGGCATCAGCGCGCAAAACAACCAGGCGCTGCTGCTCGACAATGGATCTTTCGTGAGCCTGCTGCGGCGTACGGGCCAGGCGGTGCCGGAGCTGGGCGGAGTGGAGCCTTCGGCGTTCACCGAAGTGGCGCAGGCGTTTGACAGCGACACCGCTGCCTTGTCCTACAAGCTCCGCAAGAATGTCGCGGGCGCGCAGGCTGCCAGCGACAGCGGAATTCTGGTGCTCAATCACAGCGGAGCGGTGCTGGGCGCCACGCTGTTCGCGCGAGAGGGATCGGGCGCGTTTGGCGGCGGTGTCTTCGGGCAGTTCAGCGGACGGATGGCGGCGGCTCAGGGAGGGCGCATTCATTTTGCCGCTGCGGTGCTTCCGGCGGCAGGCAAACCCAAGCAGGCTTTGTTCGGCATCGCGAGGTCAGGGACCAGTGCGGTCGAGCATGGTTTGCAGGGCGCAACAGCGCCGGGCGCGGCGCCAGCCGTTTACAGCGCGTTTCCCGCTTTCAGCTCGACGCTGGACGCCATTTTGTTCCGGGCCACCTTGAGCGGGAGTCCGGGAGCGCTGAACGAGGGCATCTGGCGCGGGACGGATCTGTGGCTGCGCAAGGGCGTGGAGTTTGACACCGCGAACTACCCTGGCCTGCTTGTGAAACGCATCATTCGGTTCTGGCCGGTAGCGACAGATCAAATGGTCGCCCAGGTGCTTTTAGGCGGCGAGGGCGTGAAGAGCAGCAACAATCAAGCGCTGCTGTTGCGCCAAGCTAACGGCCAGTTCCTGGTGCTATTGCGCAGCGGACAGACGGCCCCAGGCGTTGATGACAATGCGGTGACGGTGGGAGCGATCCAGGCGGTGGACGTCAATCCGGCCAGCGGGCATTACGCGGTGCTGGGCAGTTTGAAAGGCGCTCCAGCAACCTCGAATCAGGCTTTGTGGTCGGGCCGCACATTGGGAAGCGACGCGCCCGCAGAGCAGCGGCGGCGGCTGCCGCGCTTGTGGCTGCGCAAGGGGGATGTCTTCAAAACAGCCGCAACCTATCAAGACACCATTCGTGGATTGCGACTGCTGCCGGCCACGGATGCAAGCGGGGCAGGCGGACGCGGGCTGGGTCAAACGATTGGCGCCGGCGGCCAGATCGTGCTCACCCTCACCGGAGACCGCAAAACCCAGGAGTGGGTGGTGGCGGACTAAACGCGCCACTAGGGTCCCTCCGGATCGAGAAACACGTTTCCGCTTTCGCCAGTGGCGGGGGCCTGCGGCGTGCTCAGGAAATAACCAAAGCCGCCTTGGTTCACGCCCTTGTTCAGCAGGATGCCGTAAAAGGCAGGTTTTTTGGTGTCGCTATGAGTGAAGCTGCCGCTCAACAGACCGGTGGTGGTGTTGAAGGTCAGTTTGAAGGACTTGTCCCCAGCGAGAAGTTTCACCGCGCCAGTGGCAGGGTCAATGCTCACGGCTTTATCCACCGGCCCGGCCAGCAGCCCGTTGGTGAACTGCAGGGAGGCGTTGCCGTTGGCCGGATCAGCCGCGTCTTGTCCGAAGTCGAGCGAATCCGGTTTGGCATACTTCGCACCCACGACATCGACACGGATGCCGGCCGGCCAGCCGGCCGGGTAATGTTTGGCCTTGCTCTGTGCAGGCCGCAACCAGAGCAAACCGGCTCCTTCAACATCGGAGTCAGCGAGATCAGCCAATGTGAGTTCGCCGCTGAATGCGCCGAGTTTGCTGTAGAGCGACACAAACAGAGGCAGCGTGTCATCGGCGCGCAGGGAGCTTTTGCTAACGAACTTGGTTCCATCCGCCAGCTTGCCCGACAGCGTCGCGCCCCCCGTCTTGCCCAGGGCCAGCGTGGCGTAGCCATCGCCCTGTGGGTAGCTGCTTTCATCGATGGGCGGCGTCTGTGCCTTGCTCATGACGGCCACAGTGTAAAACCCTTTTGAAAGTGTTCCGGTGACCGGCTGGTTGAGGAAGTCATCCGGCACCTCGTTTTGTTTGCTGTAAGGCGCCGCCGCTCCGGCGAAATTCGCCAGCAAACCGCTCTGCCCGGTCAATGTGCCTTCGAGGCCGCCGGGTTCATCGACCGCGAACGCAAGCGCGCCGAGGCTGACCGTTTTCCGGAACAAATCCAGTGTCTCACCCCAGGCCGGTTTGAAGCGCGCGGTGCCGTCGTTCTTGAGCACGCCGCTGAAGCCTTTGCTGATGCCGCCGAGTTGCGCCTTGCCGCTGAAAGCGCCGGTGGAGGTGACCTTCACGCTGATGAGGCCCGCGGTGTCGTTGGAGGGTGCGCCAGCCGCGACAAGGATCGCACTATAGCTGCCCGCCAGTTCCGGCTGCGCACTGACAAAAGTGATGGTCTTTTTCGCTGTTCCAAGATTGCCGCTGGCGTCCACGGCCTCGACCACAATGAAGTTGCTGCCGTTCTCTGGCGGAATGTTCGACACCGTCCAGATGAGATTGGTGTTGGGTGTGAAAACCACGGGCGCATCCAGCGCCAGAGGCACGCCATTGAGCTTCACCGTGAGGGAGTCCAATGCGTTGTTCTCGTTGACCGTGCCACTGAGCGTGAATGCGCCGGTGGTCTTGCCGCTTTTGGGCGCGGTGATTTTGACCACCGGTTTCTTGTTGTCGGCGACGGTAATCGCCGCGCGGGTGACCACCACCGTGTAGGTCTTCACGGTCGTGCCGTCTTCAGCCGTGACCTGGACATCCACTGTGTTGTCGCCGACATTCAATGGCAACGCGACGCTGGGAGTGCCCGAGTCCGCCGCCGTGTAACTTCCGCCATTGATCCGCAGCTTGATGCCGGCGTGGGCATCACTGGCCGTTGGCGTCACGGTGATCCCGGCGGTGGGAAAACTGACGGCGGCCGCATAACCGCTAGTCATATCGGGATCAAACGCCGGACTGAGCGCACCATGGCTGAGCGTCAAGGAAGCGAGGCTGGCATCACTGGAAGGAACTGTGATGCCGGCAAACGACACCTGGTCCAGCCAGGCGGTGTCCAGCCCGGCGGTCTCAACGTTGTCCTTTCGATAAAGCCAGCGCAGCGTGTGCACGCCCGCCTCAATCGCCACTTCCTTCTCTTGCCAGTCGGTCTCGCCGTCGATTGTCGAATGGGTTGTGCCATTGATGCTAAATCGCAAGTAATCCCAATTGTCGCTTGGCGCATCTTCGCAGGAGACCTTCCACCAAAACCTCAGGGTGCCCGGGCCGGTGACGGTAGTCTCCACCCAGCTTTCCTGGCTGTGGGTAATCGCCCCGCTTTGCGCGGCATCCACGCCATCGTGGGTCGTGGTGGTTTGCATGAACCAAGGCTGGGCGCCGCTGCTGATCCAGTCCAGGCCGGTGGTGTCCAGCGCATCAGCAATCTCGGGCAACGGCGCGAGACGGGTGATCGTGATGGCATAAGTCTTTGTCGTCACGCCATCCTCCGCCGTGACCTTGACTTCGACTGTGTTGGCTCCAGGATTGAGCGGCAACGGCGCGCTGGCCGAGCCGGAAGCGACAGCGCTGAAGCCGCCGCCATTGACCCGCGCCTCGATGCTGGCGTTGACGTTGCTGGCCGTGGGCGTCACGCTGAGCGCGGTGGTGGCAGGGCTCACGGTGGCCGCGTAACCACTGGTCGTGGCGGAGTTAAAGACTGGGCTGAGCGTGCCGTGACTGAGCGTCAATGAAGCAAGACCGGCATTGGTGGAAGGGCCGCTCGAGACCACGAACGACACCTGGTCCAGCCAGGCGGTGTCCTCGCCTTCAGTGTCGGTGTTATCCTTCCGGTACAGCCAGCGCAGCGTGTGCACACCCTCATCAATCGCCACCTCTTTCTCTTCCCAGCCGGTTTCTCCGTCAATGGTCGTATGTGCCGCGCCGTTGATGCTAAATCGCAAGTAATCCCAATTGTTGCTGGGCGAATTTTCGCATGATACCTTCCACCAGAATCTCAAGGTGCCCGGTCCGGTGACGGTGGTCTCCACCCAGCTTTCCTGGCTGTGGGTAATCGCCCCGCTTTGCGCGGCGTCCACGCCATCGTGTGTGGTGGTCGTCTGTTTGAACCATGCCAGCGCGCCGCCGCTGGTCCAGTCCAGGCCGGTGGTGTCCAGCGCCTCGGCGATCTCGGGCAGCGGCGCGAGGCGGGAGATCGTGATGACATAGGTCTTTGTCGTCACGCCATCCTCCGCGGTGACCTTGACCTCAACCGTGTTGATGCCTGGAGCCAGGGACAGCGGCGCGCTTGCCGTCCCGGAATCAACCGAGGCGAAGCTGCCGCCATTCACCCGCGCCTGGATGCTGGCGCCGGGACTCAGCTTGGCCGGTGTCACGGTGGTGGCATCGACAGTGCCGGCAACGGACATGGAGTAATTCGTCGTGGTAGCTGAAAAAGCGGGAGTGAAGGATCCCGCGCTGACTGACAAAGCAGTCAAGTAGGCGTTGGTGGGGTCGTCCGCGGCAGTGTAAGAAACCTCATCCACCCAACCCGCATCTTGTCCCCCGCTGGCGCTGCCGTCCTTGTAATAGCGCCAGCGCAAGGTTTGAGTGCCGGCAGGGACAATCACCGTTCGTTGCGCCCAAAACGGCCCGGAGCCGCTGATCGAATTCGAAGAGCCGGTGCTCATGACGCGGAATTCGAGACCGTCCCCCGGAACAGCGGAAGAAACGCCCCACCAGAAAGTCAGCAGTCCCGGCCCGGTGACCGTGGTCTGCAGGATGCTTTCCTCGTTGTCATTGATGTCACCGCTTTGCGCGGCATCGACACCGTCATGCGTCGTCGTGGTCTGGGCAAACCAGGGCTGTGCACCACTGGTGGTCCAGGTCAGTCCGGGGGCATCCAGGGCGAGCGCAATGGGATCGTTGAGGGCCGCACGCGTGACGGCGACGATGTAGGTTTTCGTGGTCACGCCATCCTCCGCCGTGACCCGCACTTCCACGGTGTTGGCTCCGACATTGAGAGGCAGCGCGGCGCTTGGACTGCCGGAAACCACGGTGCTGAAACTGCCGCCGTTGACCCGCGCCTCAATGCTGGCGTTGGTGCCTGACTTGGTGGGCGTGACGGTGATGGAATCCGTCGCGTTGGCAACGCCCGCCGCGTAACTTGTGGTTTCCAGCAAGAACTCAGGACTGAGCGATCCCGCGCTCAAGCTCAATCCAGTGAGGTAGGCGTTGTTGGTTGCTCCGGTCGCTATGTAGGTCACCTGATCGAGCGCGCCCGCATTCGCCTCCTGCCCGCCGCTCTCGTCTCTGATGAAGCTCCAGCGCACCGTTTGCACCCCAGCGGGAATGTTGTGCTCCCTGCGCGCCCAGTTCGACACGCCGGAGACCGAGGTGAAGTTGGTTACGCCGATGTAGAACCGCAGCCAGTCCTTGCCCGGCTCGGACGATGACCGCCACCAGAAGACCAGCTTGCCGGGACCCGTCACGGTGGTTTCCAGCCAGCTCTCCTCGTTGTGGCCGGTGGCCCCGCTCATCGCGGCATCCACACCATCATGAGTGATGCTGGTTTGCGCAAACCAGGGCGCCGCGGTGCCGGTGCCGCCAGTGGTCCAGGAAAGCTCGGGAGCCTCCACCGCCTCGCCCAGTGTCTGCGCCAGGGCTGATCCGGTTTGCACCACAACGAGCAAGCAGCCGCCGAGAGTCAGCAGCCGGCTGCGGATCGAACGCGCTGAGTTCGAGCGAACAAAACACCGCGTGAAGAGAATGGCAGCGGCACTGGCCATTTGGCCTTCGAGTGTCCGCCGAGGAACCGGCTGTGTTTGCCTTTTCATCGAGGCCGAAAATACGGTCTGTCAGCGAATTGGCAAATTTTTGCGCTGATTTTTTAGTTCTGTTTTTGGCATGATTATTGATTGGAGCCGCCTCCAAGTCAGCGACTCGCGCCACTCAAATCATGTATTCCATCATGACCGGCGGCGCTTCGTCACTTTCCGGCTCACGGCCGAGCAGGGTCTCAGCGACGCGGCGCGCTTGACCGCGCAGCTCCGGCACAGCGATGGTTTCCCAATAGGTGCCCCGCAAAAGCGGCCCGAGCGCCAGCAGCAATGGCGAGCGTTTGCCTTTGCCATCTCGCACCACATGATCGGCGTCCACGCGCGCGCCCATGTCGAGTTCATCGGGGGCCAGCAGGCCGCTGCGAATCAGGTTGCGCAACAGGACGGAGCGCGTTTCGGAAAAACGTGTCTGCGGCCCAGTGGCGTTGACCACCAAGTCGCCCTCCAGCGGCCCGCCCTCGCTCAGGTGCACCCGCACGCGCTCACCAGCCGCTTCCAGTCTTTCAATGGTGGCGGCGTGCACGCGGAGCTGGCCGGTGAGCTGCGTGTTCGCCACCTGGGCATGCACTTCCGGCGCGATGCGATGACGCTGCACATTCCACCGCGCCGCGTGCTCGCGTGCAAACCGAAGTTTTTCCCCGCTGGTGAAGCCTTGCCATATGCGCTGAGTGAACGGGCGCAGCTTGTCCACGATGATCGCCGGATTCGCACCGCGATCACGCAGATGCGCGCAATGCTTTTCCAACAAAGCGACCAAGGCATCCAGACCCAGCGCAGCCAGATCGACACCGGCCGGCGGGAAGGCGGGGTATTCGATGCCGCGAAAATGCGCGTGCGGCAGCCAGCCGTGGCGCGACACCGCATGCATGTCGCCCTGCCAGCCAAGCGCGCGAATCGTCAGCACGGCATCGACTGTGGTCAGGCCGGTGCCGAGCATCACCAGCGTGCCGCCTTCCTTTGGCAGGCGTTCATACCAGGCGGCCCAAGGGTTTGGCTCCCAGGCTGGATGATCATGCAAATCCTCCGCGCCAGGCAAAGCAGCGGGCGCCTCATTGCCTGTGGCCAGCACGACTTTGTCAGCCTGAAGCTCTTGTCCGCTGGACAATTGGATCCGCCCCTCCGCTGTCACATCCACCACCTCGGCCTCCAACAGCTCCGCCTTAGCCAAGTGATGATGCATCAGCGATTTCAGGTAATCACCATAAATCAGGCGCGAAATGAAGCGCTCGCGCAGTTCGCGTTCGGGCACCGTTTCGAATTCGGATCGTGTGCGCAGCCACTCGAGGAAATGACCGGGCAGATCGGGAAAGGCCGACATGTTGCGCGCCGCCACATTGAGCAGGTGCTCGGGCCGCCGCGTCCCGTAGGCCACCCCGCGTCCAGCAGGCTGGCCGGCCTGGATGAGGGTGATGCGCACCGGCTCCGGGCTGAGGCGCACCAAGTTCACCGCCGTCATCACGCCGCTAAAACCGCCGCCAACAATGACAACATGGGGAGCCTGGACAGGGGAATTCATGCGGGAAGAAAGAGGCTTGCATTTTTATCTTGCCAAGTGTCATTGTCCATCTCAATTATTTCGATAGCAAAATAAATGCGCGCCCGCTTTAACAACCATGAATCGTCGTCACGCCCTCCTCTCAGCTTTGAGCGCTGGACTCGCCCTGAATCACGCTCGCGGCTCGGCCAGCGCGGAGACCGGCGCCCGCCTGCGGCACTCGGTCTGCCGCGGCACCTTTGCCAAGTTCCCGCTCGATGAACTCTGCGAGGCTTGCAAGGAAATTGGCATCGAATCCATCGAACTGCTCGAGCCGGCCGATTATTCGACGGTGCGGAAACACAGTCTCGAGTGCGCGGTCGGACGGTTCACCAGCCAGAAACTGCCCGCCTCCCACATCATCTGCGGCTGGAACGACCCGGCCTTTCATGACACCTTGATCGCGGGTTATGAAACGCTGATTCGCCAGACGGCGGAGGCCGGCTTCCGCAAGGTGATTTGTTTTTCCGGCAGTCGCAAAGGCATGAGCGAGCGCGACGGTTTGGAACATTGCGCGAGAGGTTTGTCCAAGCTGATGCCGCTCTGCGAAAAATTCGGCGTGACGATGGTCATGGAACTGCTCAACAGCAAGGTCAACCATCCCGACTACATGGCCGACAATACGCCGTTTGGCGTGGCCCTCTGTGAAAAGATCGGCTCGCCCGGCTTCCGGCTGCTCTACGACATCTATCACATGCAGATCATGGAGGGCAATTTGATCGCCACCATCCGCGAGCATCATCAGTGGTTCGCGCACTATCACACCGCCGGCGTTCCTGGCCGCCATGAGATCGATGATACCCAAGAGATCTATTATCCCGCTGTCGTGCGCGCCATCCTGGAAACGGGCTACCGCGATTTCATCGGCCAGGAATTTGGCCCCGCCCGCCCCGACAAGCTTGCCTCGCTCAAGCAGGCCGTGGCAATCTGCAGCCCCGAAATTTGACCCGCCCCATGAACCGCCGCGAAATGCTCTCCCTGCTGGCCGCAGTGCCTCTCACCCGTGATTTGAGGGCGGACAACAATGGCTGGCTGACCCTGTTTGATGGGAAAACGCTCAACGGCTGGAAACCCACTGCGAAAAGCCCGCACAGCAAGGCCAGCGGTCACCAAACAGCCGGCAAATGGCGCGTGGAAAACGGCGCCATCTGTGGCGATCAAGACACGCCTGGCAACGGTGGACTGCTGCTCACCGAAGCGCAATTTGGCGACTTCGAAGTGGTGCTCGAAACCAACAACGACTTCGGCCCTGACAGCGGCCTCTTCCTGCGCTGCACTGAGGATGGCAAGGCTTACCAATGCCTCATCGACTACCATGAGGGCGGCACCATCGGCGGCATCCTGGGCGAGGGCATCTGGAAGCGGCGCGGCGTGCGCAACTACACCTTTGGCGCCTCGCCCGATGTGATCACGCTGAATGAAAACGCCGGGCATCCCTGCCCCGTGCCGCCAGACTCTTGGCAGAGCTTTTGGCATGTCAGCGATTGGAACGAAGTGCGCGCCCGCATCACGGGCGACCCGCCCACCATCACCACCTGGGTCAACGGCGTGCAAATCCTGCAGCACACCGAGCCGGTGAGCCAGCACCCCGCCCAAGGCCATGTCGGCCTGCAAATCCATGGCGGCGAAAAATTCGCCGGCACCGTGCGCTACCGCAACATCCGCCTGCGCGCGCTTTGATTTTCCAACATGACGCCTCCTTCCATCCGCACCCCCGACCGCCAGTGTGAAGTCGCCTGGTTCTCGGCCCTCTGCTCCGACGACTACGAATTCCTCGGCGTGCCCGATGGCGCCTTGCGCTCCAGCTACGAGCATTGCGGCGACATCGTGCGCAAGGCCGACGCGCTGGGTTATCAAAACATCCTGCTGCCTTCAGGTTGGATCGCCGGCCAGGACGCGCTCGCTTTCGCCTCGGCGATGGCGCCGCAAACCAGCCAGATCAACCAGCTCGTCGCCCTGCGCATGGGCGAGGTTTGGCCGCCCATGCTCGCCCGCGCCATCGCCACCGTCGATCACATCGCGCAAGGGCGCTTGTGCATCAATATCATCTCCTCCGACATGCCCGGTCTCAAGGAGAGCAACGAAACGCGTTACGCCCGCGCCAGTGAGATCATTCAAATCCTGCAGGGCCTATGGCGCACCGATGGTCCGTTTGAATGGAAGGGCGAGTTTTATAACATCAGCCTGCCCACCACCGAGCCCGCCAAACCCTATCAGCAAAACGGCGGTCCACTGCTCTACTTCGGCGGCATCTCGCCCGCCGCCCAGGACTTGTGCGCCAAGCATTGCGATGTCTTCCTGATGTGGCCAGAGACCGAGGACCGCATCGCGGAAACCATGCGCGTGATGGCGGAGAAGGCGGCGGCTTACGGGCGCCAGATCGACTTCGGCTTTCGCGGCCACGTCATCGTGCGCGAGACTGAAGAAGAGGCCCGCGCCGCCGCCGACCGCCTCATTTCCAAACTCACCGCCGAGAAGGGCGCGGAGATCAAAGCCCGCTCCCAGGACAGCAAAAGCTTCGGCGTGCAGCGCCAGGATGAGCTGCGCGCGCAGGCCAAGGACCTCTACATCGAGCCGCATCTCTGGAGCGGCGTCGGCCTCGCCCGCAGCGGCTGCGGCAGCGCCATTGTCGGCGATCCCCATCAGGTGCTGGCGAAACTGAACCGCTACATGGACATGGGCATCCGCGCCTTCATTCTCAGCGGTTACCCGCATCTCGATGAATGCGACCTCTTTGCCAAACACGTCCTGCCAAGGCTGCCCACCTGCCGGTTGAACGAAGTGCAAAACCGCCGCGTTCCCAATCCCGTCACACCCCTCACCACCGCCCCCCGTCGTTAACATGCCTTCTCCCGTCAAATTCGCCCTCGCCGGTTTCGGCGCCTGGGGCAGGTTCCACGCCCAGTCCATCGCCGGCAATCCTGACGCGCAACTCGTGGCCATCACCGCGCCCTCCGAGGCCTCGCGCCAGGAAGCGCACGCACTTTATCCTGACGCACACATTTTCGCCGACAGCCTGGAAATGATCGCCCAGGCTGAGTTCGACATCATCGACATCGCCACACCGAGCCACACCCACCGCGAGATCGCCCTCGCCGCCATGACGAAGGGCAAACATGTGCTGTTGGAGAAACCGATGGCCATCACGCTGGAGGATTGCAAGGCCATCGTTGCCGGTGCGGAGCAGCATGGTGTGCATCTCGCCGTCGGCCACGAACTTCGCCTCTCCTCGCAGTGGGGCGAGATCAAGAATCTCATTGAGCGCGGCGTCATCGGCGAACCGCAGTACGTGCTCGTCGAGCTTTCGCGCAAACCCTACCGCACTGGCGCGAGCGGCTGGCGTTACGATCAAAACCGCGTCGGCAGTTGGGTGTTGGAAGAGCCGATCCACTTCTTCGACTTGGCGCGCTGGTATCTCGAAGGCAGCGGCGACCCAGTAGAACTTTACGCTTACGGCAATTCGCGCGATCCGCAGCGTCCAACGCTTTTTGACAACTTCAGCGCCATGTTCAAATACGCCAACGGCAGCTACGCCGTCGTCTCCCAGACGCTGGCCGCTTTCGAGCACCATCAAACCGTCAAGGTCAGCGGCACCAAGGGCGCGCTTTGGGCCGCCTGGAGTGGCGCGTTGGATCGCACGCTCGAGCCCGTCGCTACGCTGAAGGTCTTCGATGGCGAGAACCTTGAGGACGTGACGCTCACCAAGCAAAGCGGCGAGGTCTTTGAACTGCGCGAGGAGATCGCCCAGTGCGTCGAGATGGTGCGCAGCGGCAAAAAGCCCATCGCCACAGGCCGCGACGGCCTCTGGTCCGCCGGCCTCTGCCTCGTCGCCGAGGAATCCATCCGCCAGGGCAAACCGCTGCCAGTGGCAGAGCTGCTCAAAATCTAATCGCACTCACCATGACCAACCGACGCGCCTTTCTTTCCACCACCTCCGCCGCTGCCGTCTCAGCGGCGACGCACGCCTTCGCCGCCGGAGGCAACAACGACATCAAAATCGCCCTCATCGGCTGTGGCGGACGCGGCACCGGAGCTTGCGCGCAGGCCCTCTCCGCCGGTTCCGGCATCAAACTCGTGGCGGTCGTCGATCCCCTCGAAGGCAAAGGCCAGGCGGCTTTGGACATCCTCAAAGAAAAGCACGAAGGCCAGGTCGATGTGCCGCCGGATCAGGTCTTCACCGATTTCGAGGACTGGCGCAAGGCCTACGATCTCGCCGACGTGGTGCTCATCACCACGCCGCCGGGGCCGCGCCCCTTTCTATTCGAGCAAGCAGTCAAAGCGGGCAAACACGTCTTCATGGAAAAACCGGTGGCCGTGGATGCCACCGGGGTGCGCCGCGTGCTCGCCGCCGCAGAGGAGGCGAAGAAGAAAAAACTCAACGTCTGTGTCGGCTTCCAGCGCCGCTACGATCCGGCCTACATGGACGTGATCGAGCGCATGCATCAAGGCGAGATCGGCGACCTCGTTTATGGCCGCGTTTACTGGAACGGCACCTCGCGTCCCGGCTACCCGCGCGAGGAGGGTGAGAGCGAATTGCACTACCAGATTCGCAACTGGTACTTCTTCACCTGGATGAGCGGCGACCACATCCTCGAGCAGCACTGCCACAACCTCGATGTCGCCAACTGGGCGCTGCAGGGCAGGATGCCGGTGCAGGCCGTCGGCCAGGGTGGCCGCCAGGTGCGCAAGGCGCGCGAGAACGGCACCATCTTTGACCACCACACCGTCGAGTTTGAGTATGAGGATGGCTTCCGCCTGCTCAGCCAGTGCTGCCAGATCGGCGGCAAATGCGCGCGCAGCGTGAGCGAGCATTTCCACGGCCTCAAAGGCACCGTCAATCTCGGTGACGGCGGCCGTTTTCTCATCAATGGCAAACCGCCCGGTGGCGAGCGCCGTCGCAGCCGGCAGGACGCCTATCAATTTGAGCACGACGCCTTGTTTGAGAACGTGCGCACCGGCGGTTACCGCAACGACGCCGAATACGCCGCCTACTCCACGCTGATGGCAGTGATGGGCCGCATGGCCACCTACACCGGCCAGGTCATCACCTGGGAGCAGGCGCTCAACTCGCAGGAAAATCTGGCGCCCGACAACCTCACCTGGAACACCGCGCCGCCCGTGCTGCCGGATGAGGACGGCTGGTATCCCGTCGCCATTCCCGGCACCACGATGCCCGTCTGATGCTCCTAGCTGATGAGCAACAGTCTTTTTTCCCCGGGAACCGGATCGGGCGCGCGGTGGATGCACGGCGGCACCGGGCTGCCCGGCCATTGGGTGGCGACTCGCCACAGATTCCCCACCCCAAAGGAGTAAGGCCGCGCACCGGCAAGCATCTCATAATGCAGGTCATAAAAGTGATCTCCAAGCCACTCTTGAAACGCCTCGTCATCGGCCGCCCCATAGGCCTGCAACAACCGCCGGCGAGTGGCGGGATCGTCCGCTTTGCACACCGCCTCCTCGTTGAGCAGGCCCCAGGACGATGCGCCGTGGTAGGTGCACAGATAGGTGTCCACCTCCACCGTGGCGCTGTCGGCATGAAACGAGCAGACATCCGTGCGCAGTTCCCCGTCCAGCGGCGTTGTCGTGTAGCCGTTGATGCAATCGAGCGAAGGCTGGAGCCCATGGGCGCTGAGCAAGTCGAGATCGCGCAGCAGGCAGGCCACCGCCTTCTGTCCCCCGGCGCTGAGTGCCAGACCGCGCAGCGTTTCTTCGCTCAAGGAAGTGATGCCCTGGCTCACGCAGAGACCTGCCACCACTTCAGCGAAATCCCCTTCCAACTCGCGCCGCCAGCACAGCGCATTCACCTCGCCGGCAAAAGGCGTGCCGGCGAGCTCTTCAAAGCTCGCGACGAATCCCACGCGCGGGAGAGTACCCAAGGCAGTCATCTTCATTCCGTTCTGTCCATAGCCAGAGGCGGAGCTTCTGCAAAAGCGAACCAGCGGCGCCAGAAGAAAACCCCTTCCCACACATCCGTTTACCCTCCTCTCCCATGACTTCCTCTCCCAAATGGTACTCCGGCGTCACGCGCTATCAGTGGCTCGTTCTTCTTGTGGCCTCGCTGGGCTGGGTCTTTGATGCCTTTGAAGGCCAGCTTTTCAATCTCACGCGCGGAGCCATGCTGTCGGAAATCCTCGGGGTCGGGCCGGGCGATCCCGAAGCCAAAAAATGGGGCGACATCTTTCTCGGCATCTTCCTCGCTGGCGGCACTTTTGGCGGTCTGTTGTTTGGTTCGTTGGGTGACAAATGGGGGCGCAAGCCGGTGATGGTGCTGACCATCCTGTTCTATTCCATTTTCTCCGGCCTGACGTACTTTGCCACGGAGCTCTGGCATGTCGGTGTGCTGCGCTTCCTCGTCGCGATGGGAGTCGGCGGTGAATGGGCGGTAGCTGCCGCTCTGGTCGCTGAAGTGTTTCCCAAACACGCGCGCACCCATGCCGGCGGGATCTTCCATGCCACCGGGGTGCTCGGCACCTGGATCGCCGCGCTCACCGCGATGGGCGTCGAGAACGAATGGCGCATCGCCTACCTCATCGGCATCCTGCCCGCGCTGCTGACACTGTGGATTCGCTCCTCCATAAAAGAACCGGAGTCCTGGCAGGAAGCGAAGGTCGAGGGCAAACGCATGGGGAGTTACGCCGACCTGTTTGGCGACGCCCGCTGGCGCTCGCGCGCTCTGCTCGGCATGGTGCTGGCGGCAGTGGGATTGGGAACGTTCTGGGGCGTGTGCGTGGCCACGCAGGACTTGACGCGCGAGATGCTGCTCAAACTCGGTGTTGCGCCCGATGTGGCGGAAAGGGATTCCAAGTTCGCTTACGGCATCATTCAAGTGATTGGCGCGGGCATCGGCCAGTTAAGTTTCGGCCCCCTGTGCGCCCGCATCGGCCGCAAACGCACCTTTGCGCTCATGCACGTGCTCAGCTTCCTCATGGTGCTGGCGGTGTGTTACCTGCCCCAGAGCTACCTGCAGATGCTGCTGCTGCTGCCGTTGTTTGGATTTGTGACCCTGAGCATCCACTCCGGTTATGCCATTTACTTTCCCGAGCTGTTTCCAAATCACCTGCGCTCCACCGGCGCCAGCTTTTGCTTCAACGCCGGCCGCTTGCTGGCAGCGCCAATGCTCATCTTCTCCGGTTATGTCAAGACGCTCACCAGTCTGTCGAATGCCATTGCCATGCTTGGCGGTTTGTTTCTCATCGGCCTTGTGGTGCTGGCCTTCCTGCCCGAAACCAGGGGCGAGGATTTGCCGGAGTAACCAGCCTCACGGAGCCTTGTAATCCGCCGGCACTACAAACCGCGCCTCGTCCACCGGATCGGCGCTGAGGCTGATCAGCTTGGTGGTGAACTTCAGCCCTTGCTGCACGAACTCGGTCTTCACGGCGATGCCGGGCACCTCAGGCTGCTTCGGAGCGCCGGGCGCGGCCAATTTGGAGAGCACCTTCATCTCGTTGCGCAGCTTTTCCTGGTTGGGGTAGTCCTGGGTCACCCACATTTTTACTGCCATGCCCTGGTTCTCGCTGAGGTAGATCTCGCAGTCGTAACCGTCCACCTTCTCGCGCTGGCCGGTGGCGGTGATTTTGGTGGTGGACAGATCCTGCGCGGCGGCGGAGGCGCCGGCCTGGGCGGCGAGGGTGGCAAGTTCCTTGGTGTTGGTTTTGATGATCATCTTCTGCTCATGCACCAGCGTGATCATGTCACCGGTGGCCGCGTCCATGATGACACTGGAGGTGGTGTCGTTGTCGCTGCGGGTTTTTTCGCCCTTGATCCACATGGTGGAGCGGGAACTGACGCCGTTGAGCAGGGTGTCCTGCACGAGGGTGATGTCGGCCAGCGCGGGCGCAGCGGTCAAGCAGGCGAGGGAGAGGATGAGCGCAGGGAGTGTGTTTTTCATGAGGCCGCACTTTTGCCCGCGGTCACGCGGCCCGCCATCGGACCTCCGCCCTAGGACGAAAGGCGGAAAGTAATGAGAGCGACCCGCCCTCATTACTGAGAGAGACTCCCCATGACTGCCTGATCGAACGGGCGATTGCGGGCGAGTCGCCCTCAATACGACACCCGTCGCGCTTGCCTATTCACAGTCACAGAATGACTCCAGGCTGGTAAGCAGCGGCTTCGGGATGCTGTTTGGCGAGTGCCTCGACGCGGGCGGCAAAAGCATCCACTTGCGGCGCGGCATCACCCGTGTTGGCGCGGTGGGTGGCTAGAAGTGTATCGAGATCGGCGGCGGTGAGGCCGAGGCGGGCATCGGCGGCGAGGCGGGCGAAGAGGTCGTTCTGAGTGACCGCACCGCTGCGCAGATCGCGAACGGTGGCGACCGCGTGCTCCTTGATGGCTTCGTGCGCGGTCTCGCGCCCGGCTCCTTTTTTGACCGCTTCCATCATGACGGTGGTGGTGAGCAGGAAAGGCAGGTAACGCAACAGTTCCTGTTCAACGACCGCCTCGAAGACTTCCATCTGATTGAGGATGGTGAGAAAGGTCTCAAACAAACCATCGGCGGCGAGAAAGGCGTCCGGCAGCATGACGCGGCGCACCACGGAGCAGGACACGTCGCCCTCGTTCCATTGATCACCGGCGAGGCCTGAGGCCATGGTGAGGTGGCCTTTCAAGATGAGGTGGAACCCGTTGACGCGTTCGCAGGAGCGGGAGTTCATTTTGTGCGGCATGGCGGATGAGCCGACCTGGCCCTTGGCGAAACCCTCGCTGGCCAGTTCGTGACCCGCCATCAGGCGCAGCGTGCGCGCGAGTGAGGAGGGGCCGCTGGTGACATCGCAAAGCGCGGCAACGGTGCGCAAGTCGAGGCTGCGCGGATACACCTGGCCGACGGCGTCGAAGGCCTGCGGGATGCCCAGGTAACCGAGGATGCGCTGCTCCAACTCGCGCGCCTTGACGGCATCACCATCGAACAGGCTGATCTGGTCCATGCGCGTGCCGACGGCGCCCTTCAAACCGCGCGCGGGATAGGTGTCGAGGAGGTTTTGCAGGTCGCCAAAACCGAGCAACAGCTCCTCGCCGAACATGGCGAGCCGTTTGCCGAAGGTGGTGGGTTGAGCGGCAACGTTGTGGGTGCGCGCGGTGAGCGGAATGTCGCGCGTTTCAGCAGCGCGTTTGGCCAGGGTGACGAGCGCGGCCACGGCCTTGTCGCGGATGACATGAAGAGCTCGGAAGACCTGCAGTTGCTCGACATTCTCCGTCAGATCACGGCTGGTCATGCCCTTGTGAATGTGCTCATGACCGGCCAACTCACAGAACTCCTCGATGCGTGCCTTGACATCGTGGCGGGTGATCCGCTCACGTGCCATGATGGAGGCGACGTTGATGTTTTCGAGCGCCGCCTCATAAGCTTCAATCACTCCTTCCGGCACCTGCTGGCCGAGATCGCGCTGCGCCTTCAGCACCGCCACCCAATACTGCCGCTCAAGACGAACCTTGCCCTCGGCGGACCAGATGGCGCGCATGGGTTCAGTGGCATAGCGTTCGGCGAGGACGTTGGGAATCAAGGAAGACATGGGGACAGTGATGAATGAAGTGAGCGCACAGGGTAAACAGCGTTCCGCCTCCAGGCAACCGGCAGGCCAGCGAATGACCGGCCCGTTTCAGGGCTGCCTTTCAGCGGCCAAATGCTGCGGAAAGTCCGTCACCCGCTCGCAGGCAAGCTGTTCCATCATCTGTGTCAACTGGCGTTTGAGCAGGGTCATGGTGTGCATGCCGCCGCGCTGGCCCAGGGCGGCAACCCCATACATGAAGCTGCGCCCCAAAAAGACAAACCGGGCGCCGCAGGCCAGTGCCGCGGCGATATCCGGGCCCGAACGCACTCCGCTGTCCATCATCACCGTCAGGCGATCACCCACACAGCGCGCGATCTCCATCAACGGTTTGATGGTGGACTGGCCGTTGTCGAGCTGGCGGCCGCCATGGTTGGAGACGATGATGCCATCCGCGCCAAGCTGCGCCGCTTTCTCCGCGTCCTCGGTGGTGACAATGCCTTTGATGATGAGCCTGCCTTTCCACTTGTCACGAATCGCCGCCACCCGGTCGGGATTGAGCCTGCCGGAGAACGTGCGGTTCATAAACTGGCCCAGGTGCCTCATGCTCAACCCTTTCGGGATATACGGCAGAAGCGTGGCAAATCGCGGTGCACCGGCGGCGAGCTGGGAAAAAGACCAGTGCGGCCGCAGCATCATCTGCACGACGTTGCGCAGCGTCATGCGCGGCGGGATGGACAGGCCGTTGCGGATTTCCTTGGGCCGATAACCGAACACCGGCGTGTCCGCCAAAATGACCAGCGTCGGCAGTCCGGCGGCGGCGACCCGTTCGATGATTTTGTCCCGCAATTCTTCCTGAACGGGATGATAAAGCTGAAACCAGGCGCGACCCGCGGTGAGTTCCGCCACGGTCTCAATGCTGGCGGTGGCGACAGTGCTCAGGATGAACGGCACGTTGTGGGCGGCAGCCGCGATCGCCAATGTCTCCGTGGCTTTTGGCCAAACCAAGCCCTGCAGGCCGATGGGGGCGACTCCGAAAGGGGCGTCGTATTCGATTCCGAACAACTCGGTGCGCAGGTTCGCCCCCGGATAGCGCCGCAGGTAATACGGGCGCAATTGCACCTCGCGGATCTCCTCGGTGTTGCGCCGCAGGTTGAGATCGGTGTGGCAGCCGCCATCAAGATACTCGAAGGCAAAACGCGGCACGCGTTGACGCGCGCGCTCCCGCAAAAACTCAATGGAGGGGTAGCGCGAGTCGAAGTGATCGAGTTCCGTCGAAGGGCTCATGGCAGGAAGTCTATGAGCCATGGTGCCAAGCCGCCCCCGGCTTGACAAGACCCGGTTTCCCCGAGTTCCTTCAGGTGTCGGTCAGGCCGCGCGCCATGACGACCTTGCCGGTGCGGATCGTCTCGATGATCTCGAACTTGCCGAGCAGACGCACGGCGGCGTCGAGCTTGTCGGTGTTGCCCGAGACCAGGCAGATGAGGCTGTCCTCCTGGAGGTCAACGGTTTTGCCGCCGTAGTGCTCGACGATTTGCAGGATCTCGGTGCGCTCGTTGGGGCCGGCGGCGATTTTGATGAGCACCATTTCCTTGACCACCGCATCGCGGTCGGTGTGCTCCTGGCAGTGAATGACGTCGATCAGTTTGTTGACCTGAAGAATGATCTGCAGGAGACCCTCCGGATGGCCGCTGATGCCAATCGTCATGCGGCTGAAGCGCGGGTTGCGGGTCTGCGAGACAACGAGGGACTCAATGTTGAATCCACGGCGGCTGAAGACATTGCAGATGCGTCCGAGCACGCCGGGCTGGTTGTTCACGTAAACGCTGAGCGTGTGGATGTTGATGACGTCAGCCAGTGGGGAGGGCTTTTTGGCGGTGGTGCTCATGGTGGTTCGGGGCTGGGGTGGACAGGATTGATAGGATTTTTTCAGGATTAACAGGATTGGTTTTGTACAGGATGAGCGGGGGTTAGGCTGATTGGTTTTTGAAATTGAAAATCCTGTTAATCCAAAAAAATCTTGTCAATCCTGTCCAAACAAATCGTCGCTTGCGGGTTTCAAGGTGGCGAGGCGGTTGCGGGTGATCTTGATGTAGGCCGGCTCGCGCTCGATGCCGATCCACTGGCGCTTCAATTTTTCGGCGGCGATGGCGGTGGTGCCGGAGCCGAGGAAGGGATCGAGCACGGGGTCGCCTTCATCGGTGGCGCAGGCGATAAGTTTTTCGATGAGGTCGAGCGGTTTTTGGGAGGGGTGGCCGACCTTTTCCTTTGAGATGCCCTTGAGGGAGGGGACACGGAGGATGTTGGTGGCGAACTTGCCGGCTTCGAGGTGGGCACGGCGCGCGGCGGGATCCTTGTAGCGCTTGTCCTTGAGATAGACCTCGATGGTCCGGGCGTCGTAAGGGACGCGGACGGCGTCCTTGTTGAACTTGGGGGCGGCGCCCTTGCGCAGAACGAGGATCATTTCGTACTGCGGTGTGAAGCTGTCGCGCCGTTCGTTGTAGCCGACGGCGCGATCCCAGATGACGAGGTCATGGAAGGCGTGCTTCATGCAGAGGCGTGACATGAGGTGAATGAAGCCATGCTCGCGCTTGCCCGGCTGGCCAAAGATGAAGGCGAGGCCGTCGGAGCGGAGCACCCGCATGACCTCAGCAACCCAGGCCTCGCACCAGTCGAGATAGGCTTCGGCGGTTGGCCATTGGATGTCCCAGGCTTCATCTTCGAGAACGTTGAAATAAGGCGGGTCGGCGATGACGGCTTGCACGGAGGCGTCCGGGAGCTTGGGCAGTTCCGTGAGGACATCACCTTGGAGCAGGCCGGGCATTTTTTGACAGGATTAACGGGATTAAGAGAGGGTTAACAGGATGAGATGGAGGGTTTCAGCATGTTTGAAATCATCCTGTTAATCCTTTTAAAATCCTGTGCATCCTGTCTTCGTTGCGCCGCTGGCGGGGTTAGGTGGACCCGGCGGGTTTCTCCATTTTGTGCTTCGGCGCCTCGATGAGCATGTCTTCAAGGGCGGCGCCGGCGGGGATCATGGGGAAGACGTTCTCCGTTTTGATGCACTCGGCTT
>CAZKMS010000061.1:0-29059 GCA_964553805.1 uncultured Verrucomicrobiaceae bacterium
TCTTGACGCCGAAGTGGGCTTCGGTTTGGCCGTTCACAGTGCTTTTGACACCTTCGCTACCAATATTACTTGGGAAGCCATGTTGCCACCAGTGTTGTCACCAATCTTATACGAGTGTCATAAGTCATTGATTTTCAACATGGAGCGGGTGATGGGAATCGAACCCACGTCTAAAGCTTGGGAAGCTCTCGTTCTACCATTGAACTACACCCGCGTGCCGCGGTGCTGCGCTGGTGGGATTGTGCCGATGCGAGCGCGTTTGTCAACGCTGGCCGCCCGGAGTCTGGGCTTCTGACATGCCGGATGGCGGCTCCGGTTCGGGCTCAGGGGCGCCAAGCAACTCTGGCAGTTCCACCGCGTCTGGAATTTCCGCGCCTTGGTTGAGCCAGGCGAGGTCGTTCGGATCAAGCGGCTCCTCCAAGGCGATCTGCGGCTGCTCGCTGAGCAAGCCGTTGCCCTGGCCGATCATCTCCAACCCGCGCCGCCCCTCCTCCACCACCGACGGCAGCGGCTCCACCTGCAACAGCCAATTGCCCGGCCCGGGGCGGGCCGCTGGAACGGTGCGAATTGAGGCCTGCGGCTTCGCGGGTTCGACCGGTTCCAGCGCCTCCACCTCAGGAGCTTCCTTGCGCCGGCTGGACTGCCAGCAACCCAGAGCGGCGATGCCCAGACCCAAAACCAAACGCGTTTTGTTCTGGCATCGCGAAGCCACCCATCCCGTCGTCAACGCCATCGTCAACCAGCCCCAGGCGGAGCGCTTTCCCGCGTCATCCGTCCGGCGGTGGGCTTTGCCATGCGAGGACTCCATCAATATCTTTTACGATAAGAACGCGCGGGAGGCTGGCAAACGGTATCTGCGGCACGACGCGCACCGCCACGGCCGGTCATGCTTCAGGCAGCGAGTTCCGAAACGCGCCGCGCCAATTCCACATCCAGCGCTGTCAGCGCCCCTGCGCTGTGCGTGCTCAAGCGCACCGTCACTTTGCGCCAGCCAACGTGCAGATCCGGGTGATGATTCATCGCCTCCGCCTCCTGCGCGACTTTTTGCACAAAATCGATGCCCGCCAGGTAGCTCGGGAATTTGAAGGTCCGCACGAGTTCGACTCCGTCCACGGTCCAATCAGGCAGCGTTTGCGGCAACTGCTCCAGCTCCGCCTCAGTCAAAGGTTCCGGTTTCATAAAGCTCCGCCAGTTTGAGGCAATCGGCGACGGAACGCAAGCCGCCGGACGGGGTCGCATCAGAAAGGCAGGCCGCCGCCGCGCAGATGCCGAGTTGCAAACCGTCCGCCACCTCCCAGCCTTCGTGCAAGGCATGCAGGCAACCCGCCGCAAAGGCGTCGCCAGCGCCAGTCGCTCCCGCGATGTAGCCCTCCGGCAAACGCAAGGCCGCCGCTGCTGCCAGCGTTCCATCGGCTGTCGCGGCCACGGCGCCACGTGCGCAGTGGATGACCACCTGCGCTCTCACACCACGCCGGAGAAGCTCGCGCGCCGCCGCCGCCAACTCTTTCACGCCAGCCCGGCGCAAATCTTTTCCCGCCACTTTGCCCGCCTCAATCTCATTGGCGATCAGCACATCCGTGAAGGGCAGCGCCGCCTCGACGATCTGGCGGAATCGCGGATGCTCCGTGCTGACTAGATCCACACTCGTCCGCAGTCCCACCTCCTTTGCCGTCTTGAGCACGCGCGCCGCCACGGTGCCGCCTTCCGGCAACTCGCGATCCATTTCATCGAGCAGCATCAGGTACCCGAGATGAAACCAGCGCGCCCGGGGTTGGTTGAAGTCGAAATCCTCTTCTCCCAGCAAGGCATTCGCGCCGCGCTGATGAAAAAAGGTGCGCCTGCCGGTGCCGATGACCGTCATCGCGTCGGTGTAGGAGGTGGGCGCGCGCGGCGTCTGCCGCAGTTGTGTCGTGTCAATGCCTGCCGCCGCGCAGTCGTTCAGAATCCACTGTCCTGCGGCATCATCGCCCACCAATCCCGCCGCCTCCAGGGGGTAACCCGCGCCCATCGCCGCCAGATTCTTCAGCACATTGAAGGGACCGCCGCCGTTGCAGAGCGTCTCCTCTCGAATGCTCGCCAGCATGTCCTGTTCCGGGTAGGCATCGATCATTTTCACCTGATCGACGATGAAATTGCCTCCTGCCAAAATGCCCGTGCGCGCTGTCATGCACGCATCCAAAAAGATCGGCGCGCTGCGCACAAGTTGAAAGCAACCCGGCCCGTCTTTTTCATGCGCTCAGCCCTCGACCGTTGCGCCGTTGAGCTGCTCCAGTTCCCCGGCCCGCACCTCCCACTCGTGTGTCTTCGTCGCGGTCTCCTGCTCCAGCGCTTCCAACTCCGATTGCAGCTCCCGCGCCAGCGCGCCGTCAGCAAACGTGGCCGGATCCTGCAGGTTTGTTTCAATCTCACCGCGACGCTGATCCACCGCCTCAAGCCGCGCTTCGATGGCGGCAATCTGCTCCTCCAATTCACGCCGCTGGCGGCTGCGCGCATTGCGCTCCTCCGCCTCGCGCCGCTTCTGCTCCTTGCTCTTGCCCGCTCCACTAGACGCCGGTTGCGCCAGCTTCAGCGCGCCCGGCTGATGGTTGGTCAAAACACTGCCCGCCGTCAGCGCCGCGCGCTCGGAGGTGGCGCGGGTCTTGTCGAGGTAATACTGGTAATCGCCCGGATAACGCGTCAGCACGCCAGCGGAAACATGCACCACCGCGCGCGCCATACTGCGGATGAAATGCACGTCGTGGCTGATGAACACCAGCGTCCCCTCGAAATCCTCCAGCGCACCCGCCAGGGCATCGATGCTGCCCATGTCAAGGTGCGTCGTCGGCTCGTCCATGAGCAAGAAGTTCGGCGGTTCGAGCAGCAGGCGCACCAGCGCCAGGCGGCTTTTTTCACCACCGCTCAGCACCGCCACCGGCTTGAAAACATCGTCACCGCGAAAAAGGAACGAGCCCAGCAGCGTGCGCGCCAGTTGCTCGCCCGGCCGGCCGGGGATATCCATGGCGGACTGCAGCACGGTGTGACGCGGATTCAGCGTTTCGCCGCGATACTGTGAAAAGTAGCCCACCTGCACGCGGTGTCCCAGCTCGCGGCTGCCCGCCTGCGGCTCCAGCACACCGGCCAGCAACTTCAGCAGCGTCGATTTGCCGGCGCCGTTCGGCCCCACCAGCACCAGGCGCTCGCCGCGCTCCACTTCAAACTCGAGCCCCGCATACACCGGCAGGCCGCCATAAGCGAAGTCCACGTTCTTGAGCTGCGCCACGCGCTGGCCTGAACGCGAAGGCTGAGGAAAGCGGAATTTGACCTTCTTGTCCGTTGCCATCGGCGCGTCGATCTTCTCCATGCGATCGATCATTTTGAGCTTGTCCTGCGCCCGCGAAGCGAAGTTGGCCTTGGCTTTGAAGCGGTCCGCCCAGTCCTTCATCTTTGCGATCTCGCGCTGCTGGTTCTCATAAGCGGCCAGCAACTGCTCCTCGCGCGCCGCCTTCTCGCGCAGGTAGTCGTCGTAGTTGCCCCGGTAGCGGATCACCTTGGAGTGGGCGATCTCAAGGGTGGAGTCGCAGAGCGCGTTCAAAAAAGCGCGGTCGTGGGAGATCAGCAAAATGGCGCCCGGGTAGCCGGCGAGATAATCCTGAAACCAGAGCAGCGACTCCAGATCGAGGTGGTTGGTCGGCTCGTCGAGCAGCAGCAGATCCGGTTCCTGCACCAGCAGCCGGGCCAGGTGGGCGCGCATCACCCAGCCGCCGCTGAGGGTCTTGGCCGGGCGATCGAAGTCGGCGTCGCGAAAAGCCAGGCCTTTCAGGATGCGTTTGGCCTTCGGCTCCAGCTCCCAGCGCGCGTGCTCATCCGCCACGTGGCTGGTGGCCAGGCCGAGCACCGTCTCCCCGCCCACCGGCGCGCTTTCCTGCGGCAGAAAGCCGAGCGTCGCCCCGCGCTCCATGCGCACCTCGCCCTCATCGGGAGTGCCTTCCCCCATCAGCAGGGAAAACAGGGTCGATTTGCCCGCGCCATTCGGGCCGATCAAGCCCGCCTTGTCGCCGCGCTGCAAATGAAAACCCACCCCGCTGAAGAGAGTGCGTCCGGCGTAGGCTTTGCTGACTTGGGTGACGGAGAGCATGAGCCGGCTTCTGTAGCGGCGGCTGCCGGGGTCCGCAAGAAAACCCTTGCCAGAGACCTTTTCCCCCGTAGTCTTCACGCCCCTCCGCCCCGGACTGCTGTCCACCGGTGCGAGGCAAACCAAACTCAAACCAGCCTGCCCCTCCTGATCGGCCTCCCAGCCGAGCGAACCGCTGCGCGGAACGTGCGGAACCCAGGCACCTCAAACAAACACATGTCAGATCAAGTCCTCGCCGAACTCGTCGAAGCCGGAGTCCACTTCGGTCACCAAACCCGCCGTTGGAACCCCAAGATGAAGCCTTTCATCCTGGAGTCGCGCAACCAGATCCACGTCCTCAACATCGAGGAGACCGTCAAACAGGTCGATACCGCCTCCGAGTTCCTCAGCGAACTGGCCCGCAAAAAGAAGAACATCCTTTTCGTCGGCTGCAAACGCCAGGCCCAGGAAGCCGTGCGCGAAGCCGCCGAAGCCTGCGGCCAGTACTACGTCAACCACCGCTGGCTGGGCGGCATGCTCACCAACGTCGAGACCATCCGCAAAAGCATCGCCCGCCTCAATTATTTGGAGGAGATCGAGAAAAAGCCGGAGTTCAAGGCCATGTCCAAAAAGGAGCTGGCCAGCCTCAACCGCGAGCGCCTGAAGCTGGAGCGCAACCTGCGCGGTGTGCGCGGCATGGATAACCTCCCGGACGCCCTCGTCATCGTCGATTCCGCCCGCGAACACATCGCGGTGGCCGAAGCCCGTCGTTTGAAGATCCCGATCGTCGCCCTCGTTGACACCAACGCCGACCCGGACCTGATCGACTACCCGATCGCCGCCAACGACGACGCCATCCGTTCCATCCGCGTCATCCTGCAAAAGCTGATCGACCCGGTCATCGTCGCCACCGCGGATATCAAACGCTAAGCGGCTCCGGTCGCGCCTGGCTGCTTCGTCACCAAGACCCGCTCGCGGGCTTTGCAGGGTGTGCCAGGCTCCATTCCCAACCCCAACCTCTTTATTTATCATGGCTGAAATCACCGCCCAACTCGTCAAAACCCTCCGCGAAAAAACCAACGTCGGCATGATGGAGTGCAAGGCCGCGCTCTCCGAAGCCAACGGCGACCTCGAAGCCGCCGAGACCATCCTGCGCAAAAAAGGCATCGCCAAGGCCGAGAAAAAGGCTGACCGCCAGGCCAAGGAAGGCGTCATCGCCTCCTACATCCACCTCGGCGGCCGCGTCGGCGTGCTCATCGAAGTGAACTGCGAGACCGACTTCGTCGCCAAGAACGAAAACTTCCAGGCGTTCGTGAAGGACATCACCCTGCACATCGCCGCCTCCAATCCGAAGTACGTGACCCGCGAGGAAGTATCGGCTGATTTGATCGCCAAGGAGAAGGAAATCGCCGCCGAACAGGTCAAAGGCAAGCCTGCCAACATCGTGGACAAGATTGTCGAAGGCAAGCTGGAGAAGATCTACGGCGACCTCTGCCTCATGGAGCAGGCCTACATCAAAGACGACAGCAAGACCATCACCGACTTGGTGAAGGGCAAGATCGCCGAGCTCGGCGAGAACATCGTCATCCGCCGTTTCGTCCGCTACGCGGTCGGCGAGGACATTTGATGTATCCCTTCATGGATGTCGCATGAGCATCTCGAAGCGGCGGTCGCAGGACCGCCGCTTTTTTGTGTTTTGGACTGCTGGCTTTCGCCGACCTTTTAGAGCCAGTCCGGCAAATGACAAAATCGAGAACGAACGCACGAGACGGCCGACGCTGTAGCCGGGGGTCTGTGACCCCGGTTTGAGGGCCAGTGCGGCGCACGGGGCGGGCGGCCTCACAGAGGCCAGCTACAGCATTGGTCGGGCAGGCTTTCAGACCGCGGCAGCCTCTTCCAAATGAAAGACCTCGCGGGCATCGGCCACCACGCCGGTGAGCGCGGCAGCAGCGACCATGACCGGGCTCATCAGGATGGTGCGGCCGGTCGGGCTGCCTTGGCGGCCTTTGAAGTTGCGGTTGGAGGAGGAGGCGCAAAGCTGATCACCGACCAGTTTGTCTGGGTTCATCGCCAGGCACATGGAGCAGCCAGCGGCGCGCCATTCAAAACCCGCTTCGCTAAACACCTTGTCCAAGCCTTCCTTCTCGGCCAGCACCGCGACAACCTGGGAGCCGGGCACAGCGATCGCCTTCACACCGCCGGCCACTTTTTTGCCTTTGATGAACTTGGCCACCTCGCGAAAGTCGCTGAGACGTCCGTTGGTGCAGGAGCCGATGAAAGCGACGTCGATCTTGGTGCCCTTGATCGGGGCGCCGGCCTGCAATTTCATGTAGGCAAGCGCGTCTTCGGTGGATTCGCGCTGCGTCGCGGTCTTGGCGTCGGCCGGGTTAGGGATGCTTTCCTCTACCGAGATCGCCTGATCCGGGCTGACGCCCCAGGTCACCGTCGGCGGGATGTCCTCGGCGCGGATGTTCACCACATCGTCATAAACCGCATCCGGATCGGAGGCGTAGCCGCGCCACTTTTCCACGGCGGCATCCCACTCCGCGCCCTTGGGCGAGTAATTGCGGCCTTTGAGGTATTCGAAGGTTTTCTCGTCCGGATTCACGTAACCGCAACGGGCGCCGCCTTCGATGGACATGTTGCAGACCGTCATGCGCTCCTCCATCGAGAAGCCGTCAAAGACGCTGCCGCCATACTCGTAGGCGTAGCCTTTGCCACCCCCCGCGCCGAGCAGGCGGATGATGTGCAGGATGACGTCCTTGGCATAAACGCCCGGGCGAAGCTGGCCGTCCACATTGATGCGGCGCACCTTCATTTTGCTGAGCGCCATGGTCTGCGTGGCCAGCACGTCGCGCACCTGGGTGGTGCCGATGCCAAACGCGATCGCGCCAAACGCGCCGTGGGTGGCCGTGTGCGAGTCGCCACAGGCGATGGTGGTGCCGGGCTGGGTGATGCCCTGCTCCGGACCGACGACGTGGACGATGCCCTGCTTGCCACTGCTCAGACTGAAGTAAGTGACGCCGAACTCCTCCGCGTTCTTGTTGAGTTCCTGGATCATTTCCTCCGCCAGCGGATCTTCAAAGGGGGAGACTTGGCTGTCGGTAGGCACGATGTGGTCCACCGTGGCAAAAGTGCGGTGCGGGTAGGCCACCTTGAGTCCCAGATCACGCAGCATGCCGAAGGCCTGCGGGCTGGTGACCTCGTGAATCAAATGGGTGTCGATGAGAAGCTGCGTCTGGCCGTTCTCGAGCGTTCCGACGGCGTGCGATTCCCAGACTTTTTCAAAGAGCGTTTTACCCATGTTGTGTGTGACCGAAGTTGATGGTGAAAGTCCGCCCAGAGCAGGACGGGGAAACAGGCTAGCACAGAAGTCACCGGGCGCAATTCCGGACCACGTTCGGCGACTCTGTTTTCAGGACACCTGGCATGCACGATTCGGCCTTCGACCCGCGTATCCTGGCGATGCCACCCGCCATGTTGCGCCTCAGTCTTTGCCTGCTCCTGACCGCCACCGTTCACGCTGAACCCTGGTCCCTGCTGGCCCCGCACGCGGAGCCGGCGCCAACCTTCCAGCCAAACCCCGACCCCTGGCGCGATCCACTTCTTTTTGCAGACGGCAGCCGCGTCCAGTCCGCCGCCGATTGGCAGCGCCGCCGCACCGAGATCCTGGCCGATTGGCACGAACTGCTGGGGCAGTGGCCCCCGCTCATCACCGAACCGGAGGTGGAAAGCCTCGGCAGCGAACGGGAAAGCGGCTACCGGCGGGAGCGCCTTCGCTTCCACTGGGCTCCTGGCGAGCTGACAGATGCCTGGCTGCTGGTGCCGGACGGTCTTGCTGAGAAAGCGCCCGCCGTCGTCACCGTCTATTACGAGCCGGACACCGCCGCCGGTCTGGGCGGCAAACCCGATCGCGACTTTGCCCGGCAACTCGTTCGCAAAGGCTTCGTCTGCCTCTCCATCGGCACCACGGAAACCACCAACAACAAGACCTATTCCATCTATCACCCGGACATCGACCACGCCACGGTGCAGCCGCTCTCCATGCTGGCCTGCGCCGCCGCCAATGCCTGGCAGGTGCTGGCGGCACGCCCGGAGGTGGACGCGGAACGCATCGGCATCACCGGCCACTCCTACGGCGGCAAGTGGTCCATGTTCGCCTCCTGCCTGTATGACAAATTTGCCTGCGCCGCCTGGTCGGATGGCGGCATCGTCTTCGATGACACCCGGCCCAGCATCAACTACTGGGAGCCCTGGTACCTCGGCTGGCATCCGCGCCCCTGGCGCAAACGCGGCCTGATCACCCCGGGAAACCCGGCGCATGGGCTGTATCCGCAATTGCGTGCCAGCGGGCGCGACCTGCACGAGCTGCACGTGCTCATGGCGCCTCGTCCTTTCCTGGTGTCCGGCGGCAGCGAGGATCCACCGGAGCGCTGGCACGTGCTGGAGCACAGTCGCCGCGTCAACCGCCTGTTGGGCCAGGATAACCGCGTGTTCATGACCAACCGCCCCGAGCACGCCCCCAATCCGGAATCAAACGCCGTGCTGGTGGCCTTTTTCGAGCACTTTTTGCAACCCGCCAAGACGGCGCGCTGAGTGCCTATCCGGCAAAGGATCAAATCGAGAACGGAAGTCCAAAATGAGGACGGCACTCCGCTGTAGCCGGGGTCTGTGCTGTAGCCGGGGTCTTGACCCCGGTTGGAGGCGGTGCGGCCTCACAGAGGCCAGCTACAACATTTGCCGGACAGGCTCTGAGGTGCGCAGGTCAACATCCTCCGTACCACCCAAGGCAAAATCTGTCTGTGCTGACAGAAGGATGCGGCTTCTGCAAAAAACCCCGGCAAACCCTCAACGCGTCAAAAAAGTGGTTCATCCGGGAAGTGGGTGCGGGATTGAGATTCACGCCTGGGCGGATGCGGGCTGGAAAAGGCTGGTCTTCATGGGCAAAGGGTGGACCCACGCGCGGCAGCGTCCTGGAGTGCTCCAGCATGGCTTCGCGCCGCCCCACGGCGCTCACCCCTGCGGAGCAGCCTGCGGCTGGCTGTCTCGCTCCGCTCGGCTCTGGAGCTTTTGAAGGACGGGGGTGTTGGCAGGCAGGTGCCGCAACCGGGTGAGCCGCACGAAAGCGGCGGCGGACCGCCGCAGTCCAGGACGCTGGCGCGCCATGCTGCGTTCCAGACCGGTTCCCACCGGCAGCCTGAAACGCACCAACTCCCCGGATGAACCTAAAATCGACGAGCTGCTCATCCCCGAGGCCCTGGCCCCTGCGCGGCCGCTATGAATTGAAGCGCGTCACCGTGCTCCGCCGCAAGGGCACCGCCATTCCTTCGAAGGGGTAGCCCATGCCAGCAACGCCGCTGCGCATGCGGCAAGCGCCAGCCCCCTCTGGAACGCTACCCCCCGAGGCGGAAGCCTTTGCGTTTGCCGAACTTGCCGCCGCCGAGCTTGGGTTTTCCGCCCTTGAGGCCGGGAAAACCTTTCATGCCGCCGGGCATCGGGGGCATTCCGGACATGCCGCCGGGAAGTCCGCCACCACCACCGAACAGGCCGCCGGCCAACTGCGCCATCATGCCTTTGTTGCGCATGAGCTGGCGCATCATTTCGAATTGTTTGATGAGCTGGTTCACCTCCACCACCGGGCGGCCGGCGCCGTTGGCGATGCGTTTGCGTCGGCTGCCGTTGAGAATCTCCGGCTTGGCGCGCTCCTTCGGGGTCATCGACAGCACGAGGGCCTCGACGTGCTTCATACGCTTGTCGTTCACCGCGCCGCCGAGTTCCTTCATCTTGCTCATGCCGGGCAGCATGCCGAGCACACCCTCCAGCGGCCCGAGCTTTTTCATAAAACGCATCTGGCCGAGGAAGTCGTTGAAGTCGAACTTCGCCTCCTCAAAGCGCTTCGCCATGCGCAGCGCCTCCTTCTCATCGATCTCCTCGGCGGCTTTTTCCACCAGGCTGACCACGTCGCCCATGCCGAGGATGCGCTGGGCCATGCGCTCGGGATGGAAGACCTCGAGCTGCTCGACCTTCTCCCCCACGCCGAGGAATTTCACCGGGCAGCCCGTGACGCGGCGCATGGAAAGCAGCGCGCCACCACGGGCGTCGCCATCGAGTTTGGTCATGATCAGACCGGTGAGGCCGATGGCCTCGTTGAAGGTCTTGGCCACGGACACCGCCTGCTGGCCGGTGGCGGCGTCGGCAACGAGCAAGGTCTCGCCCGGCTTGACGATGGCGACGATCTTTTTCAGCTCGTCGATCAGCTCGGTGTCGAGATCCTGGCGGCCGGCGGTGTCAAAAAGCGCGATGCCACCGCCCTGCCCCGCGACCCATTCCATCGCCGACCGGGCCGCGCGCACGGGATCGGTCTCGCCCGCGGGCGGCGCCCAGACCGGAGCGTTAAGGGATTCGCCAAGCACTTGGAGCTGCTTCACAGCCGCCGGCCGGTAAAGGTCGAGCGCGACGAGCAGCGGGCGTTTGCCCTGCTTCTTGAGCCAGTTCGCCAGCTTGGCGGTGGTGGTGGTTTTGCCGGCGCCGTTGAGGCCCGCCATCAGGATGCGGTGCGGCTCCCCCAGGTTCAAGGCTGCCGCGCCTTCGCCACCGAGGATTTTGACCAGCTCGTCGTTGAAGATTTTGACGATCTGCTGCCCGGGTGAAACGGTGCGCAGCACTTCCTCGCCCATCGCCTCGGTTTTGACGGCGTCGATCAGATCCTTGGTGACTTGAAAGTCCACGTCCGCCTCCAGCAAGGCCATGCGGATTTCGCGCATGGCGTCGCTGATGTTGGACTCGCTGATGCGGCCCTGGCCGCGCAGCTTCTTGAAGACGTCCTCGAGTTTGTCAGAGAGAAGGGAAAACATGTCTGCGGCAGACTAGGCTGAGATTCAAAAGTCGCAAGGCGGCACTCCATCCATCGCGCGCACCTGCTCGGCGCTGCTGATGACCGTGCGTGTGCCGTCCGCGAGATCCAGCAACAACGCGCCCTCATCATCGAGTCCGGCCGCCATGCCGGCGCACTCGCCCGCCGCTGTCCCCAGAGTCACCCGGCGGCCGGCAAGGGAATCGCGGGCCCGCACTTCGTCGAGCAGGGAGGGAAAGGTGGCATCGGAAAGCGCGCGAGCGAAAGCAGCCGTCAACTCCGCCAGCAACGCCTCCACGAGCTCATTTCGAGAAGGCGCCACGCGCGGGGCGAGCTCCAGGGCGAGCGAGGTGGCGATGGATGCCAGGTCGCCGTCAAAATGCTGGCGACGCACGTTCAGCCCCACGCCGATCACCAAAAAGCGTCCGCTCACGCCGTTGAAGCTTTCGGTCAGAATGCCGCAGATCTTCTTGCCGCGAACATGCACATCGTTGGGCCACTTGATCACAGCGTGCAAGCCGGTGAGTTCGGCAAGAACCCGGCAAACGGCCAACGCGGTGGCTTGAGTAAGTCGCGGCCATTTTTCGAGCAGCGCCTGCGGCCGAACCGCCAGCGAGAAAGTCAAATCCTGCCCCGGCTCCGCGGCCCAGACATGATCACGCCGCCCGCGCCCGGCCGTTTGTGCTTCGGCCAGGATCACCTGGTTCGCGCAATCCTCAAGGCGGCCCCAATCCCGCAACCAATCATTGGTGGAAGCAGTCTCTTGCAACACGCGAACCTGCCACGGCAGACCCATGCTCGCGCAAGCCTCCTGCAAGCGCCCGGCGTCAAGCGGATCGACGACGCCGGACATGATCACGCGGCGAGCAAGTGGAGCACTTGATCCGTGTCACTCAAGTCATCGAGACAACGCCAGGCTCCGGCCTGCTCCAGTTGCGCGCGCTGGTGAACGCCCGTCGCCACCGCCAGGCAGCGCGCGCCCAGCGCGGCGGCGCAGCGCACGTCCTTGGTGGTGTCGCCAATCACCAAAACCTGATCAACCTCAAAACGACGGGCCAGCAGCGACTCGAAACGCCGCACCGCGACCGGTCCCAGCAGATCGCGGTCATCGGCGTCGTCACCGAAAGCGCCATCGGCAAACAACCCGCCGAGGTCAAAGCGGCGCAGCTTCAGGCCGGCCCCGTGGCGCACGTTGCCGGTCAGCAAGCCGAGTGCGAACTCCTCGTTGCGACCCGCCAGCGCTTCCAGCAAGACGAGGATGCCTGGCAGCAGCACGCCGGGAAAGTCCGCGGCATGCAAGCGGCCTTCGAGATGGCGCAAGTAGGCGCTTACAAAACGCTGGCGCAGTTCAATCTCATCGCGCAAGCCATAGTGGCGGAACAGCCCGCCCATGACGCCGCCATCGGTCGCGCCCGCCAGATCGAGCGCGGGCATCGAGGCGCGTTCCACGGCAAAGACTTCGGCACCCGCATCCAGCAGCGCCTCGCGACCAGCGCCGCCGGTGTCGAGCAAGGTGCCGTCGATGTCGAAAAGCAGCAGACGCATGAGCGGCGGCGATGCGAAATGAAGGAAACGACCCGGCCTTAGACCTTGGCTTCCGAGACCTCCGCGGTGGCGGCTGCCACGGCGGCTGCCGGGACTTCCTCCTGCGGATGCGCGTCGTCGTGGTGATCGTCCTCGTCGTCATGATGATCCTCCTGCGGCCCCTGGCCTGGAGCCACGTTGGACGAGTGGTGCGCGTCGTCCTCGCTGGTGACGCCCTTGAGGTGGGTCTTGAACTTGCGAACACGCTGGCGCTCCGGCAGCGGACTGATCTGCATGTTGATGTTGCGGCCGGCCTGGCGCGGGTTGGAATCCGCCACGCCCATGGTCGTCAGATCCTTCTTGATCCGCTCCGCCAACTCAAAGCCCAGCTCCTGGTGCGCCATCTGGCGGCCGCGGAACTGCAGTTGGATGCGCAGCTTGTGCCCCTCTGCCAGGAAGTCCTCCGCGTGCACGATCTTGATGTGGTAGTCGTGCGGATCAATGCCGATGCGGAACTTCAACTCCTTCAATTTGGAGGTCTTGTGGTGCTTGGCAGCCTCCTTCTTGTGCTTCTCCTGAATGTACTTGTACTTGCCGTAATCCACCAGGCGGCACACCGGCGGGTCAGCCGACGCCGCGACCTCCACGAGATCAACCCCCTTCTCCTTGGCCAGGCGAATGGCCTGATGCGTTGGCATGACTCCGAGCTGCTGATTGGTCTCTCCATCCACCACCCGCACTTTGGGCGCGCGGATGCGCTCGTTGACGCGCGTCTGGTCAGCGTAGCGCCCCCAG
Source organism: uncultured Verrucomicrobiaceae bacterium (assembly GCA_964553805.1). Lineage (GTDB taxonomy): Bacteria > Verrucomicrobiota > Verrucomicrobiia > Verrucomicrobiales > Verrucomicrobiaceae > JAGRPD01. The sequence goes on from CAZKMS010000061.1 coordinate 13,263, forward strand.
TTTTTGCGTTTGTTGTTGCCACCACTCGGCTTGCGTCCGCCGAAGCCGCTGCTGTTCAGGGTTTTGAATGGGTTGCTAATGGGTTACCTCCGTGTGTGTTTGTTTGCGTTTGGAAAAGAAAAGCTTCAGACGGTCAGGCGTCTGCGATGATCGGCAGGCCAGTGCGCGTTCGAGCCTCGTTTCATGCCTGCCATGATTATGCCGACATCCCGCCTTCCACAGCCTTCAGGCCGTGCGCAAGGCAGGGGTTGATTAAAAGGATCAGCATGAACAAGAAATTAGCGGCGTCCGCCTCAGAAAAAACGAACCGTGCCATATCAGGCACATCACCGATACGGGAAGATACCGACATTCTAGCAACCGGGCAAGACAATTTCGCGTGAAAATTTTTCCGAAGCGGCAGCCTTTCTCCGCGAAAGCGCGGTTTGAGTTGCAGCGGCTTGGCGCTGGTCAAACGCCGCCCTGTCGGAAACGCAAGGAGGGGGGCCCAATAAAACCGGGCGTAGGCGGGCGGTTTTATTGGGGGAGATTTGGGCTGTAGCTGGCCTCTGTAAGGCCGGCCGCCCCCGCGCCCGTTGCACCATCCCACCGCGGTCGCAGACCCCGGCGGTCAGCGCGGGACGTCTGGCCTCAGCGCTGACACAGCAGCTCCCTGCCATGGGACGGTCCAAAAGCGGGCGGCATGGCGAGAAAAAATCGGCCGCTGGACGGTCCGCTTCCAACGGCGTATTTGATGCGACATTTTCATGCGCATCGAACTCATCAACACCGGCACGGAACTCGTTCTCGGCGATACCATCAACACCAATGCCGCCTGGCTCGGACAGCGGCTGGCGGCCCTGGGTCTGAGCGTGGCGCGGCAGACCGTCGTTCCCGATGGTGCGGTGATCGGGGAGGTGCTGGCCGAAGCCGCCGCGCGATCCGACGTGGTGCTGGCCACCGGCGGTTTGGGGCCGACCAATGACGATGTGACGCGCGAGATCGCCGCCGGTCTGCTCGGCCTGCCGCTCGATCTCGATGCGGGTGTGGTGGCGGCCTTGGAAAGCTACTTCCGGAAACGCGGACGCGAACCCAGTCCCTCCAATCTGCGGCAGGCCATGGTGCCGCGCGGGGCGCGTGTTCTGGACAACCCCTTTGGCACCGCGCCCGGCCTTTACCTGCCAGCAGCACTCGGCGCTGAGCGTGGCTGGGACTGTCATTTCTTTCTGCTGCCCGGACCGCCGCGCGAGTTAAAGCCGATGGTGGAGAGTTTTGTCGAGCCGCAACTGAAGGAACTGCACCCGGCTTCAGCAGAAGGCGCGGTGCTCTACTTGAAACTGACTGGCATCGGCGAATCGGACATTGTCGAGCACATTGAGCGCGATCTTGAGGCGATGGCGGGTGAGGGTTTGGAGTTGGGTTATTGCATCGGGCGGGGGGATGTCGATGTGCGGTTGTCAGGTCCCGCCGGGGCGGTCAACGCAGGCGCGGCGCTGGTGCGCGACCGGCTCGGTGATTTCATCCTCTCGGAGGATCGGCGCGTGATCGAGGAGGTCGTGGTCCACTTGCTGGCGAAACGGGGTGAGTGGCTGGCCACTGCCGAATCCTGCACCGGCGGCCAGATTGCCGCCCGCATCACCGATGTAAGCGGCGCTTCGGCGGTGTTCGGCAGCGGTTTTGTGACCTACGCCAACGAGGCCAAGGTACGCGAACTCGGTGTGCCTGCCGAGTTGCTGATGCGTCACGGGGCGGTCAGCGAGCCCGTGGCGACCGCCATGGCGGAGGGCTGCCTGCGGGTTGCGGAGGCGAACCATGCGCTCGCAGTCACTGGGATCGCCGGCCCCGGCGGCGGCAGCGAAGAGAAGCCGGTCGGCACGGTTTTTGTCGCTCTGGCTTCGTTGGGGCGCGATACGATTTGTCGCAGACTTTTCTTTCCAGGCACGCGGGACCGGTTTAAATTGCTGACTTCCCAAGCGGCGCTCGAAATGCTGCGGCGCCGCCTGATCGACCTGCCTCAGGCCTCATGAAGTCTTCCACCCCCGTTTCCCTCTCCGCCACCACGCCGCGTCTGCTCGTACTGGCTCTGCTGCTGGCGCCTTGCGCGCTGGCGGACATCAAACTGATTCCCGGCAAAAAACGCGACAAGGAGAGTGAGAAAAAAGACGAGAGGCGCATGGAGCAAGTCAATGCGCTGAGTCCGGAGGTCAAACCGGCGCAGGTCAGCTTTGTCGCAGGACGCAGCGTCGATGTCGAACTCGATGCCGCGGCGGTCGTGGTCAGTGACTTGCGTTTTCTGATCCGTGAAGCGCCACAATTCGGCAAGCTGGGATCGATTCGCCCGCATCCCACGGAACGCCACAAGGCGCTCGTCACCTACACCCACACCGGCGGCGAGGAACACCTCCTCGACGAGTTCACTTACGCCTGCCGCATCGGTGAAGGCCCCTTCTCCGCGCCTGGGCGCATTTCTTTGATTGGCCGCCGGGCGGAACCGCGCCTGGTGGTGCTCAAACCAGCCATGTTCGGCCGCGTCCTGCCCGGCACCCAGGCATTGGCCAAACTGACGGTCGCCAACCATGGCATCGGCCCATTCAAAGCGGATCTCACCTGGCCGCCGCCATGGCTGGGACCGCCACAATTGGAACTCGGCATCGGTGAAAGCACCGAGATCGCGCTGCTGGTGACGCCGGACCACCCCGGTGTGTTGAGCAATGAAGTCGTGCTGCAAGAAGGCAATGAAGCCAGCCGCGTGCGTCTCTGGCTCCAGTGCGAGCAGCCTTTCATCGTTAGTCCCGGGCGCGCTCAGATGGAGTATTCCCGCGAGCGTGGCCTGCGCTGGGTGAAAACGCGCGTCGCCAACGCTACGAAGGAACCCATGCGCATTCGTTTGCTGCGTCCGGAGCGCTTGCAGGGGCCGGATGAAATCGAAATCCCGGCGGGCCAACTCAAGGAAGTCGAACTCACGCTTGCCGGCGATGACGTGACTGCCTTTCAAGGCGACGTGTCCTTCACCGACGGCATTCTCAGCGAGCGCCTCACCCTGGGAGCCGCGCCCGAGCCGCCGCAAGTGCAATTGGTGGCGCCCACCTCGCAGGTGCTGCAGTTTGGCTCTCGGTCTCAAGGAGAAACAGGACGCGCCACCGTGGTCCTGGCCAATCACGGCGGCATGGCGGCCGTGCTGGCGATTCAGGTGCCGCCTCCCTTTCGCGTCCCCGAGGAGGAAAAGTCCCTCAGTGTGGCTCCCGGCCTGACACGGCAGTTGCTGCTGGAGGTCGAGAGCACGAAAGCAGGCCGCTATCAGGGACGGGTCGTGTTGTCGGGAGATGGCAATCGAATCGAACTGGACGCGCAAGCCACCTTCATCGACCCCAATGTGGCGCAGATGAAGAGCCAGGATTCCGGCAAACCGGCGGTGGCTGCCGCCAGCAAAGGCGGCAGGGTGGCGCGCCCGAAAGCAGTCGCTGTCGCGGAGGTGCCGCAAGCTCCTGCCGACCAGCCTCCCGCGCCCGTCGTTGCAAAGGCGGTTGTCGGACCGTCGTCCGCAGTCAACCCCGACAACGCCGTCACAGCCATGGGCAAGCTCAATCCCCAGGCCGCCGCTGTCCTCAGCTACCTCAGCACCTTCGGCGCCCCTTTGCCGGAAGAACAGCTCTCAAAAAAATACGGCAAGATCGACGGCATCGAAATCACCCAGCGCGGCAAGGACTACCTGGAGCTGGTGTGGGAACAGCCGAACCCTGACTCGCCGCCGCAGAGCTACCAAGTCGAGGGCGCCCGCCATGTGTTTGTGCCCTCCACTGGCATGACCTTCCGTGACTGGCAGCCCATGCCGGGGATCAAGCCCATCGCGCCTGAGCCCGGCAAGGTGGGGGTGCGCCTCACCGGTTTGCGCCCGGCCGGACAATACGAACTGCGCGTGATGGCCGTCGATGAGCGCGGCAAATTCTCACCGCCCTCGGACATCCACATCCTCACCACCCTGCCGCCTTGGCGCATGCCCGGCTGGATCTGGCATGCCGCCATTCTGCTCGCGCTCGGACTGCTGCTCGTGATCGCCCGCCGCCAGTATCTCAAGCGCATGGGCCTCAGCTTCGCCTGAGCTTGGTGGAATATTATTTGCTGTGTCCGGGGAAAGATTGCGCCCTTGGCGCGGTTGGTGTGAACTGGTTTTATGAGCGAATTCAGCGACGAGCAACTGGTGGAGCAATTGGTGGCTGCGCGCGGGCGCATCATGGCAGAGGTCGGCAAAGTGATCATCGGTCAGCGCGCGGTGGTGGAGGAAATGCTGGTGGCACTGCTCGCCGGAGGCCACTGCCTCATCACCGGCGCGCCGGGACTGGCCAAGACATTGCTGGTCAAAACCGTGGCGCGCGTCTTCGACTTGAGTTTCCAGCGCATCCAGTTCACCCCGGATTTGATGCCCTCCGACATCACCGGCACCGAGCTGCTGGAGGACACCGAGCATGGCAAGGAACTCGTGTTCAAAAAAGGACCCGTCTTCGCCAACATGATCCTGGCTGACGAGATCAACCGCACACCGCCAAAAACCCAGGCCGCGCTGCTGGAGGCGATGCAGGAGTACCAAGTCACCGTGGCCGGACAAAGCCTGCCGCTGGAGCAGCCGTTCTTTGTGCTCGCCACGCAAAACCCGATCGAAATGGAGGGCACCTACCCGCTGCCGGAGGCCCAGCTCGACCGCTTCATGCTCAACATCGTCATCGACTACCTCAGCGAGGACGAGGAAGTTGGCGTCGTCACGCAGACCACGTCCATCGGTGGCGAGCCTGTGCAGACTCTGTTCACCGGCGCCGATTTGATGCGCTTCCACCAGCTCGTGCGCAAGGTGCCTGTGGCTGAGGATGTGGCCCGCTACGCCGTCCGCCTCGCCGCTGCCTCACGACCAAAACGAACGGGCAGTTCGGATTACGTCAACGAATGGGTCAGTTGGGGCGCTGGCACCCGCGCCAGCCAGTGCCTGGTGCTCGGCGGCAAGACGCGTGCCTTGCTCGCCGGCCGCGCGCATGTGACGCTCGACGACATTCGCAGCATGGCCGCGCCCGTGTTGCGCCATCGCATCCTCGTCAACTACCGCGCTGAAGCCGAAGGCATCACGGTGGAAAAAGTCGTCGCTGAGCTTTTGCGCGCCGCCGGTTAAAGGCGGCGCGTCTGCCAAGCGCCGCAACCGTTCAGGCGCCCTCGACCTGGCCGAGGCGGCGGAACTTCTCATAGCGCTGGCTGAGCAATTGCTCCGGCACCAGCGTCTCCAATTCCGTCAAAGCTTCGAGAATCGCGCTTTTCAGCGCGGCCGCTGCCACCTCATGATCGTGGTGCGCACCGCCAAGCGGCTCAGGCACGACTTTGTCGATGATGCCGAGCTTGAGCAAATCCGGCGCGCTAAGCTTCAGCGCCTGCGCGGCTTCGGGGGCGTGCTCGCGATGTTTCCACAAAATGGCCGCGCAGCCTTCCGGACTGATGACGGAATAGTAGGCATTCTCCATCATCAGCACCTTGTCCGCCACGCCGATGCCAAGGGCGCCGCCGGAACCACCCTCGCCGATCACCACCGCCACCACCGGCGTGCGCAGCAGCATCATCTCGCGCAGGTTGAAAGCGATCGCCTCGGCAATGTTGCGCTCCTCCGCCCCGATGCCCGGAAAGGCGCCAGGCGTGTCGATCAAAGCCACCACCGGCAAGCCGAACTTTTCCGCGAGCCGCATCAAGCGCAGCGCCTTGCGATAGCCCTCCGGATGGGCGCTGCCGAAATTGCGCAGCAGGTTTTCCTTGGTGTCACGGCCTTTTTGATGCCCCACCAACAGCACACGCCGGCCGCCGAGAGTGGCGAAACCAGCCGGCATGGCGTTGTCATCACCGATGTGGCGGTCGCCGTGCAGTTCCGTGAAGTCATCGAAGGCATGCTTGACGTAGTCGAGCATGTAAGGCCGGTTGATGTGGCGGGAAATTTGCACGCGCTGCCAGGGGGAGAGGTTGGCGTGAGTCTCCCGCTGCAACGTTTCCAGGCGCTGCTCCATCTCAACGATCTTTTGCGCCTGCTTGTCATTGGGCTTGGCTTCTTGACGGGCGCGCGCTTCCTCGATCTCCTCGCGCAGCTTGAGGATGGGTTTTTCGAAGTCCAAAACTTGTTTCATAAAAGAGGCGGCGGCGAGGCTACCACGAGGCGCTGGTCACCAGGGTAAGTGAGGCGCCACTGCGCGCCATTGCAAACACTTCTTCCATGTCTTCACGACGCAGAAAAATGCCTGTCTCAATCACCGGCTCCACCGCGGAGGCCGGTTCGGCGGGGGCGCCCACGGGTATCGCCCGGGCGGGCTGCTCGGTGCGAATGACCACGCCCGGCCGGCTGCCTGGGATCCACTTGTCCGCCTCGAGGTATCCGCCCTCCGTCGGGCTGACCGTCTTGCCGCCCGCGCTGGCGCTCTTGGTGCCGAGTTTCAACTGCGCCGGCAGACGGAATCCCTGCGGCAACTGAATGTTCGCCGCCAGGTATTCGGCGAAGAATCGTCCCTGGCGCAGCACCACGATCTTCTTGTCCGCCACATGCACGGCAAAATCAAAGTCCATCGGCATGATGAGCAGGTGGTCGCCGGGATGAATGACGTTGCTGCGCAAACCATTCAGGCGAGTGATGGCATCCAGGCTGGCCTTGTGCTTGTTGGCGATGGCCAGCAAGCCGGCATCACCCGGCTGCACAATGTAGTCCACCTTGCCCTCCAGGTAGGTCGGCGAAAACAAACGGTCCAGATTGATCTCGCCGATGATGCGCCGGGCTTCCACGCAGGTGGGGGACTCCGGAAACTGCCGCAACAGGTTGTAAAGCGCCTCGCGCCCCGCATCCAGGCGGCCCTCGCGAATCTCATCCACCGCCGCATCAAAACGCCGCGCTCCCGGATCCACTCTGGGCAGATCGCTCTTTTCAATCTGAGCGATCTCCGATTTCACCCGCATCTCCGGCCGCATCACCCGCGCATAAAACCACCAAGCCGTCGCCACGCTGGCCAGGAGAATGCCCGCCGTGGTGAAGAAGATCAGCAATTTGAACTGCGCTCGGGCCATGATGCGTCCGCAGAAAAACCGGGTTTCAAGCCTCTCACAAAAGGCCGCGCCGTTTGAAGTCGAAAAGATTGATGCCTTGGGACTTCTCGATCATCTCCACGGTGAATTTCAGCAGGCAGACCTCCCAGGCGTCATCCACCCCGCGAATCACCGCCCGCATCGGATTGCCGGAGCGCCGGGTGTCTGCCACCAACTTCCCGCACACCTCGTCCATGGACTCATGCAGCACATGCTCGCTCATGTCATTCTTTTTGAAGCGAAAACCATACTTGAGGATCGCCAGCCGATCCGCGTTTTGCCGCAACCAGTTGCCAAAAGCCTGTGCCCCCGGGCCGAATCCCTCAAAATCATAACCGTTGAAGCCGTCCGGCCGCAAAATAAGCGGTTTCTCCGCCTCGATGCTGCCGTCGCGAACCCGCACGGCATCCACGCTGTCCATCAACTCCGAGACCAGCGTGAACTCAAACCGCGTCGAACCGAAGGTGTCGATTCTTCGATCCGGCTCATGAATGACGTTGGTGTTCTCCAGAGCATAGGAAATATCGAATTCAGTGGGCATCAATTGGGGGCTTTCTAAATCATACGAGTAAAGGCCGCAGCATCCACCACTTTCTGAGACCACGATGCTGAAGTCGTTTTTGGAAATGGTGGATAAGTCAAAAATTCCACAATGACAAAAAAGACTTGCGCCCATTGTGAATAACAGCATATATTTAAGTTACTTGAATTATTAACACTTACTGCCTTTTGCCATGAGGCGCTCACTTTCTTTCCTGCTTATTCTAGCTGCTTCCCCTGCCCTGGCTCAATATTACGGAGCCCCGTCGGGCGGCATGGGGTCCATGCCCACCATGCCACCAGCCCCACCGCCGCCTCCACCCTCGCAGTATGATTATTATGGTGGAGGCGACATGAGCTACGGCTCCTCAGACTATTCAGCGATGCCTTCCGGCGACGCCAGTTACTCCTCTCCAGGCAGCAACATGCTCAGTTACGGCTTCCTCGAGGGTGGTTACCAGTATCGCAACCCTGACAATGACGCCCTGGACGGCTCCCATGGCCTGGCCGTGACGCTAAGCGTCCAATTGTTCAAGCCGCTTTTCCTCAAAGCGGAATTTGGCTGGTCGAAAGGCGGTAGCGGCAGCACTGCCAAGGAATACGACTTCACTTACGCCTCGCTTGGCGCTGGACTTTACCTGCCCATCATCTCCCGCCTTCACATCGTCGCGGAAGCCGGCGGTCTTTACGGCAAAATGGACGCCACCAAGGACAGCATCAGCTTCACTGAAGGCGCCTTTTACGTCCGCCCCGCTCTGCGTTTCGCGCCGATCGACATCCTCGAATTGCAGACCGGGGTGACCCTGACGAGCTCCGACGATTTTGGCAGCACGATCATCGATGTGTCCGCCTACCTCCGCCTCATCAAGCAGCTTGATGTCGGGCTCGGAGTGGATTTTGGCGACGAATATACTGGATTTACCGGCGGCTTACGATTCCGCTGGTGAAAAACAAGGCAGCCTTGGGGCTGTGTTGTTGTGTGTGGCGAGGCGTCGGGACCGAGTGCCCGGCGCCTCGTTTTCTGTTGACCCCGAAATGCGCATCGCGCGGCTCGACAGCTTCCCGAAGCTATGCAATGTCCCCGCCGATTTGAAAAGACGTTCGACAGACTTTCTCACCATCGTCCGTGCAATGGCTGGCAGCCTGCTGATTGCAGGTTGCGGAGCTGTTTCCCCGAAGAACCGGATCACCGAGGCGGAGTTGCCAACCCCTGAGTCATGGCACGCCTCCCCCACCGGCCGGGCCGGTGTGGACTCGGATTGGGTCGGCCGTTTCAAAGACAGCCGCCTGCGTCAACTCATCGACCAAGCCTTCCACGAAAACCGTGACCTGCGCGCCTCCATCGCCCGTTACGATCAAGCACTGCAACAGGTCCGCATCGCTGGCGCCGCCGCCCTGCCCTATGCCGATCTCAGTTTCGATGCCAATCGCCAAAAGCAGAACTTCATCGGCTTTCCGATCGGCGGCCAAGGTGCTGAAGGTGGCGGAGGCGAGCAAAACGCGGTGTTCTCCAACATCTTCAACCAGTTTAATCTGAACCTTGGCGCGCAGTGGGAAATTGACGTCTGGGGCCGCATCCGCGCCGGTCAATCCGCCGCGCTCGCTGACGCGGAGGCAGCCTCCCAGGACATTCGAGCCGCCCGCGCCTCGCTCGCCGCCCGTGTCGCCAGCGCCTGGTTCAGCATCGCCGAAGAAAATTCCCAAGTCAGGCTGGCCCGCGAAACCGAAGCCGCTTTTCAAAGCACCGCCGACACGGTGCGCGACCGTTTTGCCCGCGGCCAGCAAGCGGAGGGCGGCAGCGCCTCCCAGGTGCGGCTGGCCGAGACCGATGTCGCCACCGCGCGCGCCGCGCGCCTGGAACGCGAGCAAAATCTTGACAGCGCCCGCCGCCGTTTGGAGATCCTGATCGGCAGCTACCCCGCCGGCAGGATCAACACCGCCACCCTGCCCCCGGTTCCCGCCAAGCCTCCCGTCGGCCTGCCCTCCGAATTGCTACAGCGGCGTCCGGATGTGCTCGCCGCCGAGCGCCGGTTTGCCGCCGCCGGCAAGCGTCTCAGCGAGGCCCGCCGTGCCGTGTTTCCCCGCCTGACGCTGACCTCAGGCGGCGGCACGGCCACGGGCGAGCTGAGCGAGCTGCTGAATTCCGACTTCGGGGTCTGGCAAATCGCCGGCAATGTCGTGCAACCCATTTTCACCGGCGGCCAAATCCTCGCCGAGGCGCGAACCCGCAGTGCCAGAGAACGTGAAGCCCTCGCCAGCCTCCAACAAACCGTGCTTGATGCCTTTGGCGAGGTGGAAAGCGCCCTCGCCGCCGAGCGTCTGCTGGCCGAGCGTGCTGCCGCGGTCGAGACCGCGCTCAAGCTGGCCCGCGAAGCCGACGAGGCCGCGCGTGCCGATTTTGCCGGCGGTCTCGGCGACTTCCTGACGGTGCTGACCGCGCAAAACAGCGTCGTCCGCCTGCGCTCGCAGCAACTCACCCTTCACCGCCTCCGCCTCGAAAACCGCATCAACCTGCACCTCGCTCTTGGCGGCGATTTTGAGGTTCACCCGGCGCCATGAATGAAAAAGCGCGGAGGGGAAACCCGCTCCGCGCTTTGGTTGAAGGGTGGACTCGACCGGTCGGATCGGTTTATGCGTCCGCGAAACGCTTGGCGACCGCATCCCAATCGACGGTGTTCCACCAAGCCGTGATGTAATCCGGGCGCTTGTTCTGATACTTCAGGTAATAGGCGTGCTCCCAGACGTCGCAGCCGAGGATCGGAGTGCCGGAGCCGTCCATCAGCGGGTTGTCCTGGTTCGGGGTGGAGGTCACGGCCAGCTTGCCGTCCTTCACCACCAGCCACGCCCAGCCGGAGCCGAAACGGGTGGCGCCCGCTTTGGCAAAAGCCTCTTTGAAAGCATCGAAGGAGTCGAAAGCGGACTCAATCGCCTTGGCCAGATCGCCGCTGGGAGCGCCGCCGCCATTCGGACCCATGACGGTCCAGAACAGGCTGTGATTGTAATGGCCGCCGCCGTTGTTGCGCACCGCGCTGCGGATGTCCTCCGGCACTTTGTCGAGGTTTTTGCACAAGTCCTCAATGGTCAACGCCTCAAGGTCGGCTTTGCCGGCGAGGGCGTTGTTCAAATTGGTCACATAAGTGTTGTGGTGACGGCCATGGTGAATCTCCATGGTCTGCTGGTCGATGTGGGGTTCCAGCGCGTTGGATGGGTAAGGCAAGTCAGGCAGAGTGTAGGCCATGGTGTGCTATGGGTGTGAGGTTAGTGGATGGTTTTGAAGGAGACCAGGGTGGGCTCGATAAGCTTGTTTACGCTCCTACGCAAGCTTCGGCTGCTTCGCGAGCGGTTCGCAAAAATTTGCCTGGATTCAGGATGCCCTTCGGATCAAAGGCGCGCTTCAGCAAATGATGCGCCGCCAGCGCGCCTTCACTCATCGCTTCTTCAAACCAGCGCCGCTTGGCAATACCCACACCGTGCTCGCCGGTGATCGCCCCTTTCCAGGCGATCACTTGCCGGAACAGCTTGTCCAGCGCCGCTTCCGCCCGCTCGCGCACCGCCTCATCCTCCATCGTCGGCACCATGATGTTGACGTGAATGTTGCCGTCTCCAGCGTGACCAAAACTGGCCACGGGAAAGTTGTATTCCGCCTGCAAGCGCTCCGCAAACTCGACGAGATCGACCAGACGCGAGCGCGGCACCACGATGTCCTCGTTGAGTTTGATCAGGCCGGTGTTGCGCAGGCTGTAACTGAACTCGCGCCGCAATTTCCAAAAACGCTCGCAGGCTTCCTCGCCCAGCGCCTCCTCCAGACAAACACAGCCCAGACCGCGCACGAGGTCCGCCACCCGGCGCAGCTCCCATGCCACCGACTCTTCCTGACCATCCAGTTCCACCAGCAGATGCGCGTCGCCTTCCGGCGTCACCGAAGCCCCCAGATACTCGCGGGCGGCGCGCAGGGTGAACCTGTCTGCGATCTCCAGCGCCGACGGCAAAAAGCCCGCGTCCAGCACCGCCTGCACCGCTGCCGCGGCGGCGGCGAAGTCCGTGAAACCCACCGACAACATCGCCCGCATCGGCGGATGCGGAATTAAGCGCAGTGTCGCCTCGGTGACAACGCCGAGCATGCCCTCGCTGCCTACCATCAGCCCGACCAAATCGAAGCCCGTTTTGTTCTTGTGACAGCGCCCGCCGGCACGCATGACCGTGCCATCCGCCAGCACCGCCTCCAAACCCAGCACGTAGTGCCGCGTCACCCCGTATTTCAGGCAGCGCGGACCGCCCGCGTTGGTGGCGATGTTGCCGCCGATGCTGCATTCCCGCAGGCTCGCTGGGTCCGGCGGGTAAAACCAGCCACGCTGCCTTGCCTCTGCCTGCAAATCCGCCGTGATCACCCCCGGCTGCGCCACCGCCACGCCATCCGCCGTATTGATCTCCAGGATCCGGTTCAGCCGCATCAGGTTGAGCGCGATGCCACCACAGGCAGGCACCGCGCCGCCCACATAACCCACGCGCGCGCCCTGAGGTGTCACTGGCAACTCGTGAGCCGAGGCAAAGCGCAGCAACTCCGCCACCTCCTCCGTGCTCTGCGGCGACACCACCACCTCCGGCGCGCTGGCGGCAAACCACTTGTCCGTGCTGTGCGTGCGCAAATCCGCCTCAGCGGTCGAGACACGGTCCGCGCCCAGCAGCGCGGTCAAAGAAGAAGCCAAATCCATCGTCATGCGCCCCACCTTGGCCCCGCCATCCGGCTTTGCAAATCAATGGACGACCGGCCATGCGGCGAAGGTTTTGTGAAGTTTCGGGTTTTCAGCCCGGTGTTCCCATGTTTGATGCGGATGATGATCCAGCCAGAAGCAGTCGGAAACCGGGTGTCGCAGTGGGGCGAAGGCCCGCTGTGGCATGAAGATCGCCTCTTTTACGTCGACATCGAAGGCCACGCCATCGTGGCTTACGATCCGGCTTCGAAGACGGAGCAGGTCTGGCCCGTGGGCCAGCGTGTCGGCCTGGTGGCGCCGCGCGCGCGCGGCGGACTGGTCTGGGCCGGCGATGACGGGTTCTTCTTTCTCGATCCCGCCAGCGGCAACAGCACGCCCATTGCCGATCCTGAGCCGGACCTGCGGGACAACCGTTTCAACGACGGCAAGTGCGATCCCGCCGGACGTTTGTGGGCGGGCACCATCTGCCTGAACAAGCGCCCCGAAGCCGCGCTCTACTGCCTGCATCCCGACCTGCGCGTGGAGAAAAAGTTTGGCCCGGTGACCAATTCCAACGGGCTGGCCTGGAGCGGTGACGGCAGCACCTTGTACTACATCGACACGCCGAGCAAAAAAGTGCGCGCCTTCGACTTCGATGTCGCTGCCGGCGCCATCTCCGGCGAGCGCGTGGTCTGGGACACCGCCAGTGATCCCGCCAGCCCGGACGGCATGACCATCGACTGCGCGGACCGGCTCTGGATCGCCTTCTGCCACGGAGGCAAGGTGATCTGCTATGATCCAGCCGCCGGCAAGGTGCTGGAGCGCATCGACTTTCCCTGCATCGAGACCACTTCCTGCGCCTTTGGCGGTCCGGACTTGGGCGATCTCTATGTGACCACCGGCATCAAGCCGGGGCTCGATGAGACCTTGGCGGGCCGCCTTTTTGTCTGCCGCCCGGGCGCCACCGGCGTGCCCGCGAAGAGCTTCGCAGGCTGACGAAAATTTTTCTGTCATTCGCAACAAAGCACGCCATGCTGGCACTGCGTCTTCACGCGCCAGCCAGTTCTCAACCCTTACTCGATTCCCGCCATGAGCATCATGAATTACTTGAAGGGCCAGTTCCTCGAAATCATCGAATGGACGGACGACTCCCGGGACACCCTTTCTTTCCGTTTCCCGGACGACGACAAGGAAATCAAGCGCGGCGCCCAGCTCATCGTGCGCGAAAGCCAGGTGGCGCAGTTTGTTTACCTCGGCCAGTTCGGCGACACCTTCGGCCCCGGCAAGCACACGCTGAGCACCGACAACATTCCCATCCTCTCCACCCTCAAAGGCTGGAAATACGGTTTCGAGAGCCCCTTCAAAGCGGACGTTTATTACGTCACCACCCGCCTCTTCACCGGCAACAAGTGGGGCACCAGCAACCCCATCATGATGCGCGACGCGGATTTCGGCATCGTCCGGGTGCGCGCTTTCGGCACCTTTGACTTCCGCGTGGTGGAGCCCAAGCTCTTCCTGCGCGAGGTGGCCGGCTCCGACCACCATTTCCGCCTCGACGAATTCGCTGAGACCATGCGCTCCCGCATCGTCAGCGTGTTCACCGACGCGCTCGCCACCGCGAAGATACCGGTGCTCGATCTCGCCACCCGCTACTCCGACCTCGGCGAGGCGCTGCTGCCTCTGATCAATCCGGTGATGAGCGGCAAGTACGGCATCGAAATCGCCAGCTTCATCCTCGAAAACGCCAGCGTGCCGCCTGAGGTCGAGAAGGCCATCGATGCGCGTTCCAGCATGAGCGCGGTCGGCAACCTCAACGACTATGTCAAATTCCAAATGGCCCAAGGCATGGCCGCAGGTGGCGGCGGCGCGGCCGGCACCGCGGCGGAACTCGCCGTCGGTTTTGGTGTCGCCCAGCAAATGATGGCGCAGGGCGGACTCAGCGTGAATCCCGCCATTCCCCCACCCTTGCCAGCCGGCGCGGCGGCTGCCGCCGCCCCTCCTTCGCTGCCCGGCGCCGCTGCGGCGGTCGGTCTCGACATCATGACACCCGCCCAGGTCGCCGAAGCGCTCGGCGTGGGCGAGGCCGATGTCATTTCCTCCATCGAAGCCGGTGATTTGAAAGGCAAAAAGATCGGCAGCCAGTATCGCATCACCAAAGTGGCGCTGGATGAGTTTTTGGCGCACTGACCGGCCTTCGCATGTCCTCCACCGCCGCGCTCTCTCTGCTGCGCCAGCACCTTGAAACCCGGCGGGAGTCGGGCGTCACTCACATCGCCCTGGCGCCGGATTCACTGCGGCTGCTGGCAGGGCTGCGAGCCAAGGCGGGGCAGCGCCTGCAGCAGGCCGAGGCGCAGGCAGATCAAGTCCTCAATGCCCCCGCTCCATCACCGGTAAACGAAGATCCGCCAGATCCGCTGCTGCTTCCCGTGACCGGTGCCACCCGGGCCGAACAACTCGCCGCCGTGCGCGCGCTGGCCGAGCAAGCGCCGGAAGCCCGGGCGCTGGGCACCTTGCGCGACACCATGGTTTTCGCCGTCGGCAATCCCGAGGCCAGCCTGATGCTCATTGGCGAAGCCCCCGGCTTCCAAGAGGAGCGCCAGCGCGAGCCTTTTGTCGGCCCGGCGGGTGAAAAACTCACGCTCATCCTCAAGGCCATGGGCCTGCGCCGCGCGGACGTTTACATCTCAAACATCTGCAAGTTCCGCCCGGCCATGGAGGAAGGTGGCGGTGACCAAGGCACCCGCAACCGCAAACCCACCGAGGTGGAGATGCGCGCCTGCCTGCCCTACGTCACCACCGAAATCAGCATCATCCAGCCACGCTGCATCATCGCCCTCGGCGCCACCGCCGCCGAAGGCCTTGGCCTGAGCGGCTCCGTCAGCAGCCTGCGCGGCAAAATACACGAAGTGCGCGGCATCCCCACCGTCGTCACCTACCACCCCTCCTACGTCCTCCGCGAAGAAAAAATGGGCGACGGCATGAAGGTGAAACGCCAAGTCTGGGAAGACATGCTGCGCGCGATGGAAATCCTCGGAATGCCCATCAGCGCCAAACAGCGCGGCTACTTCAAGAAGTAGCTCGCATGAAGCAGCTCAGGCATTCTGCCTGAGAAGAGTGGTGCAGGCATCTTGCCTGCACCCAGTCATCCGGGCCTTCTGCCCGATCCCCTAAAACACAAATCTCTTCCCGGGCGCTCAAGGGCACACAGACCCGTCTCATTTCTTGGATGACCCTGACTCGAAGCGAAATCCGAATAGCCCGCCGGTTTCGGTTTCATCGGTCAAGCGGGGATCGATGATGTGCTTGTCGAAGTCAAAGCGTTGGGAGAAGTCGGCATAGGGAATCCGGTCGGAATTCATGGTGATGATGTATTGAAATCCGTGTTTTTGACTGAGGCGCGCGCCCACTTCGATGGTGTTAGCAACTTGACGTTCATCCATGGCGCTTGAGTTCAAGTTCAAAGTGCACCGTTGAGCGTCTCGAAAAACACTTCCTCAG
>CAZKMS010000062.1:0-28836 GCA_964553805.1 uncultured Verrucomicrobiaceae bacterium
TCGATGATCTTCTGGTTGCGGCGCTGCATGGAGCAGTCGCGCTCGCCGAGGTGGACGACGTTGCCGTGGCTGTCGGCGACGACCTGGAACTCGATGTGGTGGGGTTTTTCCACCAGCTTTTCCATGTACATCGAACCGTCGCCGAAGCACTTCATCGCCTCCATCGAGGCGGCCTGGAAACTGGAGACGAGCGTGGCCTCGTTGAGCACGGGGCGCATGCCGCGGCCGCCGCCGCCGGCGGTGGCCTTGATCATGACCGGGTAGCCGAGCTCCCGGGCGACGCGCATGGCGTCCTCCTCATCCTGGAGAATGCCGTCCGAGCCGGGGGTGATGGGCACGCCGGCGGCGCGGGCGGTGGCGCGCGCCGTGTTTTTGTCGCCCATCAAGGAGATGCAGCGGGAGGAGGGGCCGATGAACTTGATTTTGCACTTGGCGCAGATCTCGGCGAACTCCTCGTTCTCGGAGAGGAAACCGTAGCCGGGGTGAATGGCATCGACGTTGGCGATCTCGGCAGCGCTGATGATGCGGCTGATTTTGAGGTAACTTTCAGAGCTGGGGCCGGGGCCGATGCAGATGGCTTCGTCGGCAAGGTGGACGTGCATCGAATCCACGTCCGCTTCGGAATAGACGGCGACGGTTTTGACATCAAGCTCCTTGCAGGCGCGGATGACGCGGAGGGCGATCTCGCCGCGGTTGGCGACCAGGACTTTGCGAAACATAGAGGGGGTGATCGGTGGTCAGTGACCAGTGGACGGTCTTTGACCTTGTTTGACGACGGTTCCTTGACTTCCTTGACGGTCAAGGCGGCGGGAGGGAGTCAGGCTTTCAGTTCGAACAGCGGCTGGCCGTATTGCACCGGTTTGCCGTCCTCAGTCAAAATGCGGGCGACGGTGCCGCGGATTTCGGCCTTGATTTCGTTCATGACCTTCATGGCCTCGATGATGCAGACCGTGGTGTTTTCGTCCACGGGATCGCCGACCTTGATGAAGGAGGCTTCGCCGGGCGCGGGGGAGCGGTAGAAGGTGCCGACCATGGGGCTGTTGATGGTGGGGCCGGCGGGCTCGGCAGGGTCGGAGGATTCGGCGGCAGGGGCTGCCGCTGGAGCCACCGCAGCGGGAGCGGCGGCGGCAGCCACGGGCATGGCAGGCACCGGCATCGCCTTGAGCAGTTCCTTGGCGGCCTCGAAATCTGAGCCGCGCCGCAGTTCCAGTTTGGCGCCTTCTTGTTCAAAGTGGAAATAGCTCAGGTCGTTCTCCGCCATGAGCGCGACGATTTGTCGTATTTGCTTGAGATCCAATGTATTCGCCTCCTTAGCCGAAGTTTGAGGTTGATCCATGTGTCGGGAGTGTCAAAAATTCAGAACCCCGATGTTACGTGGCTGCCGTCCCCTGGCAACCATAAAGACGGAGGAGGACCGGGCGGCGGCTTGCCTGGCAGAAAATTGGACGCGCTGGCCGATTTGCGTTAACTTGGCGCATGAAACGCAGCCTTGTCCTGACCCTGCTTTTGACAACCAGCCTGTGCCGGGCCGGGTTGACGCTCGATGGCACGGTGGTGGAGGTGAAGCCGAAACCGGAGGACGAGGTGGTGCAGGTGGCTTTCACCTTTCGCAACAAAAGCGAGAAGCCGGTGAAGGTGCTTGGCATCGAAAGCGGCTGCAGTTGCCTCAGTTCGTCACTGGATGCGAACAGCTATGCCGCTGGCGCCAGCGGCACGGGCAAAGCCGAGTTCAAGGTGTCCAGTTTCGTCGGGCGTCATGAAAAAACCGTCACGGTCAGCACCGATGATCCGGCGCAACCGAAGTGGGTGATTCCTTTTGTGCTGGACGTGCCGGTCGTGGTGTCGATCGAACCGAAGACGCTGCAATGGTGGCTGGGTGGCGAAGCTGACGAGCAAACCTGCGTGATCAAGATGCTGGGCGACAAGCCGCTGCGCATCACCGGCGTCACCAGCACACGCGAAAACGTCGAGTTTGAGGTGGAGGAGGTGACGGCGGGGCGGGAGTATCGCATCCGGCTCAAGCCGAAATCGACCAAGGAAGTTCTGATGGGCGCGCTGAAGATCGAGACCGACAGCACGATACCCAAGTATCAGCGCCAGCTCGCCTTCTTCAGCGTGTTTCGCAAACCGGCGGGCACCGCTTCCGCCAAACCATGAAGCGCGGCGGACTGGCAAAGGCTTCCGGCCAGGCGCTGGTGCTGCTGGCCCTGAGCGCGGCGGCGGGCGCGGCGGCGCACTTTTTTCATCCGCTGGCGCCGGCCTGGCATCTGGTGGAGGAACCGTTGCGCGAAGATGAGGCGACTCTAGCCGAGCTGGCCGGCCAGGAAATCCTCTGGCTGGACGCCCGGCCGCGCGAGCAATTCGAAGCGGGCCACATTCCGGGCGCGCACTTGTTGAACGAGCAGGACTTTGACCAGCAGTTGTTCCATCTGCTGGAGGTCTTGCAAACCAACGAACGCCCGGTGGTCATCTACTGCGGCGGCGAACGCTGCGAGGCGAGCCGCAAAATCAAGGAGCGGCTGCTGCAAACCCTGCCGCTGGAGAACGTGCGGATCTTGAAGGGCGGCTGGAAGAGCTGGACGGAAGCGGAAGGCGGCGGGCGCTAGGCGGTCAAGGAAGCCCGGCGTTTTTCTCTTTTTTGCCCTTGGCTTTACCCTTGCCTTTGGCTTTCGCTTTGGTGGCGCTGCGCGGCATGCGCTCCAGCGCCTTCATTTCAGTGGCCTGGCCTTCGTCGCCTTGTTGTTTCATCCAGACATCGAGGCGGACGCGGAGGTCATCACGCACGGCGGCCAGCTCGGGATCGTCGATGAGGTTGGTGCGGTTCCAGGGATCCGTTTCACAGTCGTAGAGTTCCTCGGCCGGGCGATGCTGGTAGTCGTGCACAAGCCGGGCGGCGTGCGCATCACCAGCGGCGGCCATTTTTTTCCAGGTGCGAAAGGTGGGGGCGCTGGTGGCAGCGTTTTCAAAGGTGACCTCGGGCGTGAAATTGCGGATGTAGCGGTAGCGGCCGTCGCGCACGCTGCGGATGCCGAAGTGGTCGCTGCCGTCATTGATGCCGCGGGTGGTTTGCAGGCCATAGACGTGGGTCTTGTGCTCGCTCGCTTCGCCGCGCAGCACGGGCAGGAAGCTGCGGCCGTCGAGCATGTCCGGGCGGCCGAGGCCGGCGGCATCGAGGAAGGTGGGGGTGACATCGATGTATTCGACGAGCGCGTCGCTGACGGCGGCGGGTTGGATTTGCTGCGGCCAGCGCGCGATGCAGGCGCTGGCGAGGCCGGCATCGTAGCAGGTCCATTTGGCGAAGGGAAAGCTGTTGCCCTGCTCGCTGAGCACGATGACGAGGGTGTTGTCGCGCTGCGGGCTTTGATCGAGCAGGCGCACGAGTTCGCCGACTTGGCCGTCGAAGTAAGTGATCTCGGCGAGGTATTTGGAGAAGTCCTCGCGGGTGTCAGGGGAGTCCGCCAGCACGGGCGGCAGCTTCAAACTGGCGGGCGGATAAACGGAGGGATCGCCCTTGTCCCAGGGGCTGTGGGGTTCGTTGGAAGCGGCGATGAAAAGGAAGGGTTTGCCGGTTTCAGTGCTGGACTTCAGCAGTTCGGCGAAGACGGCGGGATCGGGATTGTTGCCACCTGGCAGGCTGCTGTATTCGAAGGGGAAAACGCTAACCGGCTGGATGTGGGTCTTGCCGGAGAGGTGACTGCTGTATCCCGCTTCGTTCAAATAAGAGGCGATGCTTTTCACCCAGTCATGGGCCATGGTGTGGTTCGGATAAGCGCCGGATTTCACCGGATAAAGGCCGGTGTAGAGGCAATGCCGCGTGGGCGAGCACATGGGCGCGGCTTGGAAGCAGCGCGTGAATTTCATGCCCTCGTCCGCCAGCGTGTTCAGGTGCGGCGTTTTGGCCTGGCCGCCGTAAACCTCCATGTCGCGGTAGGTGCAGTCGTCGGCGATGATGAGCAGGAAGTTCGGTGGCGCGCCAAAGGCAAGGAGCGGGCAAAGCGCGGCGAGAATAATGAGCAGGCGGTTCATGCCACCTGAGAACGCGGGGAACGGCGGGAGATTGCTCAAAGAGCGTTGCAAGCGCGGTCTACCGGGAAAAGACTTTGCGCAGCGAGTCGCCCAATTCTTGAGCGGCTTGATTGAGCTGCTCCTGCACGGTCGGTGGTGGAGGTGCCGTCTTTTTGACTTGTGGCGAAGGTTTGGGTGTTGTTTTGGCGGCGCTGGGCGGGGACGAGGGCGTGGCCTTGGTCACGGTCGATGACTCGGTGGCAACGATGGCGCGGCGAACGGTTTCAATCCGGTTTGCCTCGTTGGCTGCGGCCGCATCCGCTTTTTCTGGAACAACTTTGGAAGGGGCCGTGACGATAGTTTGAGGCGGTTTTGGCGCTTCGACTTTGATGCGGCCGGCGCCGGGAATCAGGCCGTAGCCGTAGAGCTTCGATTTGCTGGCCGCTGAAGGAATGGCGAAGTCGAAGACGCTCACCCCGGTGCGGCGCTGGCTCTGGTAGGAGCGGCCGTCGCTGGCACCGAAGACGATGGGCTTGCCGGTCTTTTTCAACTTGCCGAGGTACAGCATGACGTGGGTCACCGGGATCTCGCGCTTGCTGGCCTCATGGGTGCCGGACCAGAAGAGCAGGTCGCCGGGCCGCAACGCGGCGAGTTCCGGATGCGTGTGCGAGTCCACTGTCACGGTGCGATGCAGCAGCGTGTTTTTTTGCACCCAGGCGCAGATCTGATCCGACTGTCGCGGCACGTCTTTGAGGCCGAGTTCGTTGAGCAGATAATAGATCGTGCCCGAGCAATCCATGCCGCCTTGTCTGGGCTTCGCGGAGCCGAAGGTGTAGGTCAGGTTCAGCTTGGTGAGGGCCAGCGCATCGCGCACCAACTGCTGGATCTGCGGCGCGTAGTGCTCGAAACCCTCCAGCTCCTCGGGCGCGATGCTGCTCACGGCGGCTGGCGGCGGCGGGTCGTCCCCGGCGGCAGGCTGGGCACGTGCTAGGCAAACGCTCATCGCGAGCAGGCAGGCGGCGGTGGTGTGAAATCGCCGTGTGGCGGGCATGCCTTTGGTTACGCTCCGCCACGGGAAAGCGTCCCGGAAAAGTCCCCGCAGGGCCGGGTGGCGCCGCGTTTACTTCTTGCCCTTTTTCGCTGCGGGCGGTGCTTTCACGGCGATGCCAGCGGCCTCCATGACGAGTTTTTGAAAGGCATCGCGAGGTTTGCCGCTGTCGGGCACCAGCACGTTCTGCACGAGGTAAACCGTGACCAGGCCGCTTTTCGGATCGACCCAGCCATTGGTGGCGAAGGCGCCGCCGTGACCGTAACTGCCAACCGGCATGGCCGGGCAGACGCGGCGTGTCCGGGTGTTGTGCATCCAGCCGCCGCTGTAGTTGAGCTGCTGCCCGCCGGCTGTCACGGGCTTGAGCATGTCAGCCACGGCTTCAGCGCTGAGGATGCGTTTGCCATCGAGTTCGCCATCGTTGGCGATCATGCTGTAGAAACGGCCCATGTCCGCGGCGGTGGAAAACAAGCCGCCAGCGGGCTCAGGCGCGCGTTGCACGCGGGCGTCGCTGGTGACGAAGGGATTGTATCCGGGCACGAGTTCGCTGCTGTCTTCGTCCATCTTGTAGGTGCTGGCGATGCGCGCGCGCTGCGCTTCGGTCGGATGAAAGGTGGTGTCCTTCATGCCGAGCGGCTCGAACAGACGCGTGCGCAGGTAGTCCTCATACTTCATGCCGCTGACGATCTCGATGATGCGGCCGGCCACGGTGGGACCGAAACCGTATTCGTAGGCGCTGCCGGGTTGAAAAGCGAGCGGCGCTTTGACCAGCGTGGCGACGTAGGCTTTGAGGGAAATCGCGCCGTCGGTGGCTTTGCGCGGCGGGAAGGCGAGGCCGGCGGTGTGGGAGAGCAGCATGCGCAGGGTGATGGGCTTCTCCGGCTGGGAGCCGTCAGCGAGAGTCACCTTTGCCAACTCCGGCAGCCAAGTGGAAGCGGGCGTGTCGAGGCTGAGTTTGCCGTCATCGACGAGCGTCATCACCGCCGCGCCATTGACGGACTTCGTCATGCTGGCGATCCAGAACAGCGCGTCCTTTTCCATCGGGCGATTTTGCGCGATATCGGCCAAGCCAGCGGCTTCATGATGCACGATCCTGCCGTGCTCCATCACCAAGGTGACGATGCCGGCGGCCTGTTTGGCCTCGACCGCCTGCTGCATGGCAGGTTGAATGGCAGCGAGCTTGGAGGGATCAAGCGCCAGCGCGGGAAGGCAGAGAGCGAGGAACAGCAGGCAGAGTGATTTCATGTGCTGCCTCAACGCATGCCGGGCGCGCTCTCATGCAACGGATTCGCGCCTGAGATCAGGGCGTCAAGGCCGCTGGAGTTCGGCCTCAGTCCAGAACGTGGCGCGGTCGCTGTGAGCGGCGCGGACTTTTTGCACTTCATCGGCGGTGACCGGCGCGGCGTCGTTGCCGAAATTTTGCCGCAGCCAGGTGAGCACGTCGGCAGTTTGCTGGTCGTCGAGGCCCATCGGCGGCATGGGCAGGGGCGCTGCTTGCGTGAACAGTTGGCCGTTGACTTGAATGGGGCCGCTGAGGCCGTGCAGGACGATGCGAATCAAACGCTCTGTGTCACCATTGACCCAGTCGCTCGCCGCAACGCCCGGATAGATGCCGGGCAAACCCTTGCCCTCGGGCTGGTGGCAGTTCAGGCAGAGCGCGTCGTAAATCACCTTGCCAGGGTGCGCGGTTTCCGGCGCGGCATTGGCGATGCTTTTCACCAACTCGGCTTGTGCAGCGTTTGTGAATTGGAGCCGCGCCAGCGCGGGCTGCCAGTGGGGTTGAAGGGCTTTGACCGCCTGCCTCAAGGCGTAGTCGAGGAAGGGATCCACCGGATGGTCAAGCACCTGGGTGGTGAGGGTGACGGTCTCAGGTTTCGGCAGGCGCGCCGAGGCCACCACGGCTTCCAATCGGGCGCGTGGATGCTCGTCGTGAACGGCTTTGGCCAGCAGAGCCGGAGCATCAGGCAGGCATGATTGCCAGAGGCCGAGCATGCGCGCGGCGTAGGCGCGTAGGCGGCCGTCCTGAGCGGCGAACAGGCGGTTGAGCAATTCGGGCCGTGGCGTTTTCCAGGCCTCGTAAAGGCCGCACACCTCCATCAGCACGCGCTCATCGGTTTCCCTGGCAATGAAGGCATCGACTGCGTCGATGCTGTCGGCAGTGGCGCGCTGGAACAGCAAGCGTTTGGCTTGATAACGGGTCCAGCGTTCAGGCGAGCGGAGCTGCTCCAGCAACTGCGCGGTTTTCATCGATGCCAGCTCGGGCTGCCGCACCGGCGCGCGGCCTTTCGCGCTGACGCGCCAGATGCGGCCATGCACGCGATCGCGGCGCGGGTCGGCGTAGCTGGCCTGGTAGTGACCGATGACGGGATTGAACCAGTCGCACAGGTAGATGGCGCCATCGGGTCCGACACTGACATCGACAGGACGAAACGAGGCGTCGGAACTGGTGAGTAGGCGCGGGAGCTGGGTGGTTTTGAAGCCGGAGCCGGCGTCCTCGAAACGGTGCAGCTCGACCACGCCGCCGAAGTAACCACCGATCAGCGCGCAGCCTTGGATTTCGTCCGGCAAGGCACTGCTGCCGATGATGTCGAGCGCGGTGGTCTTCGGGTTGGTGTCAAACAGCGCGCCGGTGGGATGGTACTCGTCCGGGTCGCGCAGAGGGATGAGGCCCGGCGTGCTGAAGTAGCCCGCCGGACGGTCGCCGCTTTTGTGGAAGACCTGCAGGTAATCATCGAAGGCCACGCCCCAGCAGTTGTGTCCGGCTTTGCCGCCGTTGAAATAGCTTTCGAGTTTCAAGGTGCGTGGATCAAGCCGCCAAAGACCGGCCTTTTCCAGGATGGCAAGACCATGTGGTGTCTCGACCCGGGAAAAGGCGTGCAGGCCTTGGGTGAACCAAAGCGCGCCGTCGGGGCCGTGGCTGATGGAGTTGGCGAGCTGGTGGGTATCACCAATGCCGAAGCCGGAGAACAGCACGCGCGTTTCGTCAGCCTGGCCGTCGCCGTTGTTGTCGATCAAGTGGATGAGGCGGTCGAAGTCGCAGACATAGGCACCGTTGGCGCTGGGTTCGACGCCTTGCACCATGGTGAGGCCCTCGGCGAAGCGGCTGCTTTTGTCGGCCACGCCATCGTGATCGGTGTCTTCGAGCACGAGGATAAAATCGGAGGGCTTCACGCCGGGCAGCGTGTGCGGGTAGGTAGGCGAGCAGGCAACCCACAGGCGGCCTTTTTCATCCCAGGCGAACTGCACCGGCTTGGCCACACCCAACGCTTCCGAGGCAAAGAGATTGACCTCGTAACCTTCCGCCACCGTGAACGCGGCTAGCTGTTGCCCGGGTGTGAGCACGGGTTCGGGCGCGGGCTCAGGCGCGCGGGCGACGACTGGTTTCGCGGTCGTGAAGGGCCTGCCGTTGGCGGTGGTGTGGATGAGCTCGTCGTGCCAGGCGATGAGTGACTTGTGACTCTCGAAGCTCTCGCGCAGGGAGGGATAAT
Source organism: uncultured Verrucomicrobiaceae bacterium (assembly GCA_964553805.1). Classification (GTDB taxonomy): domain Bacteria; phylum Verrucomicrobiota; class Verrucomicrobiia; order Verrucomicrobiales; family Verrucomicrobiaceae; genus JAGRPD01. Next base: position 8,542 of record CAZKMS010000062.1, read on the forward strand.
CCTCCGCCGGTTTGCCAAACAACTGCGTGACACGGTCGCCATAAACGAAGGACCAGTTGGCGGGGCGCCAGCAGTCGAACCACAGGCGGTTTTTTTCCACGATGGCCTCGCGCAAGGGGTTCAGGTCATCGGATTCACTGCTGGACACGCCGAGCTCGCGAGCGATGAGGCGGGCCACATGCCTGAGACCCTTCGCGTTGAGATGCAGGCCGTTGTCGGTGAGGTCAGCTTGGGGATCGTTTTGCAGCGCGCTGAAAAGATCCACGAACAAAGCGCCGCGCTGTCTGGCGATCTGGCGCACGGCTTCGGCGTAGGCTTGCACGTCCTCGTTGCGCTGCGTCAGGTCGGGCGCATGGGGCAGCGCATGCGGTTGAAAGGGCATCGGCGAAAGCAAAACCAAGCGCGGCGTGCGTGCGGTAAACTGATCAAGCAGCCGATGGTACGCTGAGGCAAATTCAGCCAGCCGCGCTTTGCCATCGAGTGCCTCGATTTGGCCAAACTGCGCGATGACGATGCCGGCGCCGGCGGCGTCGAGTTGAGCTTTCCAGTCGCCGAAGTTCAAGTCGCGCCACTGTTCGTAAACCGTGTCGCCCTCCCAGGCCATGCTGCGGAAGCGGGGTTGTTTGCCGGCGAAGCCATGGGCAAGCAGGGCCTCCAGTTCACCGGCTTTTTGCTCGCGCACGAGGTTTTCCTGGCCGGTGAAAACCATCACTTCATTGGGCTGGGGAACGAAGCGGCCGTTGGCAAAAGGCGCAGGTGTGGAGGTCTCCAAGCCCGGCTCGCCAAAGCGCTCCAGCACTTGATCTCCCTCCGGCGCCATCACATCCGGCAGCGGCTCGAGGGTGATGTTGCGAAAGCCGATGACGGCCTTGCAGTTGCCGTGGATTTGCAGGGCGATGCGGCCATTCAACGGGATGCCCGGCTCGCGCTCGGTGTAATCCACGGTGCGGGTGCCGTTGAGGCGGATCTGCACGCGCTGGTCCTCGGCGCGGATCTCGAGCGCGTTCCAGTCGCCGGGTTTTTCGAGTCGCTGGATGAGCGCCTTGTCCGGCTCGGCGAGCATGCGTTTGCGGCGCGACTCGTCGTAGAGATGGCCGGAGTAACCCGCGCCGATGTCAGCCTGGTAACCGATCATTTCATTGGGCGGGTCGTCGCTGCGCTGGCTGCGAAACTGCACGCCGCCGTTCACGAAACCCTCCGTGCCGGCGAGCTTGTACTCGAGGCGCAGGATGAAGTTTTTGAAGCGCTGCCGGGTGGCGAGGAATTCGTTGCGCGGGTTGCCTTCGAGCGAGCCGCCGAGGATGACGCCGTCCTCAATGCGCCAGGTTTTTTCCGTGTTGCCCTGCCAGCCCTGAAATGTCCTGCCATCAAACAGCGGCTCCGGCGCGGCCTGGACGCGGGCGAGCAGGAGGAGGGCAATGGCAAGAGACAGGGACGGTCGTTTCATGAGGGAGCCTCATGAAACGCCGTAAAGCGTCGTGGTCTATGCAGATCGTGCGATTGGAGCGGGCGTATCAGCGCGCAGGCAGCGCGTCATGCCTGCCCTGCCTGGCGGCTTGATGCGCCTCGTGGGTGTCGAGGGGAATGCCGGGGTCGTTTTGCCCGGCGAGCCAGCGGTCGAGTTCGGTGCTGAGTTTGGCCTGGATGGCGGCGTGCCCGGGATGGCCGGCGAGGTTCTTCATCTCGGCCGGATCAGCGCTGGTGTGGTAAAGCTCCTCGGCGGGGCGGGTGAGGTAGCGTTTGACGAGGTGGTAAGTGCGCGGGTGATCGAAGGCGGTGGCCATCCAGGTCGGCCAGTAAGGGTTGTGCGCCGCGCTGCCGCCGAGCTGGCCCATGAGGTGTTTCTCAATGTAGATTTCATCCGGCGTGAGGTTGCGGATGTAGCGCCACTCGCCGTCCGTGACCGTGCGCACGGGATAGGCGCTGCCTTCGGGGATGTTGTTGTGAGCGCCGTAGGCGTAGGCGCGGTGCGTTGGCTTTTCCCCGCGCAGCACGGCGGCGAAACTGGCGCCGTCGAACGATGCCTGGGTTTTGACGCTGGCGAGGTCGAGCAAGGTGGGCATCACGTCGGCGTATTGCACGAGCGCGTCGGTGCGGGTGCCGGGGGCGACTTTGCCGGGCCAGCGCGCGATGAGCGCGGTGTGCAGGCCGGTGTCCCAGCAGGTCCATTTGTTGCCGGGGAATTGCGAGCCCTGCTCGCTGCTGAACAGCACGAGCGTCTCGGCAGCCGCGCCGCTTTGCTCCAGCGTGGCAAGGATTTCACCAACCTGGCCGTCCATGTACGTGATCTCGGCGAGATAGGAGGCGAAGTCCTGCCGTGTCTTCGGGGTGTCGGCGATGTTGGGCGGCAGCTTGATTTTCTTCGGCGGATACTGCGAGGCGTCGCCCATGACCCAGGGTACGTGCGGTTCGGTGAGGGCGACGACGAGGCAGAACGGCTGTTCTTTGTCGCGGGAAATGAAGTCGCGCACGCCGGCGAGGTCATGCGCCTGGGTGGGGGCGCGCACGCAGTTGGGATCAAAGCCGGGCACGCTCTCAAAAGGGTAGCTCTCCGCCGGCAGCACGTGCACCTTGCCGGCGATGCCCGTGCGGTAACCGGCGGCTTTGAGGTGGTGCGGCAGGCTCTCGGTGCCGGGGCGGCTGGCGCTGTGGTTCCAGGCGCAGCCGTTGCGCACTGGATGCAGGCCGGTGTAAAGTTCGGCGCGGCAGGGCTGGCACATGGCGGCGCTGACGTAGGCGCGGGTGAAGACCAGGCTTTCACTGGCGAGGCGGTCCAGGTTTGGAGTCTTCGCATTCACCCCGCCATAGACCGGCAGATCGTTGTAGGTGCAGTCGTCGGCGAGAATGATGAGGATGTTCGGCGGTTGCGCGTGCAGGACAGAGGCGCAGAGCAAAACGAGGACAAAAAGCAGGTGGCGCATGCTGTGGAGACGGGATGCGGGCGGCAAACTTTCGCTGAAGTCGCCACCCGAGCCTATCGGGCATCCACTTGTCTGGCGCTGTGCCGGCTCAGGGTCTGCCGGGCACAAGTTCCTGCGTGCCGTCCGCAAACTTCAGGCTGAAGACCGCGCCAAGGGACTTCATGGAACCCTGGCAAGGTCAATAGTCTTCTGTTTCCGTTTGTGCTGCTTCCTGCCTGCACTGTCAATGAACGGAGTCCAGGGACCATCAGGAATGTCCAGGCGGACGATGCCTGATGGGTAAACTGTCAAATAGCGGTCTCCATCCGTGAGTATGGCGATGCCATTACCGAATGGCGGGTTGCGCTGGTCTGTGAACTTTGCATGTCGTGAGGTTCCATCGGGCATGTGTTCGATCACGGTGCAGCTGTGAATGCCAAAGTCTAAGTTCAAGTCGACTTTCGGGTCGCTACTGTCTCGCGTCTGCCAGAGTCCATCTAATCCTCGTGTAACTGACAGAAAACCAAGGACAGCTCGAGAATGCAACTTGCCTGCATTTACCAGAGTGGCAATGTGACTCTTGGGGTAGGTCGAGGCATGCCAACGGGCATAGAACACAACGACTATCAAAACAAGCATAGAGCGAAGCAATGTTTTCATGATGGCGAATGCAGTTTGGTTGGTGGCTGGGTTCAACTGTGAAATAGTGTCGCTGTTAGTTGGGCGAGACCTTATGGCTGCGGCCCAGTCTGCGCGAGCAGGCAGGAAGCGCAGCACGTTTGATTGAAACAGGCGTGGTGTGCTGGCTGCATGGGAATCGCGGACTGCTTCTGGCGAAGCCTGTCCGCATGTCCGGGGAAGGATGCGCGGTCCTTGCCGGACGAACCGAATGAAGAGCAACCAACACACCACATCATATGAGCAAAGAAGTATTGTATTTGGGCCTTGATGTCCATGCGGAAAGGATCGCCGTGGCCATTGCCGAGGCGGGGCGCGACGGTGAGGTGCGCAACCACGGGATGATCAGCAGCGACCTGCATTCGGTCGAGAAGCTGCTGCGCAAGCTGGGCCATCCGCACCGGGAACTGTGCGTGTGTTATGAGGCGGGGCCGTACGGCTTTGATTCAGTCGCCTCCTCCGGCTCCTTCACCCTTCCGCTTCGCTCTAGGGCTACTCGTTCCGCGCAGTCTGTCTCGCGGCTACCGCCGCCGCTCGGCTGTGCTGGTGCGCTGTCAAGTCTGGTGCGCGTTGTGGTTGGGCGAACGTCAAGGTCACCCGCGCAATCAACTCGCCGCCACGCTCTACGGGTATCGGACCACCGTCCTGCGCCTTTGGTCGGATCAGCCGCACCGGCGTCAGGACGGCTCGGGCAGGGTCAGACGGCGGATTTCGCGCGGGATTTCCTCTTCCAAAAACGCCAGCAAACGGCGCACGCGTTCGGACTGCGGCACCTGTGCCGCGTGAGCGATTTGCAGGTCGAAATGCGACAGCCGCCAGTCTGGCAGCAGTTGCATGAGACGGCCGTCGGCAAGGTCATGTCCAACCATCCAGTCGGGCAGCATGGTGAAGCCGGCGCCTTCGAGAGCGGCTTCGCGCAAAGCGGTGACGGTATCCAGCAGCAACACGGGCGGCAGCTTGAGGTTCAGGGATTTGCCTCCCCGGTGCAGGTCGAGATTGTCGCGCGAATAAAAGTGCGGCTGCAGGATGCCGAGCCAAGGCAGGCTGGTGAGGTCATCCGGACGGCGCGGTGTGCCATGCGCGCGCAGCAGCGAGGGCGCCGCCACCAGCCGGCGCGGCAGTTCGGCAATTTTTTTCACGCTCAAATGGCGGTCCGTGGAGCTGCCGGCGAGAATGGCGCAGTCGAAGCCCTCCTTGATGAAACGGATGGGGCGGTTGATGAGGTGCAGCTCGGCCGTGACGCCGGGGTGCTGCTGGCGAAAGCGCGAGAGCACACGCGACACCACCCACTGGCCGATGTCCACGACGGAGACGATGCGCAGACTGCCGCGCAACCGGGCTCGCTCGCCCTGCAGGCGACTGCTCATGCGGTCCACCTGTGCCAGCAGGCTGCGCGCTTCATCCAGCAGAATCAGGCCGGCGGCGGTCAGGCTCATGCTGTGGGTGTCGCGCCGGACCAGGGTCGAGCCAGCCTGGGTTTCCAAAGCGGCGAGATGCCGGCTGAGCGTGGGCTGGGCCAGACCGAGCACGCGTGCCGCCGCGCTGATGCTGCCGGAGTCGGCGATTTGGACGAATTCGCGAATTTGCTGCAGGTCGTTGAAGCTGGTCATGCAGTTTGAACATGAGCATTATGACATATGAGCATGGTTTTGCACCGGTTGAAATTCGTAGTTTTCGCCATGTCATTTGTTTTCATGTCCAGACCCCGCCAGGTGCTGCTTTGGCTGGCAGGGGTGATGCTTGCCCTGCCTGCCTGCCGGCGCGCGGACGCTCCCGCCGCTGCCGCGCCGCCTCCGCCGCCGGAGGTCACGGTGGCCAAACCGATCGCCAAACGGCTCACTGAATGGGATGAGTACACCGGCCGCCTGGCCTCGCGCGAGATGGTGGAGATCCGCGCGCGTGTCTCGGGTTATCTGACCAAAGTGAGTTTCAAGGAGGGCGCGGAGGTCAAGCAGGGCGATCTGCTGGTTACCATCGATCCGCGGCCCTATGAGGCAGCGGTGCAACGCGCGGAGGCGATGCGTCAGCAAGTGAAAACCGCCGCGGAACTGGCGGCGGCGGAGGCCAAGAACGCGCTGACTTTGCGCGAAAGCCAGGCGATTTCGGCTGAGGAGGCCGAGCGCCGGCTCAAAAACGTCGCGGCGAGCGAAGCCAGCGTGCGGGAGATGGAGGCGGCTTTGCGCACCGCGGAGCTGGACCTGGAATTCACGCAGATTCGCGCGCCGATCAGCGGCCGCATCAGCTACGCCCGGGTCACGGAGGGAAACCTCGTCACGGGCGGCAGCCAGGACGCCACCCTGCTCACCACCATCATGGCGCTGGATCCGATCTACTGTTACATGGAGGTGGACGAGCGTTCCTCGCAAAAGTACCGGCAGATGTTCCGCGACGGTGTCCGGCAAAGCGCGCTCTTTTCCCTGGTGCCGGCGGAGATGGCGCTGGTCAGTGAAAAAGGCTGGCCGCATCACGGGCATGTGGATTTTGTGGACAACTCCATCAATCCGCAAACGGGCACCATCCTGGCACGCACGGTTTTCCCCAATCCGGACCGCTTGATGGCGCCGGGCTTCTTTGCCAAAGTGCGCATCCCTGGCAGCGGCGAATACGACGGGCTTCTCATTCGCGACATGGCGGTGGGCGATGACCAGGGCGGCAGCTACGTCTGGGTGCTGGACGGCGAGGATCACGCGGTTTACCGGCCGGTGGAACTGGGTCCGCTGATCGATGGCCTGCGCGTGGTGCGAAAGGGCCTGGAGAAGGATGATCGCGTGGTCATTCTCGGACTGATGCTGGTGCGCAATGGTTTGAAGGTGAAGCCTGCGCTGGCGGAGATGCAATTGGAGGACGCCAAGGAGTAATCCCGCATGAGCAGCTTTGCGCGCTTCTTCGTTGACCGCCCGATTTTTGCGGCGGTGCTCAGCATCCTGATCACCATGCTCGGCGGCCTGGCCTACTTTGGCCTGCCAGTCGCGCAGTATCCGGAGGTCATTCCGCCCACCGTGGTGGTCACCGCCAGCTACCCTGGCGCTGACGCGGCGACCCTGGCGGAGACCGTTTCCACCCCGCTTGAGCAGGAGATCAATGGCGTGGAGGACATGCTCTACCTGTCCTCCTCCTCCACCAGCGATGGCAGGGTGCAGATCACCGTCACCTTTCGTCTCGGCACGGATCTGGACAAAGCGCAGGTGCTGGTGCAAAACCGGGTCAGCATCACGCTGGCGCGCCTGCCCGAGGAGGTGCGCAGGCTCGGGGTGCTGGTGAACAAGCGCTCCCCCGACCTGACCTTGGCGGCGCAGTTTTTCAGCCCGGACGGCTCGCGTGACGTGTCCTACCTGAGCAACTACGTCACTCTGCAAATTCAAAACGAGGTCGCCCGCCTGCCTGGCGTGGCGGAAGCTTCGTCGTTGGGCGGCCTGGACTATTGCATGCGGCTCTGGCTGGATCCGGAGAAAATCGCCTCCCGCGGTCTCACCGCCGGCGATGTGCTGCGTGCCGTGCGCGAGCAGAACGTGCAGGTGGCGGCCGGCGCGCTCGGCCAGCCGCCTGCCGCGCAGGGGCTTGAGTTTCAATACACCCTGACGGCGCCCGGGCGATTGAAGACGCCGGCGGAGTTCGGCGAGATCGTTTTGAAGACGGGCGAGACCGGCGACGTCGTGCGCCTGGTGGACGTGGCGCGCATCGAGATCGGCTCGCGTGATTACTCCAGCCGCACCTACATGGATGGCTACAACGCGGTCTCGTTGCGGGTGTTCCAGCTCCCCGGCACCAATGCCATCATCACCGCGGATGCCGTCTATGCGCGCTTGGCGGAGCTCAAGGAGCGCTTTCCGCCGGGGATGGATTACCGCATCAATTACGACACCACCAAGTTCGTGCGCGCGTCGATCCAGTCGGTGCTGCACACGTTGATTGAGGCCGTGATTCTCGTCGTGCTGGTCGTGGTGCTCTTCCTGCAGACTTGGCGCGCGTCCATCATCCCGCTGCTGGCCGTGCCGGTCTCCCTGATCGGCACTTTGGCGGTGATGCAGGCGCTCGGTTTCTCGCTGAACAACCTCTCGCTCTTCGGCTTGGTGCTGGCCATCGGCATCGTCGTCGATGACGCCATTGTCGTGGTCGAGAACGTGGAGCGCAACATCGCCAACGGATTGAAGCCGCGCGAGGCTTCCATCCAGGCGATGAAGGAGGTCAGCGGCGCGGTGGTCGCGGTGGCGCTGGTGCTGTGCGCGGTGTTCATCCCCACCGCCTTCATCAGCGGCATCACCGGCCAGTTCTACAAGCAGTTCGCCCTCACCATCGCGGTGTCCACGGTGATTTCCGCCTTCAATTCACTCACCCTCAGTCCGGCCTTGTGCGCCATTCTGCTGCCGCCTCATGGAGCCAAGCCGGACGCGCTCACTGCGGTCATCAATTTCCTTTTTGGCTGGTTCTTCCGCGGATTCAACCGCCTGTTCAAATCCGGCGCGAACGCTTACGCGGGTTTGGTGCGCTGGCTGGTGCGTCTGACGGTGCTGGTGATGGCGGGTTACGCCGGGCTCGTCGGCGTGGCGGGCTGGCTGTTCAAGGAGGTGCCCGGCGGCTTCATTCCAGCGCAGGACATGGGCTATGCCATCGTGCTGGTGCAGCTTCCGGACAGTTCCTCGTTTGAGCGCACGGACGCCGTGGTGCGGCGCATGGATGAAATGGGACGCGGCATTCCAGGCATCGCCCACACCTTCGCCATCTCCGGTTACTCCTCGATTCTGCAGGCCAACCAGCCGAACGTCGGCGCGGCCTTCCTGGTTTTCGACGACTTTGACAAACGCACCGATCCCGCCTTGAAAGGCAACGCGTTGCTGGAGACGATACGGGAGAAATTTGCCACCATTCAGGAGGGCCGCGTGCTGGTGCTGCCGCCGCCGCCGCTGCGCGGCCTGGGCAATGCGGGCGGCTTCAAAATTCAGGTGCAGGATTTGAACAACGCTGGTCTGGCTGCGCTGGAGGGCGCCACCCAGCAGCTTCTGGAAGCCGCCCAGCAGGAGCCCGGATTGATTTCCATGGTCACGGGTTTCCGCGCGCGCACACCGCAGTTTAGGCTCGAAATCAACCGCGCCCAAGCCAAGACCATGGGCGTGTCGCTGGCTGATCTCAACGAGGCGCTGCAGGTCTATCTCGGCTCGATTTACGTGAACGACTTCAACCTCTTCGGCCGCACCTATCAAGTCACCGCGCAGGGGGACCCGGCCTTCCGCAAAGATCCGGCGGACATCGCGCGCATCAAGATCCGCAACCAGGCCGGGGAGATGGTGCCTTTGGGCGCCCTGGTGAACGTGGCCAAAAGCAGCGGCGCCGACCGCGTGCAGCGCTACAACCTGTATTACTCCGCGGACATCAACGGCAACACGCTCCCGGGCATCAGCTCCGGTCAGATGATCGAAAAGATCGAGCGGCTGGCGAAGGAGCACCTGCCGCCGGGTTTTGCCATCGAGTGGACGGACCTGACTTATCAGCAAATCCTGGCGGGAGACACGCTCTTCTATGTCTTCCCTTTGTGCGTGGTGTTTGTGTTTCTGGTGCTGTCCGCCTTGTATGAAAGCTGGAGCATGCCGCTGGCTATCATCCTGATCGTGCCGATGTGCCTGCTCTCCGCCATCGGCGGGGTCTGGCTGCGCGCGCAGGACAACAACATCTTCACTCAGATCGGCCTGGTGGTTCTGGTGGGTCTTGCCGCCAAAAACGCCATCCTCATCGTCGAATTTGCCAAACAACTTCAGGACAAGGGCATGAACCGTCTCGACGCGGCGGTGGAAGCCTGCCGCCTGCGTCTGCGCCCGGTGCTGATGACCAGCCTCGCCTTCATTCTCGGCGTGGTGCCGCTGGTGCTGGCGCGCGGCGCCGGAGCGGAAATGCGCCAGGCGCTGGGGACTGCCGTGTTCTTTGGCATGCTTGGAGTGACCTTGTTCGGGCTCTTGTTCACACCGGTGTTCTATGTGCTGTTGCGCGCCTGGGTGGAGCGCCACCGGAAGCCGCACGCGGTGGCAGAGGGCTCACCCCCGTCGCACGAGCCTGTTTGAGCCCGATTCAGGCGTGGTATTCAAACCTGCCTGCCAGTTCCGCGCCCACTTCCTGACAGAGACCGGTGAAGGTCCGCTCTGGCAAGGTCGCCGCCCGGTCCTTCAAGCGCGCCACCACCCAGTGACGGGTGATTTTACCGCGCAACAACGGCACGGCAGCGAGGCTTCCCGCGCTCAATTCCGCGCCTGCCACCCACGGCGCGGCGATGGCGATGCCGAGCCCCAGCTTGACGAGTTCTTTGATCGCTTCGGTGTTCGCCAGCTCGATCAAGGCGCGCGGCCTCACCCCCAACTTCAAAAAGTAGTCTTGAATCAGGTCAAACGTCGCGCTGTTGCGGCTGGACACGATGTAGGTCTGATCGGCGAGATCTTTGGTTCGCGGCGCCTGCGTCAGCCAGGGATGCAGGGAGTCCGTCAAAAAGACGAGCTGGTCGGACAACAAGGCGAGACAGGCCAGCTTGGAAGTGTCGCGCGGCTTCAGGCAGAGCGCGATGTCGATCTTGTTTTTCTCCAGACGCTCCAGGATTTCCGGTGATTCACCGGGCAGGATGCTGATGTTGTACTGCGGGAAGCTCTCCTTGAACTCGCGCAAAACGGTGGGCAGGATGAATTGGGCCGCCGCCGGGGTGCAGCCGATGCGCATCTCGCCGCGCGGGCTTTGGTCCAGCGCGCCCAGATGGCTGCGCGCCTGCGCCATCTCGCGCTCGATGCTTTCCGCGTGCTTCACCAGTTCCCGCCCATGCGGTGTCAGAAATACCTCGCGCCCCTGGCGGTAAAATAGCTCGCACCCGAGGTCGATTTCCAGGGCTTTGATCGCATGGCTGATGGCGGACTGGGTCAGGTGCAGCGCCTTGCCCGCGGCGGTGAAGCTGCCTTCGCGCGCCAGCACGAGGAAGGCGCGGAGCTGGCGGGTGTCGAGCAGGGTGGACATGAATGGAATTCATGGGGGAAAAGAAAAACTTGTCGAGCGATTTATAATGGGCGCGAGCCTCCGCGGAGCTACTCCCGCTTCCTTCCACACTCGAAAACCAAACCTTCCAAACTCGCTCCCGGCAGCCTGCCCGCACCCTTCAGGCTGCACAGCCAGCCGACCAGCATGGTGGCGAGGGCCGAGGCCGGGGAGAGCCACAGGAAAGCGACGGAGGTGCCGAAGTTGAGTGCAAATGCCACTGCCACGCCGGCCAGCATGCCGTAAAACCCGGCCGTAGCGGTCGCGCGCCGACTGAACATGCCAAGAAGGAAAACCCCCGTCATGCTGCCGACAAAGAGGCTGATGATATGCGCCGAGGCTTCCAGGATGTTGCCGAAACGCTCTCCGAAGCTGGCCAGGGTCGTGACGATCAGCGCGAGCGCGAACGTCATCCAGCGCGCGCCTTTCACCGTCGAGGCGTGTTTCTCCCACAGCGGCGCGAAGTCCACGCTGGCCACCGTGGCCGTCGAGTTCAGGATCACGCTGATGGTGGACATTGAGGCGGACAGCACCGCCGCCACCAGCAAGCCGCGCAATCCCACCGGCATCTCCTCGATGATGAATTTGGCGAAGATTTGGTTGGGATCGGTGGTCAGTCCGCCCTTCTCGGGAAAGGCGGAATAAAAACCAAAGAGCGCCGTGCCGATGAAGAACAGGCAGATGCCGATCACAATGGACAGCAGCACGGAGCTGCCCATGGCCCAGTTGGCCTGCCTCACCGATTTGGTGGTGAGAAACCGCTGAATTTCCGCCTGATTGGAACCGAACTGGCTGATGAGATAAAACGTGCCGCCGATCAATCCGCTCCAGACCGTGTAGGTTTCCTCCAAACTAAACGACCAGTTCACCATCTCCAAACGACCGGCGGCCTCCGCCGTTTGCACCACTTCCGCCAGCCCGCCGGGCACATGGGAAATCACGATGCCCAAGGTGACGAAGATGCCCGCGACAAAGATGCCCAACTGAAACGTGTCCGTCCAGATGACCGCCTTGATGCCGCCCATGATCGTGTAGGCGGCGGTGCCCAGGCCGGTCGCGAAGATCACCACCTGCAGCGGCAGCCCCGTGGCGCGGGCCACGACCAGGGACGGCGCGTAGATGACGATCGCCAGATAGCCGCATTTCGAGAACAAAAAGAGCGCGCTGGCCAACAGGCGGACGCGCCGGTCGAAGCGGCGTTCCAGGTATTCGTAGATGGAGCAAATGTTGAGCCGGAAAAAAATCGGCAGCATCACCACGCCGATCACGAGCAGCGCGATGGGAATGCCGAGCCGCATCTGATGATAGGCGTAGTTCTTGCTGAAGGCCAGTCCGGGCGCGCCGAGATACGCCACGCCGCTGACGATCGCCGCGATGCCCGAGCAGGCGGCCGCCCACCAGGGCACGTTGCGCCCGCCGAGAAAATAACCCGTCAATGACCGGTGGCCGAACGCGCAATAAATGCCGATGCCGAAGACGAGGGCGACATAGACGACGAGGATGAGGTAATCGAGGAAAGTCATGGGCGAGCGGGAGGCGGAGGAACCGGCGGCAGCCAGCCGCGTTCGATGCGCCGGATACGCAAACGCGCGAGGCGACCCACTTCGCTGTCGCCCGCGCAATAAGCGAGCAACACGGCGTCGCCGGTGAAGTGAATGGCGGTGTAGCAAAACCAGCCGTCGGGATCATCCTCGATGAGCTTTGCCTCGGGCCAGGTTTTGCCGCCATCGGAGGAAAGCGCGGCGACCAAGGGAGTGCGTTTTCCTTTCAAAAAGGGGAACCTTCCCGAGTGGTCGTTGTAAATGGCGAGAAGGGCATCGGAGCCGGGCAGGCGCTTGATGCTGGCGGGAGAAACCGGAGACACGAGCGACGTCGGAGAGGGTGGTGTCCAAGTGTCGCCGCCGTCTGTCGAGCGGAAACCATACTGCGTCCCCTGGTCGGTGCGCACCCAGGAGAAAAGCGTGCCGTCGGCCAGCTCGACCACCCCGGGTTCCTGAAGACCGCGCTTGCTGGGCTTCGGCATCGCCCACCATGAGGTGGCTTCTTTCCAGGTCTCGCCCTCGTCGTCGGAGTAAAACCACATGGCGATGCCGCGGATGTCGTTCAGGTGGGTGGTTCCGGGCTGGTCATCGACTTCGCGCTTCCGGGCGCGGTTGAAGGCGACGGGAACGATGATGCGGTTGCCGGTGGTGAGGATCACGCGGTCGTTGTTGAGCACGAAGTAGCCGGGAGCGTCGATCACGCGGCGCGGCGCGGACCAGGTTTCCCCTTCGTCGCCGGAGGTTCGCATCCAGGGACCGGAGTCGAGGCCGCTGTTCTTGACCACGTAGAACATCGCGATGCGCCCGCTGGCGAGACGGAGCATGGAGACGCTCATGACGTTGAGAGCGTCGCCTTTTTCCACAACCGTGCGCGGAGCGCTCCAGGTGCGGCCGTCATCGCCGGATTGGATTTCGACGATGCGGGCGTCGCTGTAGTCGTGCAGCCCGCCGTGGAATTGGGTGTAATAGAACGCGATGCGTCCGGACTTAAGCGCGAGGAAGGAGCCTTCTGAGTTGCGGGGGTTGTCCGGGGTGGGTTCCAGGTTGAGCGTGACCGCATTGCCGAGCGGGTTTGCGGCGGATGCGCCGGTCGCGACAAGGCCGAGAATGCAGAAGAGGGCGAGGATAATTTTCATGAGGATGGATCGCCGGGGCTGCCGGGAATGCGCGGGGAATGGTTGCTTTCATTCGCATGGCCGGGCGGCATGATCGAATGCCAGGCGTGCCAAGACAATATCAATCATTCGGTCTCCTTTTGAGACCAGTTCTACCAGGCCGCGCGATGGACCCGCCGCGAATGTAGTCGGGCATGATGCGGGTTTTGAAATCGCGGCCCGCATTGTTTTCGCGGATTCGCGTTGAAAGGGCGAGCAGAACTTTCAAAAAGTTGACCAGAGGCCGGATTTCGGGCACAATCCGCTCAAATGAACCGGTTCAGCCTCTTCCTCCCCTCCAACCCCGGGCTTGCGGCGGGGCGGACGCGGAAAGGCTGAAAAGCAAATTCCTAGCGGCAATTCTTGACAGAACATCCCTTTCCAACAATTAAGACAATGAATATTCAAGGACTGTCGCGCATGATCTCACCTAGGATTTTCATTCCTATCTTCACGCTAATGTTGACGATGGCTCTGGCCCAAGAAGCCGAAAAGGTCATTCCCGAGGTCGCTCCGCTTGAGGAGAAGTATGAGGTCGCGATTCGCAAAGATATCATGCCCCAGCAAGAGGCTGCGGTTCTCGATCTGAAGGCTAAACATGCCGCCAGAGTCACTGCGCAGATGGAGTCTGCCAGGAAGTCTGGGAAACTGGATGTCGTTGTGGCGCTGAAGGAGGAAGCAGACCTGTTGAGCCGGGGTGAGCCGGTGGCTCTCACCGACCAGCCAGAGACACCGGAGTCTGTGAAGAAGCTCCGGGCGATCTACCTCTCAGAACTGGTGAAAATCAATCAGGACAAAAACAAGAAGCTCAAGCCGCATCGGGACCAGTTGGCGAAATCCCTGTCGCCTTTGGTGGATGATCTGACACGAGAAGGACGTGTGGGGGAGGCTCTACGGGTGAAACAAAGAATCGAGCGGATCGAGGCGGCCTCAGGCAGCGGACCTGCGCGAATTTGCGGGCGCTGGGACATCAGCCATTGTGGCGGCACCGAGGCCATATGGACCTTCAACAAAGACATGACTTACAACTACTGGAATGAAACCGGGAAGTATGTCTATCGCGGCGGGAAATATCTCCTGACCCACACTTGGGATTGGGAGATCCGGATGGTGGATGAGGATACTTTTGTGGGGATCTGCACCCGGGGACGAGAGAACTGCGAGATTGAAGGCCGACGGATCGAGTAGCCTGTCGCAGTTTGTTCCATGGATGCCGGAGCATCTGCCTATGGCAGGAGTTCGAGTTTCCGGGGTTCTCCGGGTTCATTCGACAATTTTTGACAGAACTCTGCCAGCCATTGGGCGATGCGCCCCGTTTCATTGCCCGCAACAGGGTTGACCGAACGGCCCGACCCTGTTTATACTGGAGGCCGATGACTGCTGCCGCCCAGCCCGTCCTTCACCGTCTCATCCACGACGACGGCGAGACCTCTACTTCATCGCCGACGGCTCGGGTGACTGGACGCCGCGCTTAGGAGATCTCCACACCCCCGAACCCCCTCCAACCCCGGCCTCCGGCGGGGCGTATCGGCAGAGGCAGTCCTGGCCCGGATCGATCACCCATGGAGCGCCAAGACAATATCAATGATCTGGCCTCCTTTTAGAACCAGTTTCGCCGGGCCGGGCGACTGAGCCTCCCCGAATGTAGTCGGGCATGATGCGGGTTTTGAAATCGCGGCCGGCATGGTTTTCCAAGATGCGTTTCACGGCGCGGTTGAGTGCCGCGGCGTATTTCCGGGGATCGATCTGGTAGCGTGCCGGAGCCGGATACATGTGGCTTAGAAACGGCCCCTCGTCCTGCGAGATCAGGGACACGTCCCGCGGCACCCGCAGCCCGAGCGATGCCAAGTAGCTGTGGACGGTGAGATAGGAAAAGGAGTTGCAGAGCAGGAACCCCGTGGGCGGCGCGCGCAGCGCCAGCAGGCGGCGGACTTCCTTGATGACCGGCTCCGGCGCGCGCGCCACGCGCGTCACGATGGGCGGGGCCGCGCCGGCGGCGTGGGCCAGCCCCTCCATGAAGCCGCTCACCGTCTCGTCATCGCCGGCATGGCCTTCCTGCTCCAGAAAAAGCGCGGTGCGCGCGTGCCCGTGGCGCAGAAACTGCGCGGCGGCGTGACGGCCGAGCGCGAGATGATCCGCGTCCACGCTGGGCAGGGAAACGCCGGGGAACGCCGACCCGGCGATGATCGCCGGATGCCGGCGCTCGCTGAACCAGCGCTGCAACGGCTGGGTCGAGCGGGCCAGAATCCAGCAGTCGGCCGGCTGCGACGAAACGAGGTTCTCCAACAGTCGGCCGACGCGCAGGCCGTAGTATTTCCGTCCGGAAATGACATCGAATCGATAGCCGCCCTCGTGCAGCAGGCTGCCGAGTTGATTGACCCAAAGCGCGGTGAACGGACGCGATTCCTCCAGTGCATCCGGCAGCAGGAGGTGAATCCGCGCCGTCTTGCCATCAGGCCGCCGGTCGCCGGAGGAGACGATCGTGGTGGCGCTGCTGCTGCGCGTGGCGACCAGCCTCTCGGCGCGGAGCATGGCCAGTGCCTTGCGGATTGTTTTCCGGCTGGCCTGCAGGCGCAGCGCCAGCTTCCGCTCCCCCGGCAGCGTCTCGCCCGCCTTCATGGCGCGTATGTCCTCACGGAGGCCGGCCGCCACCTGGGCGGCGATCGATTGATACTGGATGCTCATGATGCGGACTATGCGCGCCAGCCCGCCGAGCGCAACCGGTCTCCTTAGAGAACCGGCATCCCAACGTTGACGGATCATGCGCGGCATGGTGTCCTGCCCGGCAACCTTCCTGCCAGCCATGCGCCCCTCACGCCCCGTCCCTGACCGCCGCCCCACCCCATTGCGGCCCGCCCGCCGCGAAAGCCATTTTCTGGCAGGCAAGAGAACTCATCTGCAACGATCCTGTTTGACGCTGGTTCTTGCCTTGCTCTGGCTTCCTTTCCTTTCCGCAGAGGAAGTCTCGCCGGCTCTGATCCTGCAGGACCACCCGCTGCTCTTTGCGGATGACAGCGGGGTCGCATCCCGCGAGGGACTGGTGCGGACGGTGCATCCGGCCAGGACGCGCGCGCTGCCTGTGCTCAAGGCGGATCAGCCTTGGGAGGGAGAGCGCGTTTATATCTATGGCTCGGTTTACCAAGACGTTTCCACCGGAGAATTTCGCATGTGGTATGGTAGTCGCCCCGGCATCGAGAGATCGGGCCGCTCCGATACCTCCAGCGAAGGGGCGACGCCTTCCCTGCGGAGGGACGGATTCGATCTCACCTTGCTGGCGACCTCGCAGGATGGGCTGCACTGGACCAAGCCGCCGCTGGAATTGCACGCATTCAACGGCTCTACGGCGAATAACATCGTTTTCGATTACCATAGCCCCTCGGTGCTGCGGGACGATGCCGAGACCGATCCGCAAAAGCGCTACAAGATGCTGGGCTATGTGGGGCGTCCGCATCACGCCTACCATGCGGCTTACTCGGCTGACGGCCTGCATTGGAACGACTACCCTGTCAATCCGGTTCTGGAACACGGCGACACGATCACGCTGACCCAGCATCCGCAGACCGGCGAATATCTCGCTTATCACAAGCGTCCCGCGCAGGTAAGAGGGTTCGGACGCAGGGTGGTCTGGCTTTCACGCAGCACGGACTTCCAAAACTGGAGCGAACCGGAACTCGTCTTCACTGCCGACGAGATGGATGACGAATGGGTCTCGCAAAGTCACGAGCGGACGGAGGTCTATAACATGTCCGTCTTTGCGCATGCGGCCGGGTTCATTGGTCTGCCCGCGATGTTTCGCGTCATGAGGGTGACGCCGCGCGACCAAGTCGGCCCGGGGCAAAGCCCGGTGGACGGACCGATTGACATCCATCTGGCCACCAGCGCCGACGGGCGTGAGTGGCATCGTTCTTGGCCGAGGATCAACATCATTCCCCGCGGCGTCCCCGGCAGTTTCGACGGCGGGACGATTCTTGGCGTGGCAAACGTTCCGGTGCATACGGAGAAGGAAACCTGGGTTTACTACACTGCGATCAACACCGGCCATGGCGGCCCGATGCCGCCCAAGACCATCAGCATCGGCCGGGCCGAGTGGCGGCGGCATGGATTCGTCTCCCTGGACGCCGGCCCCGAGGGGGGGCGGATCGAGACCAAGCCGTTGGCCGTCGCCTCGGCCAAGCTGGTGGTGAATGCAGATGCGAGCCGCGGCCAACTGCGCGTGGCCCTCCTGGAAGCCGACGGCCGCCCCATCGCGGGCTATGGCTTGGACGAGAGCGAGACGCTTGCGGCCGACGCCGTGCGCTGGGAGGCCTCCTGGCGAGGAAACCCGAGGATTCCCGCGGACCGTCCGGTACGAGTGCTCATCGAGATAAACAATACACAGTTCTTCAGCCTTTCCGGCACGAAATAACCTAACCTAAACAGGAATGATGCGTTGCCCGGCAACCGCGCTCAACCCTTTCCCCCCTCCCTCCAGTCATGCGTCCCTCACGAATCCGCTCCCGTTTGCGTTCCAACGAAATCGCGCGCATCGCGTGCCTCTACTATCCCACGGTTATGATGCCCGCCCATGCCGCCCAGGCCGGGTTCGACGCGCTCTGGCTCGATGCCGAGCATAACGCCTGGGAACGCCGGGAAATCCAGCGCCTGCTCGGGCTGCATCACTTGGCCGGCATCGACTGCATCGTGCGCACCGGCAGCCGCAATCCCACCGAACTTTACCGGTTGCTGGAAGACGGCGCCAGCGGGCTCATGATCCCGCTGGTCAACAGCGCGGCGGAGGCCGGCGATCTCGTGCGCGCGGCCAAGTTCGCTCCGCTCGGCCAGCGCGGCGTGGATGGCGCGGGCTTGGACAATGATTTCTACCTGCACGGTGTCGAGGGCTACTTCGCCGCTGCCAACGAGGAGACGCTGCTCATCGTCCAGATCGAGACGCCCGAGGCTGTCGCCGCGATCGACGAAATCGCCGCCGTGCCCGGACTCGACGGGCTGTTCATCGGCCCGGGCGACCTGTCGCGTCGCTTGGACTGTCCTGCGGACTGGTCGCATCCGGCGATGAAAAACGCCCAAGATCGAGTTGCCGCAGCCGCCGCCCGCAATGGAATCGCTTGGGGCCGTCCCGCGCGCGGTTCGGAGGATATTCGCGACCTCGCCGCCGCCGGCGCGCGGCTCATCGCACACGGCAGTGATTTTTCTTCGGTTGCCCGCATGCTGCCTTCGTTCCAACGTAGTTTTGATGAAGCTTTGGGAGAACGCCTTGCGGCCAGCCGCGAGCAATGAAACACCTCCCGCGCCTGCAATCGCTCCGACCATCACATGATCAACCCATCCCAGCAGAAAGGATCCCGCCGCCCATGACCCTGCTCCAAACGGAAATCGCCGTCATCGGCGGAGGCGTGGGCGGTTGCGCGGCCGCGCTGGCTGCTGCGGAAGCCGGTCACCGGGTGATTTTGACCGAAGAAACCGCGTGGATCGGCGGCCAGTTGACCTCGCAAGCGGTACCGCCCGACGAGCACGGCTGGATCGAGCGCTTCGGTTGCACCGCCTCCTACCGCCGGTTCCGCGAGGGAGTACGGGATTATTACCGCGCGCATTATCCGCTGAACGAGGACTGCCGCCACGATCCCCGCTTGAATCCCGGCAACGGCTGGGTCTCCCCGCTGTGCCATGAGCCGCGCGTGGCGCTCGCCGTCTTGGAGTCAATGCTGGCGCCGCATGTCTCGTCGGGGCGGTTGCTCGTTCTGCGAAACCATCGCCCCATTGCCGCGGACGGCGAGGCCTCTGGGATGTTGAAATCAGTCACCCTCCGGCACGGCGGCAGCGGCGGCGAAGTTCGGATCGAAGCCGCCTATTTTCTCGACGCGACGGAAAACGGCGACCTCGCGCCGCTGGCGGAGATCGAGCACGTCACCGGCAGCGAAGCCCGGTCGCAAACCGGCGAACCCAGCGCGGACGAGGAAGCCAGGCCGGACAACGTCCAGGCCTTTTCGATCTGTTTTGTCCTCGAGGAAGGCCCCGAGGAAACCCCGCTCCCCGCCCCGCCGGAGGGCTACGCCTTCTGGCGGAACTACGCGCCGCGGTTGACCCCCGCCTGGCCCGGCCCGCTCTTGAGTTGGAACGGGATCAATCCCCGGACGATGGAGCGCATGACCTACCGCTTCGAGCCGCACCGGGAAAAACCCGGCCTGTTTTCCGGGTTGTGGGCCTATCGCCGCATCATCGACCGCGCGCAGTTCCGCGAAGGCTTTTTTGCCAGCGATCTTTGCCTCGTGAACTGGCCGTTGATTGACTACATGGAAGGCGATCTGCTCACCTGCACGGAGGAGGAGCGCGCCGCCCGCATCGCGCACGCGCGGCAGCTCAGTCTGGCGATGGTTCATTGGCTGCAAACCGAAGCGCCCCGCGAGGATGGCGGGAAAGGCTGGCCGAAGCTCCGCCTGCGGCGCGGCCTGCTGGGAACCGCGGACGGCCTCGCCATGGCGCCCTACATCCGCGAAGCCCGGCGCTATCTGACAGCCGCCACCGTGCGCGAGCAGGATGTGTCGGCGGCGTTCCGGCCCAACGACAATCTCGCCGAGCGTTTCGAAGATTCAGTCGGCATCGGCCACTATCGCATCGACCTGCACCCGACTTCCGGCGGGGACAATTACGTGGACGTTCCCTCCCTGCCGTTCCGCATTCCGCTCGGCGCGCTGATTCCCGTCCGCATGGAGAACGTCCTGCCCGCCGCCAAGAACATCGGAACCACGCACATCACCAACGGATGCTATCGCCTGCATCCGGTGGAATGGAACATCGGCGAGGCCGCCGGAGCGGTGGCCGCGCATTGCCTGCGGCGGGGAATCCGCCCGCGGGAAGTCCATGCCTCGCCGGACGAACGCCGGGATTTTCAGGCATCCCTGGTCCAAAGCGGCGTGGAACTGGAATGGCCGGAAGACCTGATCCTGGACGACGGCGATCCGCACATCCACGCTCGCTGAGGAGCGCGGAGCTTTTTGCAGGGGCGCGGAGTTGAGGCCAAGTCGCGCT
>CAZKMS010000063.1:0-28609 GCA_964553805.1 uncultured Verrucomicrobiaceae bacterium
CGCGCAACTCAAAGCCGGCGTCGTCTGGGCCAACACCTACAACAAGTTCGATCCCACCAGCCCCTTCGGCGGCTACAAGGAAAGCGGGTTCGGCCGTGAGGGCGGCAAGCAGGGGCTGCTGGATTATCTGCGCGTGGGGTGAAGCGGACCTTTTTTTGACAGGATTAACGGGATTGACAGGATTTTTAGCATGCGTTGATGGAATCGAAAATCATCCCGTTCATTCAAATAGAATCCTGTCACCATCTCAGTCCCTCACTTGTCAAAAGTGAACAAGTTTGCGACGATTTTGATCATGCGGCCAGAGCGGGTAAAACGAGGCGCTCGACGAGTTGCTGGGCGGCGACGAGGGATGATGAGCCTGTCTTGGTCAGGTAGTATTTGTGTGTGCCCGCCACCTTCTTGAGAAGGCCGTGAGCATGGCAGCGGCGTAGGGCGCGGCCGATCTTCGCGGGACTCCATCCGGGCAGGTGTTGTTGCAAGCTGCGGTTGCGCAATCCCCGGATCTGATGCTCGCCGCGTTGCAGGGCCTGCATGAAGACCACATCCTCCTGGCGGAAGAAGTTCAGACCCCGGTGACTGCGATCTCTTTTATCGCGCACGCTCGCGGTGATGGCCCGCAGGTCGTGCCGCTCCCGAGTTCGGTCGGGCCACTGGCTGATGTGTGCCAGGTAGCGTTGGTTCACAGCGCTCATCGCCTCGCTCAACGCGGGCAGGCTGTAGAGTGTCTTGCGCATCGGCGCGTGTTGGCTGGCGGCTTGCGCCGCTGGGCCTTTGACCACGCTGCCAGCCTTGGTCCCGCGCTTGCTTGCGCTCGGGCGGGGGCTTCGTCGTGGCTCTACCTTGCGGTAGTGGGTGAAGGACTTGACGTCGCTTGTGGTGCACTCGATGCGCAAGACAGTGCCTGCCTTATCATACATCTTGAGGCTTGTCGCGCCCAAGCTGTGCTTGATGCGGGTGAGGCAGTTGCCTGCCTTTCTCATGCGCCGCTCCAGCCAATGGTGGCCGTTGCAGTAGAACTGCAGACGAAAGGGCGCCCAGGTGGGGATGCGCAGATAGCTCAAGCCCAGTTCGCGCTCAATCAAGTAGATGTAATAGTGCTGGCATTTGCCCGGACTCCATTGCAGGGCCAGGTGGTTGCTCTTGGGGTCCTTGCCCACTTTGTAGGTGCGGCAGCGTTCCATCGCGCCGAGCACGCAGACCACGCCCTCATGGCGTCCGCGCTTTTGCAGGATGTCCTCCACCAGCGCTTCCTTGCGCTGGGAGTGGTTGACCTGATGGATGCTCACACCCATCCGGCGGGCTTCTTCGCGCACATGCCCGGCCACGCGCAGGCGCAGCGTGTTGGCGTAGCTCTTGGTGTAGTCGAGCAGTTTGATCTGTTGGCCCCACAGATGCTGCTCCATCGCCCCAGGCCAGCCAATGGCTTTGTAGGTTCCAAACAACACCACCCGATCAAAGCATTCAATCACGCCTCGGATCTCTTTGCCATATCGTTGCGTCAGTGGGGCCAGTGCTTGCATCTCCCACTATCGCATCTCTCATCCCTTTTTGGTTCCGGCTTCGCCGGGTTGGGGAGCCTGGTTGAATTTGGCTCACGCGGCAAGGCTCGAGGCGACGCTGACGGCAAGGAAGTCACCAGGCGTCCGCGGAGTTTTCACTTGGAGGAGGGCGCGGGAGAAAACCGGGTGAGGAGGATCACGGAGGAAAGAATGAGAGCGCCTGCGATAACCACACTCTGGGGGATCGGCTCATGCAGAAACCACCAGCCGAGCAAGACGGCGACGAAGGGATTCACATAAGCGTGGGTGGAGACGCGGGACGGCGTGCTCACCTGCAGCAGCCAGATGTAGGCGGTGTAGCCCACCAGGGAGCCGATGAAGGTGAGATACACAAAGGCCCAGGCCGAGGCGGGCGTGATGGCGGCCAAGTCGAGACGGGACGGCTCGCCCAGGATCACGCCCAACAGGATTTGCAACACGCCCCCGCAGAGCATCTGCATGCCCACACTGAGCAGGGCGGACGCCGGTTTGCGCGCGTAGCGGGAGTAGATGGAGCCGACGGCCCAGGAAATGTTTGCCCCCACCAGGATGAAGGCGGCGGCGGGCTCGATCATGCGCTGGCCGAGGTGCCCGCGCCCCAGCACGATGGCGGCCACACCGGCCATGCCGATGAGCAAGCCCAGCACCACCCAGGCGGTGGGGCGCCGGCCGCGGGGGCGCAGCCATTCCACCACCATGATCCACAACGGCACGGAAGCCACCACCAGCGCCACCACCCCGGAGGGCACGGTCTGCTGGGCTAGGCAGACGCCGCCGTTGCCGCCCAGCAGCAGCAGCCCGCCGACGATGAAAGCCTGGCCCCAGTGCCCGGCATCAGGCCGCGCCGCGCCGCGCAGGCGCATGACCCCATACAGCACGCCCCCGGCCAGGATGAACCGCGTGCCCGCCATGAGCATGGGCGGGATGGAGTCGATGGCCAGCCGGATGCCCAGGTAGGTGGAGCCCCAGATCAGGTAAACCGCGGCAAAGGCGGCCACGACGAGGCTGGTGGAAGGTCGCGTGGAGGCCGTGCTCAGGCTGCCTGAGGTGGTGAAAGAGAGGCTGTTGTTCATGATGGGCGGGGCCTGGAACACAGCGGTGGAAACAAAAAACCCACCGCCTGTTTCGGGGTGGGTTGGGGAAGCTGGGGGTCTGTCAATGAATCTCAGACGATGCTCCTTATCCCACCTGTCCGCGCCAGGCTTTGGCGAGGGCCGCATGCACACGGGCACGCACGGCCGGGCAGAGACCGGCGACGGCTTTGAGGCATTTGGAGGCGGAGGAGTTCATCCGAGAGCCTCCTGTTTAAGCGGTGGCTCAGGCGCTGTCAAGAAACGCCGCGCAATGGAACACAGGATTCCTGGCCCAGTGCAGCTCCGGCCGGGCACCCTCAAAAAAGCAATTTCCTGGCCCATTTAACCGTTCCCTCATCCCCTTCGGTTCCCATGTGCCGCCTGTTCATTTTCCTTGCGATGCCGTTCCTGGCTGGCTCGGCCTTTGCAGCGGAGCTGGCGGCCGGAGCCGTCTTTCCCCTGCTGCAGGAGCATTGCATTCGCTGCCATGGCAAGGATGGGAAGGTGAAGGGCAAGGTGGACCTGCGGCTTTTGGAAAGGACGGCGGACGGGCCGCAGGCGCCACCGGAACTGCTGAGCAAAATCCTCGACGCGGTGAAGGATCGCGAAATGCCGCCGGAGGATGAGCCGCCGCTCGCGGACAGCACACAGCGGCAACTCGTGGCGGCGCTGGAGGGCTGGCTGGCGGAAAGCATCCGCACGAGCGCCGTGGCGCCCCGCACGCCGGTGCGGCGGATGAATCGCTTCCAATATGCGAATGCGGTGGAGGACTTGCTGGATTTGAAAGTGGAGCTGTTCGCGCTGCCGGAGCGTGTCGTGCGCGAGTATGACGGCTACTTCCAGCCGTCCTCGGGAAAGATGCCCGACACGTTGAAGGCGGGGAATCGTCCGCTGGGGAAGTCGCAGCTCATCGCGAAGCGTCTGAATGGCGTGGCGCCATTCCCGCAGGATTTGCGAGCGGAGCACGGCTACGACACGCGGAGCGATCTCATCACGCTCTCGCCGCTGCTCATGGAGTCCTTTCTCACGCTCAGCCGCTCCATCGTGGACAGCCCGGATTTTGGGCCGAAGACCTGTGGGCAATGGCCGGCGCTGCTGGCCGGGGTGCCGAAGGGCGAAACGAAGGAGAACGCGCTGCGCGAGCGCACGCGTCATTTTCTCACACGGGCGTTCCGGCGTCCGGTGGAAGAGACGGTGCTGGAGCGCTACGTGGCCCATGGGCAGGCGCGGCTGAAAGCGGGCGCGACGATGACCGACTGCATGAAGGACGTGATCGCCGCCGCGCTGGTCTCGCCGCAGTTTCTCTATCTTTACGACGGTGCGACGACGGGAGACAAACCCGAGCCGCTGGATGACTACGAGCTGGCTTCGCGCCTCTCGTTTTTCCTGTGGGGCAGCCTGCCGGATGAGGAACTGCTCGCAGCAGCAGCAGCAGGCACGCTGCGTGATTCCGCCACGTTCGCCGCGCAAGCGGACCGGCTGATGAACGACCGGCGCATGAAACGCTTTTGCGACAGCTTCGCCGGGCAGTGGTTGAAAATTGAGCACGCGCTGGCCTCCGAGCCGGACAAGGAATTGTATCCCGACTTTTATTTCTCCATTCGCGGCACGAGCCAGATGATGATCGAGCCTCTGCTGATCTTCGAGACAGTGTTCGTCGAGAACCGCAGCATCCTCGACTTCATCCATTCGGACTTCACCTACCGCAGCGACGTGCTCGCCCGCTTTTACCGCGGCGAGAAGCAGCCGCTCCCGATGACACAATATGTGATGCCGCAGCCGTTTCATCGCGTGCCCGTCACCAGCAAGCGCGAGGGCGGCGTCATCACCAGCGCCGCTGTGATGACGATGACTTCCAATGCCGTGCGCACGCAGCCGATCACGCGCGGTGCGTGGCTCGTCGGCGTCATCTTCAACGATCCACCACCACCGCCGCCCGCGGATGTGCCAGCGCTCGATGAAGAGGGTCATCACACCAACACCCAACATCTGACACTGCGGCAAAAACTCGCGCTGCACCAGGAACGCGCGGACTGCGCCGCCTGCCACGCGAAGATCGATCCCTACGGCTTCGCGCTGGAGAACTACGATGCCGTGGGACGCTGGCGCCAAACCTACGAGCAGGGGCAGCGCATCGACTGTAGCGGCAAACTCTTTAACCAACGGCCCTTCGCCAGCATCGAGCAGTTCAAGGACGGCCTGCTTGCCGAGAAAGATCGTTTTGCCCACGCCTTCGCCGCGCATTTGCTCGCCTATGCGCTCGGACGCGAGGTGAAACCCGCCGACCAGCCCGCGCTCGCCCGCATCGTCCGCGCCAGCGCCACCGATGGTTATCGCCTCCGCACGCTGATGCGGCAGATCGCGCTCAGCGAACCTTTCCAGACGAAGTTCAATCCCGCAGACGCACCCGCAGCCGTCGACAAAGAATCCAGAGACCGCAAAGCTTCACTCACCAAGCCATGAACCCGTCGAACCACTGCACCCTCGGCCTCAATCGCGAACGCCACGCCGACAGCACTGGAGTCATCCCGCAAGTCCTCACCTGATCCATCGCCCGGAAAGCATCCTATAAGCACCCCATGAAAAAACTCGTTGCCACCTTGGCCATCGCCGTGCTGTCGTCCCTCCCGTCATGGGGCGCGCCGGAGAGCCCCCGCCCGAATATTGTGTTGTTCATCGCAGACGATTTGTCGAGGATGGAGATGAGTTGTTATGGCGGCGGGAATGCGCGTACGCCGCATCTCGACCGGCTGGCTTCGCAAGGGCTGCGCTTCGAGAAGTGTTATAACTCCGTGTCCACCTGTGCGCCGACCCGCGCGCTGCTTTACACGGGGTTATACCCGGTCCGGAATGGCAGCCATCGCAACCACAGCACGTCGCGTCCGGACATTCAAAGCCTGCCGCATTATTTGCAAGCGCTGGGCTATCGCGTGGGCATCGCCGGCAAGAGACACATCGGACCGCCTGAAACTTTTCCGTTCGATCTCATCGGGAAGAGGGGCCTGTTTCCCGCTGGCAGGCAAGTGGGATCAACGCCGGACGATCTGAACCATCTTCGCCAGTTCATTACTCGCGATGCCAGCCAGCCGTTCTGCATGGTGATCTGCTCCACGTTTCCTCATCCTCCTTGGCGGAACGGCACGACGAATTACCCGCCGGAGCGTCTCAAGCTCCCGCCCTATTGGGTGGACACACCCGAAATCCGCCAGCTCTATGCCGGCTATTGCACCGACGTGGAAAGGCTGGACACACAGGCCGGCGCCGTGCTGGGGCTGCTGGATGAAACGGGCGTCGCGGACAAGACGCTTTTCATCTTCCTCAGCGAACAAGGCACGGACCTGCCGTGGGCCAAGTGGACCTGCTACGAACAAGGATTGCACGCTGGCGCGCTGGTGCGCTGGCCCGGTGTCATCAAAGCTGGCACGGTTTCCCAGGCGATGGTGGAATACGTGGATGTGCTGCCCACGCTGGTGGACGCCGCGGGCGGACCGCCGATCCCCGATCTGGATGGGCGGAGTTTTCTTCCCGTGCTGCTCGGCAAGACCGACACGCACAAGAAGGTTGCGTTCGGCCTCCACAACAATCAGCCGGACGGCAACGCCTATCCCAGCCGTTGCGTGAGAACGAGCCGGTTTAGTTACATCCGGAATCTGGCGCCCGAGAATGAGTATTGGCTCAGGCCAGTCATGGGCGAGGGCAGGCGGAACTGGCACGACTTCTGGCCGTCCTGGCTTGAGAAGGCAAAGACCGATCCGGCTGCCGCGCGATTGGTGGATCGCTACATCCACCGGCCGGCGGAAGAGCTTTACGACCTCGAGGCTGATCCGTGGGAGCAAAACAATCTTGCCAGCGATCCCGCCCATGAAGCCACCAAGAGGGAACTGGCGCGGCAGTTAGACGATTGGATGCGCCAGCAGGGCGACACCGGCGCGGACATGGACAAGCCAGTCGAACAGAAAGGGCCATGGTTGTGAAAAGAAGCCAGCCTCATCACGTCACCCGCCGTTCCTTCCTCCGCTGCGCCACCGGCGCCACGCTTTCGCTGCCCTTTCTCGAAAGCCTCCACGGTGCCACCGCCATGCCTGCGCAACGATTGGCGATGTTCTATGTCCCCATCGGCGTCGTGCGGCGCAACTTTTACCCTGGTGAGCAAACTCTCGATCCCGTGAACTTCACCGACAAGGAAGGCATCAAGGTCTTCAAGGAAAAGTTCGCGAAACGTCCCGCCGGTTTTTATCCGCACACCTTCACGCCCACGCTGCGGCCACTGGAGAAAATGGCGGGCAAGATCACGCTCATCACCGGGCTCGGCCGCGTGTGGCAGGACTCCAGCGATCCGCACGAGCAGTGCGGCAGTTGTTTCCTCAGCAGTCTCGCCCCGAACGAAGACAAGTCACGCAAGATGCCGCAAGGTCGCACGCTCGACCACATCGTGGCCGAACGGCTCGGTGCCGACACGCCCTTCCGCACGCTGGAGTTCAGTTGCAACACACACCGCGACAACAAGGAGTCCATCCACTTCGACAACATTTCCTGGTATGGCCCCGACTACGTCGCGCCCAGTATGAGGGACCCGCGCACCGCCTACCGCCGCATGTTCGGCACCCTGGGCAGCGATCCCCGGCAGATCACCGATCTCGTGCTCGCCGATGCGCGCGACCTCAGCCGCCGCCTCGGCTCCGCCGACCGTGAGAAATTCGGCGAATACGTCGAATCCATCCGCACCATCGAGCGCCAGATGGACAAGCTCTCCCGCATGAAGACCGAGCTGGACAAAATGAAGCTGGCCGAGCCCAGCGCGGCCTACATTCCGCGCGGCGAACACATCCGGCTCATGGGCGACCTCATGGTCGCGGCATTGCAGAGCGGCCTCACGAATGTCGCCACGCTGATGGTCGGTCCCGAGCGCTGGGACACGCCGTATCTTTTCGAGGAAGTCTCCAAGGAGCCGCTCAGCCATCACAAGATGTCGCACAACCCCATCGAGTATGCGCGGCAGTTGGAACAGGTGGATGAGTTTCACATGCGCCAGTTTGCCTATCTGGTGGAAAAGATGGACGCCATCCGCGAGGCCGACGGCAGCACCCTGCTGGACAACACCCTCTTCACCTACGGTTCCGGCCTCGGCGATGGCTCAACGCATCAATACGAGCAACTGCCCATCGTCATCGCCGGCAGCGGCGGCGGGCGGATCAAGACCGGCGCTCATCTCCAATGCGCCGAAGGCACGCCGCTGGCCAATCTCTGGCTCACGCAAGCTGCCACGCTCGGTCTCTCTCGCGACCGCTACGCCGACAGCACCGGAGTCATCTCAAATATCATGGTGTGACTGGCGATCCGGCGTTTTTTCGATGGGTTTTGTCTGTTGTGCTCTGCCCGGATGAGGTCACTCCGGCCTCTGTTCATCACGGAGTTTCAGCCCCGACTGCCGGGATTTCCGCTGTCAGTAGTTCATCTGAAGCAGGGAACGGGCCTTGCCCTGCTCCGAATGATGGAGGACGGGCATGTCCTGATACTCGCGATCAGCAGGCGGCGGAGGAGCGTCAACGTCCTCACCCATCACGACGCCAAGGGCGCCGACAGGTTTCACCGGGCCGGAGGTGGAGCATGCTGCAAGGCTGAGGCTGCCGGCGAAGAGAAGCGGAAGGAGAAAGAGTCTTTTCATATGATGGATCATCGCTCAGGGCGTGCCAACGGCGTAAGCTGCCGTTTCGCACATCGCACCAAACACCATGAACGAACACGGCGCATGCGGTTTTCACGTTGCCGCAAAGGCGGCGCGCGGACTTCCGGCGGGGCGTCGGAGGGGGCAGTGACGAGTCCAAAGCTGGGCAAAACGCAAGGCCAAAACGGCAAAATGCACGGTTCCGAACCAGGCCGCCCAGACCAGCACGACGCGCAATCGCCGATGGTGCAAGGCCTCCGACGACGCGTCCGCTGCTGGCACCTGTGATGCGTCACAAGATCGCTGACGAATGCGATGCACAACCCCCTTTTTTGGCGCGCGCTGCCCTGCCCGGCGGAGTGTCCTGGGTTTCGCAGCGCATGAACACCATTTGAAACCCAAGCCCCTGCCTGCCATGAAAACCTTTCCCTCCTTGCTGATTGCCCTCGCCGGGCTCCTGGTGCTCCAGCCCACGGAGTCGCGCGCGGAAGTCGATTTCGCCTTCTTCTACGACGAGCTCGCTCCCTACGGCGAGTGGGTGGAGGTGGACGAATACGGTTATTGTTTTCAACCTCATGTGGACGATGGCTGGAGGCCCTACACCGAGGGCTACTGGGCCGACTCGGATGAGGGCTGGCTCTGGGTCTCCACCGAGCCGTTCGGCTGGGCGACTTACCACTATGGACGCTGGGCGATGATGAACGAGCGTGGCTGGGTCTGGGTGCCGGGTTACGAGTGGGGACCGGGCTGGGTGTCCTGGCGCCAAAGTGACGACTACATCGGTTGGGCGCCGCTACCGCCGCAGGTCGCCTATCGTCCCCAAACCGGGATTCGCTTCGGCATCAGCTTCGGCTTTGGTGACGTCGGCCCCGGCTACTACAACTTCATCCAGCCACGCTACTTTGGTTCGCCCCGGTATCGCGATCACGTACTGCCTTACGAGCGCAACGTGCAGATCATCCAGCGGACGACAAACATCACCAACATCACCCAGGTCGTGAATGACAACCGGACGATCATCTACAACAACGGGCCAAGCCGCGACCTGGTGCGCCGCCACAGCGAGCAGCCGGTCCGCCACCTGCGCATCGACCGCGTGGAGCAGGATTTCACCGCCGCGCGAACGCCTGATCGACGTCTGCGCAATGAATTCGACGGCGACAACTACCGGGTCGTCGCCCCGAAGGTGTCGCGCGGCAAAGTTGAGGCGAAGCCTGAAAAGGTGGCGGAGCGGTTGAGCAAGGCAGACATCAGCGATGGCTACAGCCGCGTCGCCGACCCGAAACAGGCCGAGCAAATCCGCGCAGTCATTCGTGCGCAAGCGGAGAACCCAAAGGAGCAGAAGGAAGCGGTCGTGGCAAGATCTGGCGAACGGCCTGACAGCGCCCGGCCGGACGCAAAAAGCGGGGACAGGCCAACGCGCGAAGAAATCCTGAAGGCGCAAACGGAGCGGTCCAAGGAGCAGGCGGGTGCTCCTTTGTCTGCCGCTGGCGCACGACCGGAGAGCGCCCGGCCGGACGCGAAAGGCGAGAAAAAACCCAGCCGTGAAGAAATCCTGAAGGAGCAGGCGGAGCGGTCCAAGGAGCAGGAGGGTGCTCCTTTGTCTGCCGCTGGCGCACGGCCCGACCGCCCTCGAATGGACTCGAAGGGCGGGAAGAAACCGAACCCTGACGAGGTGTTGAAAGCCCAGTCGGAATTTGAGAGGAAAGGCAAACCCGGAAAAGGCCCGGAAAAGGCGCCAGAAGCGCGGCCTGAGATGCATGATCGTGGTGAGAAACCCAGTCCCGGCAGAATGGAGAAGAAGGAGAGCATTGGTCCGCGCGGGCCTGACAGAGAAAAACCTGACAACGCTCCTCCTGCCATCAGGAAGGCGCCTGACCAGGACAGGCCGAAGGCGGCGGCGCCGGGCAAGCCTGAGAAGCGTGAGCAGCCGAAGCTGGACCGCAGACCGCCGCCGCAGGTTGAGCAGCGGCCCCAACCGAAGCCGCAAAAAAGACCTGAGCCAAAGGTTTCCAAACCCGAACCCCGTCCGCAGCCGCAGGTCAAAAAACAGGAGCGGAAACCACCGCAAGCCTCCAAACCCCAAAGTGATTCGAGAAGGGACAGGCCGGGCGGCGGCGGCAAACCGCCAAGTCAACGCGGTGACGGCGAGAAAAAGAAGAAGAAGGAATGACCTTCGGCAGTTCACGGTTGCCTAACAGGCTAAAAATTATCCAAAAACCGTTATTAATTCTAAAATACCAAACATTCAATGGATCCAAAGCCAGAGTGGCGGTCACCCCGGTTTTAGGACAGATTCTAACGGAGCAAATCCGGTGTCCTGCGATGGCAGTGCGCGACGAGTTCCGCTCGACTGTGCACGCCCAGTTTGGCGAAGATGCTGCGCAGATGAGCGCGCACCGTGTGGACACTCAGCCCAAGCGCGAATGAGACTTCGTCGTTGGACTTGCCTTCGCCCACCAGTTCCGACACCGCCTGTTCGCTCATGGTCAGCCGTTTGAGCAGGGTGGACGGAGC
Source organism: uncultured Verrucomicrobiaceae bacterium (assembly GCA_964553805.1). GTDB lineage: Bacteria > Verrucomicrobiota > Verrucomicrobiia > Verrucomicrobiales > Verrucomicrobiaceae > JAGRPD01. The sequence continues at coordinate 10,797 of CAZKMS010000063.1, forward strand.
GCCGCCTTTCGCCGGCCGTGCCGCGGCAAAGCGGATGATGAAACGGCCCGCGTCGAAAGGCGCGTGCGCCGGCTTCGAGTAAATGATCTCCGCAGCCGGCGCGCCGTTCTCCTCCAGATTTAGGCGCCGTGTCAGCTTGCGGGCGATGGCGGTGAGATTGTGCTGGCCGTCCCGCTGCAATTCCTCGCGAAAACCGTGCCAGGCATCCTTGATCCGTGGTGGCAAGAGGGGCGCTGCGCGAGTTTTGAGCCGGGCGGCTTGACAACCGCCCCAATGCCGGATGGCCCCGATGGCTTCGGGGTTGCTGAAGGTCGCTCGCAGTTTCCAGTCCAGCACCAGCATGGGAAGCCTCTCCTCGCGCAGCGACTGGCTCAGCGCGGTGATCTCGGCTTGCTGGCGCTCTATTTTCAGAACTCGCTGCAGCGCCGTTTCCAAATCGGGATGAAGAATTTCCAAGAGTGCCATCTCCGGGTCGGTAAAATCGCCCTGAGCGAAGGTGCGACCAAGACCCATCAAATGGGCAAATTTCCGGCCGCGCCAGAAAGCGAGGACTGCGGCGTAAAACAGTTGTTCGCGGGAAAGATAGTCTACCCGGAACTTTTCCTCAACTGAGTGGCGGAGTTCAGGCAGCATGAAGTCCGTCATGCGCAAAACCTTGCGGCCGGGAGCGGCAGCTTCCACCTCAGGCAGCCCGGAAGCGTGGTAGCTGGTTTCCCACATCTCGGGTGAAAAGTTGAGCGTCGCCGAAAAACTCATGGAGGGCCGCCCACGGTCAAGGCTGATGGCAAAGTTGAGTTCTTGCGTTGGCATCAGCGCCTTCGCCAGCTTGCAGTAAGCCTCCCACAGTTCCTTGAAGTCGGTGGCTGCATGAAGAGCAAGGACACCCTTCCGGATTTCGGGCCGGTTCAAAGTGCTCCGCATGCTGGCTGCAATGCCTTGTTCCATTAGTGGGTATGGCAGCATAGCCGAAGTCCAATCCCGGGTCAATCGAGTAAAAATTAGTCCACATGGACGATACCCATGCCGCGGAAAGGCATCTACTTTTGTTCCACCTGTATGCGACACTCCCTGCTTCTTGCGTCTTCGATTTCCATGCGGCTTGGGCGACGAGCGGATCAAGTCCGTCCATGCGTCAAGTGCAAAAAAAAACAGGCATGCGACTCTCTGACCACGCCATCTCCCGAGCTGCCGCCATGAAAAAAGAGCCCCATCCCGCACCCTTCCGCTTATGAAGCCGCCTGCCCTCCTTATTGCCATTTTCAAAACAGCAGCAGCCTCATCATGGCGCCTGCTGCTCACTGCCATGTCTATCGTTGGTTTCGCTTGGCTGTTCGCTGGAACGTCCGCTCATGCCGGCGAGGCGACTTGGAAATCCGGCGTCAACGGCAACTGGAGCGTGCCGGGGAACTGGAACAGCGTGCCCGCGGGTTTCGTGCCCAACAATGGCGTCAATGACGAAAACTGGACGGCGGCAATCAATTCTAACAACACCGGGATCGTCGATGTCCCGATAACGTTGCAGGGTTTCACCATGACCAGTGGCGCGGTTGACGCGATCAACGGGATTCCATTGATCGTCGAGGGGCCGATGCTATGGACTGCCGGAAGCCTCGGCGCCGCGGTGGGCAGCGGCAGCGGCGCGCGCGTCGGAGTGTTCCGAGCCAATGGCGGGCTGACCATCAGCGGAGCCGCCGCGAAGACAATCGCCTCGTCCGGAGGCCGCCGCGGGCATCTCATCAATGCCGCGACGGCGACGTTGAGCGGTGGCAACCTCCATCTTCAAATCAACAATGATGGTGCCTTCGTTTCCGCTCAGTTGGTGAACTCGCCGACGGGTGTTTTCAACTTCACGGACGAGGCAGACATCACCCTTTCCGGCAGCGTTGGCGGACACGCGACGTTCTTCAACGAGGGGACGATCAACAAGTCAGGCGCAGGTACAACTTCGCGGATACTATCGAGACTGACGAACACGGGCACGATCAACGTGATCAGCGGCACGCTTGATCTCGCCTACAACAACGGGCAGTCGCAGTCGGGCCAGATCAACATCGCCAATGGCGCGACGCTGAGATTTTCCGGCGGTGGCGCCGGAGCGAATACGCTGGCCGCTGATTCGACGCTGACCGGCAACGGGCTGGGCAGCAAGGTGGAGATAACCTTCACCGGGGCCGCCTTCAATGGAGATTATATGGTCGAGGGCACCACATTGGTTGATTTGAGCAGCAACAATTACGGGTTTGACATGAACTCGTCCAACGCCACCACCGGGGAACTGCTGCTCACTGGCGAAGGCTCGATGGCGGGCACAGGCAAACTCACGGTGACACGCACGGCGACGTGGACGAACAGCAATCTTGGGGGAAGCGTCACGCTGGAAATCCTTGCTGGCGTGACACTGGAAATTGGCAATCGCACCGGCAGCAGCGACAAAAGAATGCTCGCCTCCGGCAAGCTTTACAACTATGGCATCGTGAACATGATCGGGAACGCCTCACTCGGCAAAATTAGTGTTTCCAGCAGCTCGGGCGACGCCGTGAGAATTCAGAATTACGGCGAGTGGAACGTGACTGATGCCGCCGGCATCACGGGGGGAGCCGGCTTCGGCAACTCCGTAGCCTTCGTCAACGGTGGCCCTGGTGTTTTTACCAAAAGCGGCGCAGGCACCGAGGTGGAGGTGGCGACGCGCTTCTATAACTACGGCACGGTGAACGTGCAAAGTGGCACGCTGCGTCTCGGTGGGGGCGGCACGGGCAGCGTCAGCAGCAGCACGGGCAGCTTCGTAGTGGCGGAAGGGGCGGTTCTAAGCTTCACTGGCGGGCAGCATAACCTGGAGGATGGAGCGGCCATCACGGGCGCGGGCACGACCTCCATTGCCGGTGGAGTTGTGGGCGGCACTGGAGTAGTGTCCATCAGCGGGCCGATCACTTGGACAGGCGGGGGCTTCACCGGTGCCGGAACGATCCATGCCGATGGCGGCGTCGTCATCAGCGGCACGGGCAATCGTGACATCGCATACGGGCGCGCGCTAAGCCTCAAAGGAAACTCCATCTGGAGCGGAGGCTCCCTGCGTTTCGGCAACACGTCGGGAAACTACTTCAACAACTATGGCATCTTCGACAACACCTTCGACGGTTCGTTTACCATCGCCGCTAGTGGAAGCGGTACGTTCATTAACTTGGGAGTCTTCACCAAGAGTGGCGGCACGGGCACGACGGCATTCTCTACTGGCGAGCCTTTTAGCAATAGGGGCACCGTGAACGCGAACAGCGGCACGCTTGCTTTCAATGGCGGCTATGGGCAGAACGCCACCGGGAGGCTGCATCTCGGCGGCGGCGCGGTCTCAACTTCGGGGACATTGTCGATCAATGGCGGGAAGGTGACGGGGGCGGGCACGATCACCGGGAATGTGTCGATGACAGCCGCCACGGTGGCGCCCAATGGCAGCCTGGCGGTCACGGGCAACCTCACCCTCACCGCCGCCTCAACCGTGGCGGTGGACCTTGGCGGGACCACTCCGGGAACGGGTTACGACACCATCAGCGAGGCCGGCGCGGCGGCGCTGGCGCGCAACGGCACGCTGGCCGTGCGCTTCGCCAACGGCTTCCACAACACGGTGACGGCGGCGGACACCTTCACCATCCTCACCTCCAACCAGAACACGACGGGGCAGTTTGCCAACGTCAGCGGCGGGCGCGTGCAGACGGCGGATGGTTACGGCAGCTTCGCCATCAACTCCGCGGGCACGGGCGCGGTGGTGCTGAGCAATTTCATCCCGCTGCCGGCCGGGGAGATCGCGGTGAGCGGCAACGGCGTGGAGATCGCCAGCGGGGACGCCACGCCGGGCGCGGCGGACCATACGGACTTCGGCAGCGTGACCGGCGCGGCGGCGCGCATCTTCACCATTCACAACACGGAGGCCGAGCCGCTGCTGCTCACCGGCGCGCCCCTGGTGGAGATCAGCGGGGCGCACGCGGCGGACTTTGCCGTCACCGCGCTGCCCGCCAGCCCGGTGGCGGGCGGCGGTTCCTCCGCCTTCACTATCACCTTCACTCCCGCCGCCGTCGGGCTGCGCACCGCCACGGTGAGCATCGCCAGCAATGACGCGGACGAGAACCCTTATACCTTCACCATCCAGGGTACGGGCGCGGTGCCGGAGATCGCGGTGAGCGGCAACGGCCAGACCATCGCCAGTGGCGACACCACACCCAGCGCCGCCGATCATACCGACTTCGGCAATGTGCGGCGGACGGGCGGCACCCTGGAGCGCACCTTCACCATCGCCAACAGCGGCGACGCGATTCTGAACCTGACCGGCACGCCCAAGGTGGAGATCAGCGGGACACACGCGGCGGAGTTCACGGTGACGGCGCAGCCGGAGTCACCGGTGGCCGCGGGCGGCGGCACGACGGCCTTCACCATCCGTTTCGATCCCGCCGAACTCGGCCTGCGCACCGCCATCGTCAGCATCGCCAATGACGACGCGGATGAAAACCCCTACACCTTCGCCATCCAAGGCACGGGCACCACGCCGGAAATCGCGGTGAGCGGCTTTGGGATCGAGATCGCCAATGGGGACGCCACCCCCAGCGTCACCGACGATACGGATTTTGAAAGCGTGCTGCTGATAGGCAGCTTGCAAGCGCGCACCTTCACCATCGCCAACACTGGCTCCACGGTTCTGAACCTCACCGGCTCGCCCAAGGTGCAGATCAGCGGCGCACACGCGGCGGAGTTCACCGTCACGGCGCAGCCCGTTTCACCCGTGGCGGCAAGTGGTGAGACGACTTTCACCATCAGCTTCGACCCCGCCGCGCTCGGCCTACGCAGCGCCCTCGTCAGCATCGCCAACGACGATGAAAATGAGAACCCCTACACCTTCACCATCCAGGGCACGGGCATCGCGCCGGAAATCGCGGTGAGCGGCAACGGAGCCGGAATCGCCAACGGCGACAACACGCCGAGCACCGCCGAGCACACAGACTTCGACGGCGTGCTGCTGGCGGACGGCACCCTGGAGCGCACCTTCACCATCGCCAACACTGGCTCCACGGTTCTGAACCTCACCGGCTCGCCCAAGGTGCAGATCAGCGGCGCACACGCGGCGGATTTCTTTGTCGAACTCCAGCCGGACTCGCCTGTGACTGCCGGCGGCACAACGACCTTCACCATTCGTTTCGATCCTTCCGCGCTTGGCGTCCGCAACGCCACGGTGAGCATCGCCAACGACGACGCGGATGAAACGCCCTACATCTTCGCCATCCGGGGCACGGGCATCGCGCCGGAAATCGTGGTGAGCGGCAACGGCCAGACGATCGCCAACGAGGATGCGACACCCAGCGGCGCGGATCATACCGACTTCGGCGGTGTGCTGCTGACGGACGGCACATTGGCGCGGACATTCACCCTCAGCAACAGCGGCACGGCGGCCTTGAACCTCACCGGCTCGCCCAAGGTGGAAGTCGGCGGGGAGCACGCAGCGGAGTTCACCGTGACGGCGCAACCCGTCTCACCGGTGGCGGCCAGTGGCGCGACGACTTTCACCATCAGCTTCGATCCCGCCGCGCTCGGTCCGCGCAGCGCCACGCTCTTCATCGACAACGATGACGCGGATGAAAACCCCTACGTCTTCGATATTCAGGGCACGGGAGTCGAGCCTGACATTGTCGTTGAACTGCCGGAGGATCCGGTCATTGCAAACGTGGGTTCTCCCCAGACTGTAACCCTCACCCTGCGCAACACAGGCGGGTATGAACTGACCGGCATTGAGGTTTCCGTCACGGATGCCAACGGCATCGACGATGACGCAAATGGGGAGATTGATGAGTCGAATGAAAGCCGTTTCCAGATCACCTCCGAACCAGCGGCAACGGTGGCACCGGGCGGCAGCACGACTTTCACGATGCTGTTTGATCCAGTCCTGGGTCAAAGTTTATCGAAGCTGAGTATCACCAGCAACGATCCGGATGAGAATCCCTATGAGTTCCATCTGGCGGGCACGGGCGTGGGGGCTCGCATGATCATCCGGGGCGGTGATGAAGACATCGCCAACGGCGATGCTGAGCCCGATGCGGCGGACCAGACGGATTTCGGCGCGGTGGCGCTGCTCAACACGCAGGTCACGCGCGTGTTCGCCATCGCCAACAGCGGCAATGTCCCGCTCAACCTCACCGGCACACCGCGGGTGCAGATCGGCGGCGCGCATGCGGCGGATTTCACGGTGACGGCGCAGCCGGACTCACCCCTGGCGGCAGGCGAAGGTGAAACGACGTTTGCCATCACCTTCGATCCCCATCTGCCCGGCCTGCGCACGGCGCTGGTCAGCATCGCCAGTGACGATCCGGGGGCGGCCCCCTACACTTTTGCCATCGCCGGCTTTGGCGGGCTGGACAAGCCACTTGCGCAAACCATCACCTTCACCCCGCCGGCCACCTATTACCTTGGACAGGGACCGCTGGAGTTGGTTGCAGAGGCCAGTTCGGGTCTGCCGGTGACGCTGGCCGTGCTCTCCGGTCCGGCGGAGTTGGCGGGCAATGTTTTGACGCCAACCGGACCGGGTAAAGTGAAGGTGCAGGCCACCCAAGCGGGCGGCGGCCTCTACGCGGTGGCCAAACCGGTGATGCGCACCATCAACGTGAAAGACAACCCAACGGAGCTAACACTCATTGACCTGAGCCAGCGCTACACCGGCACGCCGCGCCCCATCGCCACCCTCGGCACTGCAGATCCGGTGACAATCACTTACCAAATTGGCGGCGCGTATGGCCTGCCCCCACCCACCGAGGCGGGCGCTTACAACGTGCGCGCGACGGCAGGCAGCGTGGCTAAGAACGGCAAGCTCGTCATCACCAAAGCGCCGCTCTACGTCACACCGGAGGACAAACACAAGTTCGCAGGCGAAGCCAACCCGCCGCTGACGCTGAGCTATGACGGTTTTGTCAACGAGGAAGACGCCGGCGTGCTCGCCAGTCCGCCGCTTTTGAGCACCACGGCCAAGCCAACCAGCCCCGGCGGCTTGTATCCGATCACCTCGAAGGGCGGCGTGGCGGCCAACTATGCCTTCATCCACCGGCGCGGCACGCTGGTGGTGGAGAGCTTCACCGGCGGTTACGAGGCCCTGTTGGTGGATGGTGATGCGCTGCCGGTGGGCAAGCTCAGCCTGACGGTAGCAAAGAGCGGACGCAGCTTTTCCGCCAAGCTGTTTGCCGCCACGGAGACGAAACCGCTCCCGCTGCGCGGCGCGCTGGCCACCAATTCAGTCAACGAGCAGGCCGCTGGCGTGGCCACGGTGGTGAAGGACGGCGTCTCCTACACCGTCACTTTCACCCTGCCGATGTACGGGGATGTGATCGCCAACGTGACGCGAAACGATGCGCCACTGGGCGCTGCCAGCGCTGGCCGTCGTTTGCTCGCGCCGAGCAAAGGCTGGAAGGCGGCTTACGCCGGCGTGCATACCGCCGTGCTGGAACCCGCTGCACCGTCGGGAGCTGGCGTGCCCGCCGGCGCAGGCTGGGCCCAGGCGACAATCAACACAAAAGGCGCGCTCAAGCTGGCCGGCAAGCTCGGCGACGGCATCGCTTTCACCGCCTCACTACCGCCGGATGTCGAGGCGAATCCTGGTTACCGCCTGTTCACGCAGCCCTATAAACCCGCGCGCATCGAAGCTTTCCTCGGCGGAGTTTTCACCTTGACTCCGCATCCCTCGCTGGCAGGCCACCGTTATTTGGAGGAAGCCGTCCTGATATGGGACAAAGCCGGCCTATCCAAGGATTTTTCCTACCCTTCCGGGTTCGGCCCGGCGGCAACGGTGCTCATCATTGATCCCTGGCTGAAACCCGCTGGGACGGACACGCTGGCGACGCTGCTCGGCTTGCCGCTTTCCGCCTTCGTGGCAAGCCACAGCGCCACCGGCAGCGCCTCCGATCCCGACCTGCCCACCGGCCTAGCGTTGAGTGCCACTAATCAAGTGAGCGTGTTGTTCCCGGCGACCGATCCACCGAACAAAACCCAATGGCAAATCAAGCTGAACGTGACCAACGGCATGTTCACCGGCAGTTTCGAATTGCTGGACGCGGGCCAGAAACGCAAAATCCCGTTCAGCGGCATCCTGCGGCAGCCGTCGGCGGCGTCTTCCGGGCTGTTTGACGGCAGCGTCATCGGCGACGGCCATTTCCTGCTGCCCGCCCAGCCCGGCGCGCCAAGCAATGAACGGCTCAGCGGCGAAGTGCTGTTTCAAAGGCCTTAGCGCGTAGCGGCATCTTTCGATATTCTTACAATTCCGGGACCAACCAGAATTGTCTTTCACTTCGCCCTCCCTGCTGCTTCCTTCACCCGCGCACTGCCGAACGCCAACGGTGGATGTCACCCGGCTTTGAGCGCCGACGGCAGCGAGTTGCTGGATCGCTGAGGCCGGCTCTATCACCTGCATGCGCTGGGCGGCAGCCTGTTTGCAATCCGCCCGGCAGGCCCGGATCTGAAATTATTCAGCGCGGACGACCTGGTGTCGCGTTGATTTGTCGATGGCACACGGATTCCTCAGGGCCGGGTCATCCGCTCCGCATCGACCCACTGGTCAAACTGCTCGCCGGTGAGGTGACCACTTTTCACGGCAGCCTCACGAAGGGTGAGGCCTTCTTTGTGGCCGAGCTTGGCGATGGCGGCCGCCTTGTCGTAACCGATGTGCTGGTTCAGCGCGGTGACGAGCATCAAACTGTTGCCAACATAGCTGTCCACCTTGTCTCGGTTCACCTGCAGGCCGTCGAGGCAGTAGTCGGCAAAACTGCGCATCGTGCCGGTGAGGAGATCCACGCTGTGGAGGAAGTTGTGGATCATCACGGGATTGAAGACGTTCAGCTCGAAGTTCCCCTGGCTGGCGGCGAAGCCGATGGCGGCGTCGTTGCCCATGACCTGAACGGCGACCATGGTCATGGCCTCGCTCTGCGTGGGGTTGACCTTGCCGGGCATGATGGAGGAGCCGGGCTCGTTCTCCGGCAGCGACAGCTCGCCCAAGCCGCAGCGCGGACCGGAGCCGAGCCAGCGGATGTCGTTGGCGATCTTCATGAGGCTGGCGGCGAGCGTTTTCAAAGCGCCGCTGGCATAGACGAACTCGTCATGCGCGCTGAGGGCGGCGAACTTGTTCGGATGTGACTGGAAACCCAGGCCGGTGAGTTCGGCGATCGTCGCGGCGGCACGTGTGGCGAACTCAGGATGCGAGTTCAACCCGGTGCCGACGGCGGTGCCGCCGATGGCGAGATCACGCAGGCCGGCAAGACTTTCTTCCAGCCGGACGATGTCGCGGTCGATGAGGCTGACGTAACCGCCGAATTCCTGGCCGAAGGTGACGGGTGTCGCGTCCTGCAGGTGGGTGCGTCCGATTTTGACGATGTCGTTGAACTCGACGCGCTTCTTCTCCAGCGCCGCACGGAAATACTTGGCGGCGGGCAGCAGGCGGTGCGTCACTTCTTCCACAGCGGCGATGTGCATGGCGGTGGGAAAGGTGTCGTTGCTGCTCTGCGACATGTTGACGTGGTCATTCGGGTGCACCGGGGCCTTGCTGCCCATGGCTCCGCCAGCCATCTCGATGGCACGATTGGAGATGACCTCGTTGGAGTTCATGTTGCTCTGCGTGCCGGAGCCGGTCTGCCAGATGCGCAGCGGAAAATGCGCGTCGAGCTTGCCCTCGATCACTTCATCGGCGGCGCGGCAAATGAGGTCCTTTTTGTCGGCGGGCAGCTTGCCGAGATCGGCATTGACCATGGCGCAGGCTTTTTTGAGCACGCCCATGGCGCGAATGACAGCGCGGGGCATGGTGTCCCTGCCAATGGCGAAATACTTCAGCGAACGCTGGGTTTGCGCGCCCCAGTAGGCGGTCTGGGCCACTTCGATGGCGCCCATGGTGTCGGTTTCAGTGCGGGTTGGAACGTTGGTCGTACTCATGAGGGAGCGGCTAGCATGAACACATGCCGCGGCGAGTCAAAGGGCGAAATGGCCGCCGCCCCGTTCTTGGGATGTCAAACGAAGCGGAGACTTGACACTCAGGACTCATTCCGGCTCCACAGCCGGCCTGCTGAACGTAATCTCACCACGTGCCGCCGCCGCTGATCGAAGTCGTCCACCGCCAGGGGATTTACCTCCCGGAAGCGGATTTGTGGCTCGATCCGCATGCCGGCACACGGCGCGCCTTCATCTCGCACGCGCACAGCGATCACGTGGCGCGGCACGACACCACCTTTTGCTCGCAAATCACGCACGAGCTGATGCGTGCGCGCTACGGTTTCAAAAACGAGGGCGCGGTGCAGGCACTACCGCTGCGCGAGGTGGTGGAATGGGAGGGATGGGAACTGCGGCTGCTGCCGGCGGGGCACATCATCGGCTCGGCGATGCTGCATCTGACGCGCAAAGCCGATGGCGCGACACTGCTCTACACCGGCGACTTCAAGCTGCGTCAGGGTCTGAGTTCCGATCGCTGCGAACTGCTGCGCGCGGACACACTGATCATGGAGTGCACCTTTGGTCTGCCGCAGTATGTCTTCCCGCCGCTGCCGCAAATCGTCACGCAGGTGTTGAAGTTTGTGCAGGAAACGCTGGAGGACGGCGGCATCCCGGTGTTGCTCGGTTACTCGCTGGGCAAAGCGCAGGAGATCCTCTGCGCGCTGGCCGGCGGCGGTTACCCGGTGATGCTGCACAAATCGGTATGGGACATGACGCGGGCCGTGGCGCCGCTGCCGGGCCAGGCGCCGGAGTTCCACTTGTTCGATCCCGCCCAAGCCAGAGGGCATGTGTTGATCTTCCCGCCTGGCAACAGCAAATCGCTGGCACTGAAAAAGCTCAAAGTCTGCCGCACCGCGATGCTCAGTGGCTGGGCACTTACACCAGGCGCGCGCTTTCGTTATCAAGTGGACGCAGTTTTTCCGCTCAGCGATCACGCGGATTACCCGGAACTGCTGGAAACGGTGAAAGTAGTGGAACCTCGGCGCGTCTGGCTGGTGCATGGTTACACACGGGAGTTTGCGGCGGACCTGCGCGCCCGCGGCGTGGAGGCCTGGACACTTGAAGGGGAGGATCAACTGGAACTGGCGATTCAACCCGCGCCGGCTGCGCTGCCTTTAATCGAAACGGACGAGGGAAATTGGGGCACGGGCAGTTTTGCGCAGTGGGCCCGCGTTTGTTCAGAGACGGCAGAGGTGGCGTCGCGAATGCGCAAAGTGGAACTGCTGGCGGGTCTGCTGCGTGGTCTTGCGAATGAAGATTTGAAACTGGCGGCACGGTTTGCCAGCGGCAGCACGGGAGAGGGTCCGCTGAACACCGGATGGGCGCTGATCAAACGCGCGCTGATCGAACTGAGCGGTTTGAGTGAATCGGAGTATCGTGCCATCTCGCGCTCGCAAGCAGACGCGGGCCGCACGGCATTCTTGGTGCTCCAGCGTGCGGCGCTGGTGACGGATCAATGCGATCTGACGCATGTGGCGGAACTATTCGCTCGACTGCGGAAAGCCAGCGGGCAGATGGAACGCGTGAGCCTGCTCAAAGCAAGACTGCAGCGGCTCGATGCGCGCTCGGGTTCGTGGTTGGTGCGGTTGCTGACCGGCGAGCTGCGGATGGGCTCGAAGGAAGGATTGATCGAAGAGGCCGTGGCGGCTGCTTTTAACACTGAGGCGGACAGGGTGCGCGAGGCAGCGATGCTCAGTGGGGACATCGGCGCGGCCGCCGTGCTCGCGAAGGACCAGCGGCTGCACGAGGTGGCGCCGAGATTGTTCGTGCCGATCAAAGCGATGCTGGCCTCGCCGGAGGAAACCGCGGCGAACATTTGGCAACGCATGAATGCCACCAGCGTGTGGCTGGAGGACAAATATGACGGCATCCGCGCACAGGCGCATCGCGGCGCGGAGCGAGTGGAGATTTACTCGCGGGATTTGAAGCCAGTCGGCGTGCAGTTCCCCGAAATCATCCACGCATTGGGCCTGCTGCCGGATGAGGTCATCCTTGATGGCGAGATCATCGCGCATGCGGAAGGCAAGAAGCTGACGTTTTTCGACCTGCAAAAGCGGCTGGGTCGGCGCGATCAGGCCGACCTGTTTCTACCGAGCGATGTGAGCGTGAAATACATCGTCTTCGATGTGATGTGGCGAAACGGGGTGTCGTTGCTGGAAAGGCCGCTCGCCGCGCGCCGGATTGAACTGGAAATGATCCCGATGCCTGAGGGACTTGGCCTGATCGAAGTGATCCAAGCAGAGAACGCCCCAGCGATCGAAGCGGCTTTTCTTGCGGCAAAAAGGCGTGGCAATGAAGGTTTGATCGCCAAGGATGCCAGCAGCGCCTATACACCTGGGAGACGCGGCAAAGCCTGGCTAAAGCTGAAAAAGGCCTTTGCCACCTTGGATGTCGTGGTGGTGAAAGCCGAGCAAGGCCACGGCAAACGCAGCCAGGTGCTGAGCGATTACACCTTCGCCGTGCGCGATGAGGAGAATGGCAACACGCTGCGAGTCATCGGCAAAGCCTACAGCGGCCTCACCGAGGCCGAGATCGAGGAACTGACAGAGCACTTCACGCGCACCACGCTGAGCCAGAAAGGGCGCGTGCGCAGCGTGCAGCCGCAGGTTGTCCTGGAGATCGCTTTTGACTCCATCCAGCCCAGCAACCGTCACGACAGCGGCCTGGCGTTGCGCTTTCCCCGCATCAAAGCCATCCGCCGCGACAAATCGCCCGCGGAGATCGACACACTGGCCTGCGCCATGAAGCTGGCCGGCCTATGAGAATCCCCTCTCGCCCTTCGCCACATGATCAAACACCTGGACGTTAAGAAATCCGCTTGTCAAGTATTGATTCCTGACCCTTTCTTGCGGGTTTAGCCCTCATTTGTCACCGGAACTTCATCGAGACTGGAAAGTAGCTCCTCCAGCTCTCGTTGACGGGGCTCCAAACTTTTGCGCACGGCAGATTGATTCATCCGATAGATGCCCCAGTTGACCAAGGCGACGACGCCCCCTTCAATCAGTACCGACCTGAGAGACACAGGTCCGTGCAGGATGGAAATATAAAGCGGGATCAGTAGCGGGAGCTGATACCACCAGAAAACATGGCGCAACAGCCAGATCTGGTGACTAACCTGATCAAGCGATGTCAAGAGACAGCCGCGCAGGGAGTTCTCCATCAGGGGACGTCGCCGACGCTGACGGAGACGATCAACGATGATGAATAGTCCCACTCCAAAACAGGCCAGTGCCAGCAAACTATATGTCCAATTTTCCTGCCTCACCCCCGCCCGCCAGAAGAAGTAAACGAGACACATCGCAATGCCGCCCTCGCGAAAATCACGCCAGAGGATCATCGATTCAAACTGCCGCTGATTGCGCCGCACCTCCTTCAATAGCAGGTTTGCATTGAGCGTGATGCTGCCGCCTTCATCCTGGCTTTTCCAAACGTGTTGGATTTCTTCAAAGTTCATCAGCGTGTCCTTTCAGTCGTTCTGTGAGTTGTTTACGGACTCGGTGGAGCCTCACCCCGACGTGATTTTCAGTGATCCCCATGACCTCGCCCATTTCACGGTAGCTCAAGCCATCCAGAAGCATCAATGCGAGGGAGGTATCTAACCTCGGCAGATCGCGGATCGCACTGTAGAGACGCTCCAGACGCGCCTCCAGCTTCGACTTGACCGAAGAATCGGAGCCGTCACCTGCGGAGGCGTGCAGCGTGAAGGCCTCATGCTTGAGCCTCCGCCGTTTCTCCCCACGCTGCCAACCCAGCGCGGTATTGAAGGCCAGCCTGTAGATCCATGTGCTTTCTTTGGAGTCGCCTCGGAAAGTCGGTACGGAGCGCCACAACTGGAGCAGAATGTCCTGAATGAGATCCTCCTGATCAGGCACCTCGGAGGCAAACGCACGCACCACTCGCCAGAGCAGCGCCCGGTGGGCGGCCAGCCACTGACAAAAGAGGTGTTCCTGTTCGGCAAGGGTCATGATGGAGGATGCGATCTCAAGACATGAGTGACATCTCAACGCTCATCCTTACAATATAGAGAAAGTGGGGGAAATCTCGTCCTGCCCCGGACCAAGGAGGGGCGGTTTTAAACCGCCTCCCTTTTTGCTTCCGATCGACACCGCTTCAGGCGCAGTTTGCCAATCTGCGGTCTATCTCCGTCATCAAAAGCGGTTCCTGGAGCCGCAGGTGCCTCACGCAGATTCAACTCTCAGGAAAGAAAGCGGGGTCAGGCTGCAACTGGCTGACAAAACGTTGGCATTCATGAGTTCCTGGCATGGGCTTCCTCCAGAAAGCGTTTCAGCTCCTCCGGCACCTTCTTGATCGCAGCTTTCATGTCAAGCCGCCTCAACTGCTGGCTCACTCAGCACCCCTCGGCGCTCAGGTCAGCTTGGTGTTGGCGTGGCCCTCGTTGAGGTCGATGCGCTCGGGGCGGCCCTTGTATTTGTACACGAGCCGGGTGTGATCGATGCCCATCAGGTGGAGGATGGTGGCGTGCAGGTCATGCACGTGCATTTTGTTCTCCACCGCGCGCAGGCCGAGTTCGTCCGTGGTGCCATAGACCTGGCCGCCGCGCACACCGCCGCCGGCCATCCACACGCTGCATGCGCTGGTGGCTGACAAGCTCAAAGGGGAGGTCAAAAGCGGGGCGCTCTTTGTCTTCACCAACAAGCGCCGCAGGCTCATCAAGGTGCTGCATTTTGACGGAACTGGCTGCTGGCTGATGAGCAAGCGGCTGGAGGCCAGAACGTCCTTCTGGCCGCGCGCGGCGGAGGCTGGTGAAGTGAAGCTGGAGCTCAAGCCGGCGGCCTTCGCGATGCCCACCGACGGCGTTGATATGCACGGCGCGCGTCCACGCGGCTGGTATGAGCGTGTGAAGTGAAGCCCTGCTTTCTTTTGCCTAACTGCATCTTGTTGATATAAGCGTCGTCGGCCACTGCGTTTAAATGGGCATCTCCACCCGTTACGCCAAGAGGGCTTCCTCTTATTTAGCCGCCGTCCAAATTCGCTGCGCCATCATATGGGCTTCAATCTCGTGACGACACTATCTAGCAGGCAGGAGCAAGCCGGACAATAGCGATTGGAAAAATCGTTGTCGAGTTTTTGCACACCTCCCTGTCTCCGCTGGCCCTTTCAAGCGCACGGGATCGGTTGACTCAGCTGGCCATCATGAATTGCACCAGTTCGGTGACCTTGCCGGGGCTGGTAAGGATGAAAATGGTGGCGCCACCGGAGCTGAAAGCCCGGCCCAGTCCACGACCGCCCGCGCCGCTTTTGTCTGCGGCAGGTTTCAAGGAGATGGAGAGAATGCTCGTGCGCGGTGAGGTGGGGGTCTGATAAGTAGCGCCTTTTCTGACCTCGGCGTTCGGCACCCAAAAGTTGTCGATGATGGTGGTGGTGGCAGTGTCCCAACCGCGCCAAAGAGCTTGGTTGGTGGCAGTAGAAACACCGCGCAGGCTGCCGAGCACGGCATAGCCGCCCTTGACCGGATCGACTTCGACGGCCTGGATGGAGCCAAGCGTGGCCTCCGGGATGTCAGGAGTCACTTGGCCGGTGCGCAGAAGGGTATGGAAACTGCCGTCGGCGAGGCAAAGTAGAAGCGCTTGGTTGTTCTTGCTGGTGACGCCCGATCCAGAGGGACCGCCGAGTTGCACCTGAATGATGACGCGGTCGGCTCCCACCGGCCAGAACCGCAGGATGCGTTTGGCGAACAGACCACCACCGACATCGGTGACGCCCTTGCGCAGCAGCAGGACGTTGCCGCGCCAGAGCCCCTCATTGTTGGTGGTCTTGACGCCGGGACCGCTGAAGGTGGCGCGGTAGAGCGCCTCACCGCCGGATTGGGACCAAGCGATGAAACTGCGGATCGCGAAGCCAGGGAGACCGGGCGGCTCGTCGCTGCTGGCAAGCACGCGGCCGTTTGTCAGTCCATCCAGGCTGGTGTGAAAAAGCGCGGTTTGGCTCTTGGTTTCGCCATCGGGAATCCAGGCGGCGTTGAAGATGACTTGAGTGCCGAGACCGGAGGCGGCACGACTGACGAACTTGGCAAACGTGCCGGAACCGAAGGCGGATTTTTCCGCGCGCGCGAGGGCGTGCAGCGGGGTTCCATCGTTTTTGATGAGCAGGAGTCCGGTGTCGTTTTTGCTGGTCACACCGAGGGCGCTGTCGCGGCGCAAGGCGTAGCTGAGTGCGATGGCGTCCTGATCCTCGTTTTGCAGGAGTTCGAGGACGGTGGCGATTTCGCCCGTGTCCGGCGCGGGTAGCGCGTCGCCTTTGCGCAGGATGGGAGATTTGACGGCGCCGGTGTCTCGGATGAGGGCGAGGTTGGAACGGGAGTTGGTGGATTTGCCAGTCATGGGCAGGCGGAAGAGACCCGTGTCAGTACGATTGAGCACGGGACCCACGGGACGACCTGCAAAGGCCTCCTCATACCCCGCTCCGAAGTCTGAAAGCGCGTCCTTCGACCTCAGCAGGGTGGTCAGGGGTCCGCTCATGGTTGAAAAGATACCCCAGAGGCGCCCGCCGCTTGATCCTTTGCCAGCGAGTTTGGCCTCAAACATGGCCTTCCAGCCGGCGTTGACAAAGGCAGGGCCAAAGGAACTGAAGGTGGTATCGGTAAGGGCGGGCGGTTGCTCGCCTTTCTTCGCGACACTGGCGAGAAAGACTGTGCCGAGTTTGGAGCCGAGAAAGTAGCGCACCATGGTGCCATTGAATCCGACCGCCACGCCCACCGCGGTGTCGGAGAAGAACACGGATTCGAGGGTAGAATGAACGGGCGGTTTTTCCGCCTTCCAACTGCCGCCGCCATTGATGGTGCTCAAGACGGCCCCCTTGGATGCGGCGATCCAGCCGTTGGTCTCATCAAGGAAGAAGACACGTTTCAGGTCGAAGCCTCCAGGGACACGGGTGCGTGACCAACTCGTGCCGCCGTTGGTGGTGGTCAAGATGTAACCCTGTTCGCCGGCGACAAAACCTTTTGTGGCGTTGACGAAATAAACGCTGTTGAGATGAACGCTCACTCCTGAGGTTTGGGCGGTCCAGGTGGCACCGCCATTGACCGTGTGGATGATTATGCCGCCGTCCCCCACGGCCCAGCCGGTGTTGAGATCGTGGAAGAAGACGCCGTTGAGTGCGGTGGTAACGCCGGAGTCCTGAAAATTCCAAAAAGTGCCGCCGTCGCTGGTCCTGATGATGTAACCGTTGGCGCCGACGACCCAAGCGCTGTTGGTATTCGCGACGTGAAGGGCGTTGAGGGAATTGAGCGTGTTGGATGACTGTGGAAACCAGACGCCACCGCCATTGGCGCTCTTGATGAGGGTGCCCTGGCTGCCGCAAGCCCAGCCGTGAGTGCCAGCGAACCGCACGGCCCTCAACATCTGGGTTGTGCCGGATGCCTCGGTAGTCCAGGTGGCACCGTTATTGGCGGTGCGCATGACGCGGCCATTGTCGCCGACCAGGCAGCCAGTGCCATTAAGACCAAGCTGCACGTCCCGCAGCCAGTCAGTGTTGCCAAGGGGAACCGTTTTCCATTGCGCTGGCGCAGAGGAGACGAACAGAATGGAAAGGACGATGATGCGCCAGTAGGCAATACTGGCGAAAAATGGGGTGATGCATTTTGCCAGTTTCATGGTGTTGCATTTTAGAGTCAAGACACAGCCAGTGTCAAGGCGGCGCTGGTGGCATCCGTAACGTCTGTGACGGGAAGACCGTGGTCAGTGTCCAAAAATTCTCAGCGGCGTCACCTAGAGAGTATCGTTACGAGATTGCTTACAAGATGATCAAGATCCATTAAATATCTCGGCATGAGCCAAGCCATTCATCGTCACGACATCTCCGAC
>CAZKMS010000064.1:0-28407 GCA_964553805.1 uncultured Verrucomicrobiaceae bacterium
TCAATCGCCGGAGGCAGGATGGAGACTTCCTGCTGCTCGGCGGCGAAGAAACTGCCAACGCTCCACCGGCTCTGCGGCAGCACGGGTGCCAGCAGCACCACGAGCACCGGCAGCCACAAGGCGTAACGCGTCCGCGCGCCGATCCGGCGGCGCAGCGCGAACTGCACGGCGAGCACGATGAGCGTGAGCACCGAGGCGCGGAAGCTGGCGGTGAGGAGCCAATCGAAAAGGGAGGCAAGCGTGTTCATTATGGGTCTGGCTGGTCGGTCAGTTGCCGGTCGAGCAGCTTTTTCAGCTCCTTGACCTCGTCGGGGGTGAGTTTGGCGTTTTGCGCGAAGTGCATCAGCAGGGGCTTGGCGGCGCCGCCAAAGACGCGGTCGAGAAACGACTGGCTTTCGGCGCGGACGCAGGTCTCGCGCTTCACCGCCGGCAGGTAGGTGCGGACGCCGCTGGCGTTCTCCCCGGTTTTGAGGGCTCCCTTCTCCACGAGGCGAGTGAGCAGGGTACGGACTGTGTTTTCAGCCCAGTGGGTGGAGGCACGGAGAGCCTTGGCAGCCTCGGAGGCGGTTTGCGGCGCGGATTTCCACAGGGCTTCCATGATGATCCATTCGGATTCGGTGATGTTGGTGGCGGCGGGCATGATTTTTTTGAATTACGCGCTCATTTCACTACATTTGTAGCGAAATGTCAATTACAAGTGTAGTGACCGGACCGCCTTTGCCTGGATAGGCCTTGTTGGCCTGGGAGGTCTGGCCACAGTGGATCACTCCGGCAGTTGCTCACGGCCGCGGCCGCCGCCAAAACGCATCCATTTCTCAAACTCCACCACCACAAGGGCCACCACCGCCACGGCGAGGATGCGCAGCCAGGAGTGGCCCTCCAGCGGCATGGTTTGGAACAGGCGGTTCATCACCGGCGCGTAGGTGAAGAGCAGTTGCGCGCCGATCATGCCCACAGCGCCGACCAGCGCCAGCCGGTTGCTGAACAGGCCGATGGAAAGCAGCGAGTGATTGAGCGACCGGCAGCAGAACAGGTACACCGTTTCCACCATGACAATCACGTTCACCACCGCGGTGCGCGCTTCGTCGATGGTCCCGCCCGCGACGTTCATTTCGTGGAAAAAAAGCCAGAAGCTGCCGCCAATGATAAGCAGGGAGATCAAGCCGGTGCGCATGAACAGCGGATAGGTCAGCAGCGGGCGCTTGGGATCACGCGGCGGGCGGTCCATCAGGTCTTTCTCGTTCGGCTCGAAAACCAGCATGAGGCCGAGGAAGATGGCCGTCGCCATGTTGATCCACAGCAATTGCACCGGCAGGATCGGCAGGGTCAGGCCGAAGAAGATGGCGACGAGCACGATGCAGCCCTCGCCCAGGTTGGTGGGCAGGGTCCAGACGATGAATTTGCGCAGGTTGTCAAAGACGCCGCGCCCCTCCTCCACCGCGGCTTCGATGGTGGCGAAGTTATCGTCGGTGAGCACCATGTCGGCGGCGCCTTTGGCCACGTCCGTGCCGGCCACGCCCATGGCCACGCCGATGTCCGCCTGCTTCAACGCGGGCGCGTCGTTGACGCCGTCGCCGGTCATGGCGACGACGTGGCCGCGCTGCTGCAAGGCGCGGACGAGGCGCAGCTTCTGCTCGGGGGCGACTCGCGCAAACACCTCGATCTTGTCCGCCAGTCCGGGAAGCGCCTCGTCGGAGACGGCCTCCAACTCGCGGCCGGTGATGACCTGCGCGCCGTCCTCGTCGGCGATGCCGATGCGCCCGGCGATGGCAAGGGCGGTGGCGGCATGGTCGCCGGTGATCATTTTCACTTTCACACCGGCGCGTTTGCAGTTGGCCACGGCGCTGATGACCTCGGCGCGCGGGGGATCGATCATGCCCTGAAGGCCGAGGAAAGTGAGCCCGTCCCGGACGTGGCCGTGGTCGAGGCGGTCCTGGTCGCCAGTGGTGTGGCGGCGGGCGAAGGCGAGCACACGCAGGCCCTGGGAGGCCATGGCCTCGACTTGGTGGCGGATGGCGTCCGCATCGAGCGCGGCGCTGCCGCCATCTGCCGCCAGCGCGTCGCCGCAGCGCGGCAGCAGCTTTTCCACGGCGCCGACTTTGTAAATGACGCGGCCCTCGCCGCCGCCATGCAGGGTGGCGCGGAACATGTGCTCGGATTCAAAGGGGATCATGCCGAGGCGCGGGTGAGCCTCCTGCGTGTCCGCGTGGATAAGGCCGGCTTTGGCGCCGGACACGAGCAGGGCGGCCTCGGTGGGATCGCCTTGCATGAGGTGGCGGCCGTCCTCGATGACGAGCTGGGAATCGTTGCACAGCAAGCCGGCGCGCAGGCATTCCAGCAAGGCGGGATGCCGCCGCGCGTCGATGGCTTGGCTGTTGTGCCGAATCTCGCCCGCGGGTTCGTAACCGTCGCCGGTGACCGCGTAGTTTTGCCCGCCGGCAAAGACTTCCTGCACGGTCATCTGGTTTTCGGTGAGGGTGCCGGTTTTATCCGAGCAGATGACGGTGGTGCTGCCGAGTGTCTCGACGGCGGGCAGCTTGCGGATGATGGCGCGGCGTCTGGCCATGCGGCTGACGCCGATGGCGAGCACGATGGTGACGGCGGCGGGCAGCCCCTCCGGGATGGCCCCGACCGCGAGGGCGACGGCGGCCATGAACATCTCCACCGGCGGCTCGCCGCGGCCGACGCCGATGGCAAAGGTGACCACCGCCAAAGCCAGAATCACCCAGAGCAGCAGCTTGCTGAAGGCGGCGATTTTTTGCGTCAGCGGGGTCGAGATTTCCACGGCCTCCGCGATGAGCCAGGCGATGCGGCCGGTCTCGGTTTTGTCGCCAATGGCCCAAACCAGACCCTCGGCCGTGCCATAGGTGACGAGGGTGCCGGCGTAGGCTTGGTTTTTGCGATCGGCCAGCGCCACGTCGTGGTCGAGCGGATCGGGGTGTTTGGGCACCGGCAGGGACTCGCCGGTGAGGGCGGATTCGTCGATTTGCAGGTTGTTGACGGCGAACAGGCGCAGGTCCGCCGGCACGCGGTCGCCGCTTTGCAGGAGCACCACATCGCCGGGCACGAGTTCGATGGAAGGCGCGCGCAGGCGGCGGCCGCCGCGGCGCACGGTGGCCTCGGTGACGAGCAGGCGGCTGAGGGCGTCGATGGCTTTTTCGGCCTTCGCTTCCTGGATGAAGCCGATGACGGCGTTGATCAGCACGACGCCAAAGATCACGCCGGAGTCCACCCACTCGTGCAGCAGCGCGGTGATGAGGCTGGCCGCCAGGAGGATGTAAACGAGCGGCTGGTGAAATTGCAGGAGGAACCGTTTCCAGGCCGGGGTGCCGCCTTTCGCGGAGACACTATTGGGCCCGTATTCCTTTTGCCGGCGCTTCACCTCATCCGCGTCCAGACCCTGCGCGCAATCCGTGTCCAGCAAGCGCACCACCTCGCGCATGTCGAGGTGATGCCAGCGCGACGAAACGGGAGGGTCGTCTTTCATGTCCACACAGGTTACGAACTCCGGAGTCGCCGCATTGCGTCAGGATGACCTCGAAAGCGCTTCCGCCGCAAGATCGGATGAAGACCGGGCAAAGGCGAGGGAGTCCGTGGGGCGAGCCGCTGGCTCGCCGGGCGGGAGGCAAGGGGACAGAAAAAGGAAGGGATGAGGGCTTTCGGCTGCGGATCGAGTTCGAGTCATTGACCCGGCGGGTTTGGAGCTTTGGAGGAGGCTTTCCATTCGGCCAGTTGCTTTTGGAAGTGACTTTCGGGCTCGAAGGAAGTGGTGAGGTCCATGGTGACGATGAGACGTTTCCCTCGCGAAGTAGGGCGGGGCGCAGCCAGCAGCAAACGGTTGGAATTTTCGGTGATTCGTTGACCAACTCCGAAGTAGAGCCAGGGCTCCGGTGTGTGTCTGGGATCGGCTTGGTAGAAACGCAGTTTGCTCCAATCTGTCGCTTCCTCTTGATTGGACCAGTGGATGAGGTTTTCGAGATTCGGAGGGCAGAGGTCATCATGCTCTTCGGCATAGAATCGGATGATCATTCCCACCTGACGAGCTTGGCTGGCAGCCCTCATCTGGCTCATGTTCGTTTGCAATAATGGCTGCCCTGACATCCAGGCGATTTGATGCGCCAGGCCAGCTACGGCCATGGCCGCGCAGGCGAGCAGCAGAGCCAGTCCGCTGATGCCAAGGCTCCAGCGCAGCCGCCAAGCGGGCGTCTGCGGCCGGACATGACGACGCCAAGCGCGCGCCAGCAAGTGCAGGCCGGCCACCGCGAAAGCCAGGACGGCCAGGCTGGTGAGGATGCGTTCGGGACTGAAGTGCATGGACACCACGTTGCGCTGCAAAAAGAACCACCAGCCTGCGCCGAGCTTGAGAAGGGTTTCGAACAGCCAGGTTTCGGCGCTCAGCATCAGCAAAAAGACAAGCAGAATGGGCGCCGCCAGGATCCAACGCAGGAGCCGCCACCATGAAGGGCGTTTCGCTTTGGGTTCAGCGGCATCCTCGCTCATGGCGTCTCACTCCCGTTGTATTCCGCGCGCAAGCGCTGAACCAGATCCGCGGCGCTGAGGCGGATGACTTGGCCGTCCTGCTGCAAGGCGAAGCGCGTGGCGCCAAAGGCATCCGGCTCGAAGACGACGATGCGGTTTCCCTGATCGATGAGGCGATCCGGCACGTAACCCAGCGGTTCGCCCTCGGGGTGGATGCCCGACCAGAAATGGGACGGAATGGCGGAGGCTTCGCGGTTGGCCGGCAGCCGGCTTTCCTGAGCGAGCGCTTCCTGCCAGAGCTGGTCGCGCAGCAGTTCGAGCGCCTGAATGCGGGCAGCTTCCAGCCAGAGTTTGGGCTCGCGTTCCGGCGGGGCGAGCTGGTGGGCGGCGCCGGTTCGTGTCCAAGCGCCCGGCGTCATCAGCTCCCTGGCGCCCGCGATCAAGCTCAAGGCGACGTGAACAAAAAGACCGGACACCACCAGCACCGCCACCGCCTGCCGGTAGCGCAAGCGCGGCATCCAGGCAAAGTCCCGCGCCAGCGTGTTCCAAGCCCAACGCAGCAGCAACGCGCTGAGCGCAAAGGCAGCGAGAAAGAAAGAGATGGCCTCCAGCCGCGCCCCAGCCAGTTCAGTGAGATGAAAGCTCGTCATGCCGGCATGAGCCCTGGACGACAGCAGCGTCCACACGAAAAACAAAAGCAGGCGGCGCGGGAGCAACATGAAAAACGAACGATGCTCTTTTTTACCCAAAAGCGCGGTGATCGGACAGCTTTTTCAGCGCTAAGCGGAAAGAGGCGGAGAAAGCTTGGCACGGCAGCGTCCTGGACTGCGGCGGTGTTGCTTCGCGCGCGCCCATGTCGCGCGAAGCGCCCTGGAGTGCAGCGGCCCTCCGCCGCTTTCGCGTTTGCTCACCCGGTTCCACACCACCCCCCAAAAAAGCTCCAGAGGGCTGGAGCACTCCAGGGCGCTGCCGCGCGAGGTTGCGCTCCTTTTCCAGGACGAACCATTTTCTGATGCTGCCACGTTCCGACCGCAGGCCGGATGTGGCGCAGCCTGCCCTGGCTATTCGCGTGCGTCGCCGGGCTTTCGTGAAGGCGCTGCTTGCGCTGCAATGCATCGGGCCGCTTGTTTGCCAATGCCGATCTCCAGCCGATCCCGTGAAAAAGTCATGTGGCCGCTGGCGGTTTTGTTGTTGGCCGGATGGGTGCTGCTTCTTCGGGGGAGTCAGCGCCCAGACGGCGTGGCGCTGGAGCCGGCCTATCGCGCGGAGCTGTTTGCGTTGTTGGAAATGAGGGAGGCGGTTCAAAACGGGGACGTGCCAGGGTGGTTGCAAAAGCTGGCTTGGTCGAAGGATTTGCCGGAGAGGATCGAGGATGCCCTGCTGGCGGCGGATCGCATCGGGCTGAAACATCATCCGGAGATGCAAGTGGATTTGACCCTGGTCTGCCTTGCGCTGGATGAGGGAGATGCGCAAAACGAGTGGGAGGAAGCGGCCTTGGAAAGGCTGGCGCGCGTGGGCGCTGGCGAGGGTTCTCTCTATTTCACGCAGGTGCGTGCGTGGGCCTTGAACAAACCCTTGACTGATGAGGAGCGCGCGAGCGCTGAAGGATACGCGAGCTTATTGGCCGGATGATTGGGCGATGAACAAACTGGCCTTTAAATTCGGGCTTTGCGATGCGGATTGCATGAAAATCAACCGTGAGCGCGGATGCGAGCGGATTTTCAAGGAGGCGGTTTTCGTGGTCTTGTTCGCTGCGCTGGCTCTCGCCACGGTACCGTGCGCTTGGTTCTTGTTTCGGCGCTTGCGTGGTCTCAAGCCCGGCTTTCCTCGCGCAAGCCGCCGCGCTGGTTTGGTCCGGCCATCCGTTTGGCTTTTGGTGTTTGCTTTGGCGGAGTGGGCCTTGCTGGCGGGAAATTGGGGCATTCAGCAGTTGAGTTTGAAATTGTTGATGGAAAATCGGGGAGACTTGGATTGGCATGCCAGAGTTTGGTGGCTGGTTGTTCCCTGGGCGATGGCCATCATGGCGGGTCTCACAAGGGTGCCGGCGCTCAAGCTCGCGGGATGGCGTTGGGAGGATTTGCGGAAGCCGGCGATCTGGAAAATGAGCGCCGCCGCCGCCGTGGCGCATTTGTCGTCATGACGCTGTTATATTGGCTGTTGCAGTCCGAGGACGGATTGATCGACACACTACGCTGATCCACGCTTGGGTGGCCTCCTGACCAGCGGCTCGGCATGCTGGTCTGGTCTGCTGCGCTGGGGCCAGCGCTGGAGGAATTGATTTTCAGGGGCTTTTTGTTCCGAGCGTTGGCGAAGCATTGGGGCTTTGGGCCAGGCTTGCTGGTTTCTTCGCTGCTATTTGCGCTGGGGCATGCTTATGCCTGGGATGGCATGTTATCGGTGTTCTTGTCAGGTGTTGTATTTGGCTGGCTCTATTTTCGCACTGGCAGCTTGGTGTTAGTTTGGCTGGTGCATGCTTTGAATAACCTGCTGTTGTCGATTTGGGAGCGGCTTTCAGGCGTACTCTGAACGCGCGATCGGCGCCGAAGGCTTTTCCATTTCATCGTTTTTCGGGCTCAGCCCGTCAAGGAGCCGCGATGCGACGCAAACGCATTTCCTTGAAATCCATGACTTCCGCGCCGGGTTTCCTCACGACGGCGAGCGCCAATTTTTGGCGGCCTGGCTGCAAGCGCAGGGCACCGGCAGCGAGGCGGCTCCAGTCGCGGCTTTGGTAGCGCTCCAGGCCTTTTTCATCGCGGGTTGGCAGCGTGAGGACACGTGCGGGCGCGGCCGGGACGGTGGCTTCGGCGGCGCTGCCTTTGGCTTGAACGCGGATGACGGAACCGGCGGATTCCTTGGAGCAGGAGAAAGCGATTTCGATTTCGTAGTCGCCGGCCTGGACGACGTCGATGTCGAACCACAAGCGGCCGGCGGCGCCGGTCCAGCCGGTGAGCCAGTCGTGTGCGAAACCGGGGCCGGCGTGGAAATGCAGGCCGCCCTCAAAATAAGCCTGCGGGGCGTGCAGGGTGACGGGGTTGTGCTCGTCGTGGCCGACGGGCAACGGCAGGCGCTCCCGGCCTTCGCGGGTGACTTCGGCAAACCAAGTGTCGTAGGCGCTGGCGAGTTTTTGGACGAGTTCGGGCTGCATTTTGGCGAGGTTTTTCTCCTGGCCGGGGTCGTTGACCAGGTCGTAGAGCTGCCAGGGGGGTGCGGAGGCGTCGTTGGCCTTGGCGGCGGAACCGGCGGAAGGGCCTTTGATTTCGCGCACGAGGCGGTGTGTCTGGCTGCGCACCGCTCCAGGGTAGCGATTGGTCTCGTCGATGGGATTGTGGTTGAAAAGCAGGCGCTCGGGCCAGGAGTCGGCGCTGTTTTCCAACAGCGGGCGCAGGCTGCGGCCATCGACGGGCGGTCCCGGCGGGGGCTGAACGCCGCAGAGGTCAAGCAGAGTGGGGTAGAGATCGATGTGCGCAGTGATTTGCGGCACCTCGCGCGCGGTCCAGCCAGCCGCGGGCCAGCGCATGAACAGAGGCACGCGCGAGCCGCCCTCATGCGGACTGGTTTTGCCGCCGCGCATGCCGGCGTTGAACAGCTTCACACCGCCGGTGCCGCCGTTGTCGGTGAGGAACAAGACGATGGTGTTGTCCGTGAGGCCGAGCGTGTCGAGGCGGACGAGCAGGCGGCCGATGTTGTCATCGACACTGGCGCACATGCCAAAGAAACCGGCGAGCGCATCATCGAGCCCCTGCGCTTTGTAGGCGTCGAAATAGCGGTCCGGCACCTGGATCGGCGTGTGGGGAGCGTTGTAGGAGAGGTGGCAGAAAAACGGCTTGCCGCGATGCGCTTCGATGAACCCAATCGCCGCGTCGGTGAGCACATCGGTGATGTAACCTTGAGTCGGCTGCGGTTGCGTGCCGCGCAGCAGCTCGGCGTCGAAGTAGTGGTTGATGTGGCCGTTGGTGAAGCCGCGGAACTCGTCGAAGCCCTGGCCGGTGGGTGTGAACGGATACTGCTCGCCGTTGTGCCACTTGCCGAAGAAGCCGGTGCGCCAGCCCGCGCTTTGCAACGCCTCAGCGATGGTGACTTCCTCCGGCCGCATCGCTTCGCGGTTGTGCGTGACGCCATGAGTGCCGGTGCGCAAGGTGTAGCGGCCAGTGAGCATGGCGGCGCGACTGGGCGCGCAAACCGTGCTGACATAGAAGCGATCAAAACGGACCGACTCGCGTCCGAGGCGGTCGAGGTGCGACGTCTTCAACACCGGGTTGCCATGCAGCGAAAAATCGCCGAAACCCTGGTCATCGGTGAGGATGAGCAGGACGTTCGGCTTGTCGGCAGCAATCGACAGGGAAACAAGCAGCGTAAAGGCGGCAATGAACAAACGCATGGCGTGATAACGCACGCCAGCCGTCCGTCTCTCGCTCACCGCAGTGACCCGCGGCAAGCGCTTCCGAAGCCTCGTCCGTCCCGGCGGCAGGCGTCTCCAGCGTCGGTGGCGGAGCCATGGTCTGGCGGCCTTTGTGGCAACTTCCCAAAAATTCCGGTCGTGTCTGATGTCCGCCCCAGTTCAATGATGCGCGAAGGAACGCCCATTCTAAAACCAGAGAGTCAGCGGGCTTGCCTCAGAGCCTATCCGGCAAATGATCAAATCGAAAACGAAAGTCCAAAATGAGGACGACATTCCGCTGTAGTCCAGGTCTGCGACCTGGCAAAAACTGAGCAGGCTCCGTTTTCACTGCCCGCCTCAAAGAGTGCGGGGCTGTAGCCGGGGTCTGTGACCCCGGTTGAGGGCGGGCGTGGGCGCGGGACGGCCGGCCTCACAGAGGCCAGCTACAGCATTTGCCGGACAGACTCTCGGAAGTGATGACACCGGGGTTAGGGGAACCCTCCCGGCTCAGGGGTTGAGCGCGGCGAGCACGGACGGGCGGTCGCAGGCGAGGGCGGCTGGAACATCGAGCGTGAGGTCGGGGAAGACGCGGCTCTGCAAGCGGCCGCCGGCGTCCGGCGCCTGGGGGACGTATTGCCCTGCCTCCAAAATGAACCAGTCGATCGCCCGGTCCTGGACACGCCAGACGAGGTACTCGCAGACGCCGTTGCGGCGGTAGGCGCGGAGTTTGTCGCGCAGATCGATGGAGACCGAGCTGGCGGCGATCTCCACCACCAGCTCCGGGGCGCCGCAGAGGTAGTCTTTGGCGTTCAGCCAGACGCGCCCGCCCTCGCGCGGCGGGGTGCAGAGCACGGCGTCAGGCTGCGGGGCGTTGTCGGCATCGAGGAGCAGGGTGACGTTGGGCAGGACTTCCAGACCATGACGGGCGGCATAGGCTCCCAGCCAACTGTGGATGATTCCGTCTGGCCGGGCGTGGTGGAAACTTACAGGTGATGGCATGTGAACGACTCCCTCTATCAACTCGGCTTTCTTGAGTCCGGTCATGTCCTCGTAGCGCCCCAGGAATTCCGCCTGGGTCAGTTGATCGCCGTTTTCCAGCGGCGGCAGGGTCCCGGTCAAGGGCATGGGCGGCGGATGGCTCGCGATCATGGGGGGAGGGTAACCGGTTTTGGCCGGTTGTCACGGAAAGCTGCGGCTGCCGCGCGCCGCAGCCGCCGGTCTCTCTCTCGCCGCAGTGACCCGTGTCAGCCCGGCAAGGCGACCTCGTCATCGAGCGCTTCCGGAGCCTCCTCCGTCCCGGCGGCAGGCGCCTCCAGCATCGGCGGCGGCGCTTTGCTCTGGCGGCCTTTTTTGGCGGGCTTGTCGTCGAGGCTGCGATCCGCAATGGACTCCGGTGCGCCGAGATCGCTGTCCTGGGTCATGCGCACGCCGACCGGCTTGCTGACGCCGAACTCCTGCATGGTGACGCCGTAGATCACGTCGGCACGGTTCATGGTGCGCTTGTTGTGGGTGACAATGATGAACTGGCTGTCCTCGATGAATTTGTCCAGCATCTGGAGGAAACGCGAGATGTTGGACTCGTCGAGCGGGGCGTCGAGTTCGTCCAGCACGCAGAAGGGGCTGGGCTTCACCATGTAAATGGAGAAGAGCAGGGCGACGGCCGTCATGCTGCGCTCACCGCCGGAGAGCAGGGAGATGGTCTGCAATTTTTTGCCTGGCGGCTTGGCGATGATCTCGATGCCGGACTCGAGCGGATCGCTTTCGTCGATGAGCTGGAGGTCGGCTTTGGCTTGCGGGCCGAAGAGCTCCTTGAAGTTGTTTTGAAAGTTCTCGCGCACCTGGGCAAAGGTCTCGGAGAACATGGTCTTGGTGGTCTCGTTGATCCTGGCGATGACCTGCAGCAGCTCCTCCTTGGAGCGGACAAGGTCGTTGTGCTGGGTTTCGAGGAACTCGTGGCGCTGCTCCAGCTCCTCGAACTCCTGGATGGCGTCCAAATTCACCGGGCCGATGCTCTCCAGCTTCTGCCGCATCTCGGCAACGACGCTGGTGACGAAGTCCCAGTCCGGCTGGCCTTCCTCGCCGGGGAGGAGTTCGAAGGTTTCTTCCTCAGCTTCCTTTTCGACCAAAGCTTCGACTGGCGCCGGGACATCCGGCGTGTCCGCCGAATCCTCTGACGATTCTTCAGCCGCTTTACGCTGGCCGCGCGCGCGCGCTTTTTTCTGATCCTCGATGGTCATCACCAGGACATGGTAGTCCGGCTCGAAGGCATCGATGGGGAAGCCATAACGCTCCTGCACCTGGGTGACGAGGTTTTCCAGGCGCAAGTCCACACGAGTGAGCTGCACCTCGGCGCGGTTGCGGCTGTCGGCGAGGCCGGCGGCCTGCTGGCGCAGGGCGACGAGCTGGTTTTCCAAAGCCGAGACTTTTTCGAAGGCCTCGGCTCGCTCCTGCATCTTGTCGTTGAGCGCGGCTTCGAGCCCTGAGACGGCCTCGCGCTGGCTGGCGACTTGCTCAGAAAGGCGGGCGTTCTCCGCCTCAGCGGCCTGGTTGCGCGAGCGCCAGGTGTTGATCTCGTTGTCGAGGCGCTCGATGGCGGCCTCCAATTCGTGCAAGCGCGTCGCCATCGGCGCTTTTTGGCGTTCGAGCGATTGCAATGCGCTTTGCTCCAGCGCGAGCGCGGTGCGCAACTCGTTGAGGCGTTCGCTCGATTCGAGTTCGCGGCGCAAAAAGGCTTCCATCTCGATCTCGAGTTCGCCCTCACGAACCCGCGCGCCTTCGAGCTGCTCGGCAGCCATGGCGGCTTGACCGCGCTGCTCTCCGATCTGCGTCTCAGCCGCGGCGATGCGGTCCTGAATCTGGCGCGCATCCCACTCCAGGCTCTCCAGCCTGGCGGCAGCCTGCTGCAACGCGCGCTGGACCACGGAAACCTTGCCTTGCAGTTGGGAAAAAGCCTCGCGCGTGCGCTGGCTCTGCTCGCGCACGCTGTGTTCCTCATGCTGCGCTTCGTCGAGACGGCCGCGCACGATACGCAGGGCCTCCTCCTTTTCCTCCTTCTGCTGAACGAGCCCCTCCAGCTCCGTGCGCAAGGCGCGCACCTCGCTCTCGCGGCGCAGCGTGGACACGCTTTCCTCGGTGGTGGCGCCACCGTGCAAAATGCCGTCGGCGGTGATCAACTCGCCGCGCAGGGTGGCAAGCGTGAGATCGGGAAGCTGCTTCTTGATGCGCAGCGCCGTGGTCAGGTCTTCGACGATGAGCACGTTGCCGAGCAGACGGTCAATGGCACCCTGCGCCTCGGGTTTGGCGCGGACTTTGTCGATTGCCCAGGCGACACCACCGGCGGGCAAAAGCTGCGGCTCCGGCGCCACGCGGAGCTGGCCGAGATCGCGCGCGATGAGGCTGGCCTTGCCAAGTTTTTTGCTGGTGAGCACCTCGACAATCTGCGCGGCCAGCTCCGACTCGGTGAGCAGCACGGCTTGCAAGTGATCCGCCAGCGCCGCTTCGATGGCCGGGATGAACTGCGGCTCCACTTCGATGGCGGAGGCGAGCAGACCGCGCACGCCGGTGCCATAGACCTCAGGGTTGTCGAGGCCCTTCAACACCTGCTGCGTGCCCTGGGCCAGGCCCTCGCCCTTTTGCAGAAGCTGCTCCAGCACCTCAAGGCGGGAGCGGCGCTGGGTGACGGAGCGCTCCAGCT
Source organism: uncultured Verrucomicrobiaceae bacterium (assembly GCA_964553805.1). GTDB lineage: Bacteria > Verrucomicrobiota > Verrucomicrobiia > Verrucomicrobiales > Verrucomicrobiaceae > JAGRPD01. Next base: position 12,552 of record CAZKMS010000064.1, read on the forward strand.
CGTTCAACTCCGCGTCCAGGCTGTCACGCTGACGACGCTCATCGATGATCTGCTGCGCGCAGACTTTGAGGCGCTCGTCCAGCTCATTGCGCGCGGCTTCCAGATCCTCGATCTGCTGCTGCAAGGTGTCGAACTCACTTTGGCTGCTTGCGCATGCTTGCGCGGCTTGATGGCGGTCGTGCTCCAGCGCCTCGACGCGCTGGCGGTCGCTGCTGATCTGCGAACCCAGGCTTTGCGCGCGTGCTTCCGCGGAAGCGATCTGACTTTCAAACTGGCGGATGGCCTCGCGGTTGGCACGGCGCTCCTCGTCAAGCCGCGCGCGGTCCGGCACGATGCCCTGGTGCACGGCCAAGTGCTCGCTCACCGCCTGCTGGCGGCCCTCCAAATTGGTCCGAATGGCGAGCACCTGCTCGTCGGCCTGGATCATTTCCCGGCGCTGGCTTTCAAGCAACTGCTGGCTGGACTCGATCTGCTCCGCGTTCTGGCGCACGCGGCTTTCCAGCTCCTCGGCGCGCTCCTTGTTGAAGCCGATGCGGCCCTCGGCGCTCTGCACCTGGGAGCGCAGCTCCTGAGCCTGGCTGCGCAAGTGGTTGATGGCGGACTCAACCGCGTGGTAGGTCTCGCGGGTGACGCCGGCCTCCTCCTCAGCCGCGCGCAGGCGCCCCTGCACCTCGTCAAGCTGGCGGCTAAGGGCGGCGATGTGGTTCTCAGCCTCCGACTTCTCGCCGGAGTAGTCGGTGAAATGCTTGTAGGCGAGGTGGGTGTCGAGCGTGCGGGTGTCCTCCAGCAGCGCCTGGTAGCGGCGCGCCTTGGCCGCCTGGCGCTGCAGCGACCCCATCTGGCGCTTCACTTCGGCGACGATGTCCGCCACACGCAGCAGGTTCGCCTCGGTGTATTCGAGCTTGCGCAGCGCCTCTTTTTTCTGGCTCTTGAACTTGGTGATGCCCGCGGCCTCCTCGAACACCGCGCGCCGGTCCTCCGGTTTCGAGCTGAGCAGCATGTCGATCTGGCCCTGCGCCATGATCGAGTAAGCGGCGCGCCCGACCCCGGTGCCGGCGAACAAATCATGCACATCCTTCAAACGGCAGACCGTGCCGTTGATGCGGTACTCGGAGCGGCCGTCACGAAACACCCGGCGGCCAATGGCCACCTCGTTGAAATCGACCCCGAGCGAGCCCTCGCAATCGGCCATGGTGAGCACCACCTCGGCCATGCCCACCGGTTTGCGTTTGTCGGTGCCGTTGAAAATGACGTCGGCCATCTCGGCTCCGCGCAGGGCCTTGGCGGAGGTCTCCCCGAGCACCCAGCGGATGGCATCAACGACGTTCGATTTACCGCAGCCATTGGGACCGACGATGCCAGTCACCCCCTTGTGGAACTCGAGCTGGGTTTTGTCGGCAAAGGACTTGAATCCGTGGATGAGGAGGTTCTTGAGGTACATGACGGACGGGAAAACGGGTTGACGAAGTAAACCACCAATCGCCGGAAAGCGGCAATGCGAAAAGAGAAAAATCACAATATCTTGGGTGTGATTAACTGATGTTACACAAAATATGGTGATTTTTGACAGTTTTCGCCCTGTGAACAACCGGTGATTCTGTGAACAACCGCTTCCAAACCGGTGTTCTGATCTGCGTTCGTCCTCCGGCTTCTGCCAGGATGTGACGCCACCGCGCTGGAGCTGGGCGCGCCGAGCGGCGCTGAGTTCGTCGCGCAGCTTGGGATTCTTCGCGGCCAGATCGGTCTGCGCCTGCGGACAAAAAGCGGGCTTAACGCGCGGCTTTGAGGCGCCAAATGCGCAGCGCATCAAAGCACACACCGGGACCATTCACCGTGAAATGGAAGCTCGCCTTGGTCGGATGAGCGAGGCCGGGCGATTTCAAGAAACCGATCTCAACGGGCGACTTGCCGCCAGCCAGGAGGGGAGTGTGCAGCAAGCAAAGCGCGCTTAGCAAAGGGAGGGGTCTCATGATGTCACGCCGGCAACGACACCAAAAGGCGAAGCCTCTCAAGGGATTGCGCCTGACAGGCGGAAGCAGGCGCGTAAGCTGGCGCATGTCCATCGCCACCCGCCGCGGAGACCAGGGGCAGACCGATCTGCTCTTCGGCTGCCGCATTTCGAAAAACCACCCGCGCCTGCATGCGCTTGGCGATGTGGACGAGTTGAACGCCGCCCTCGGCCTGCTGCGAGTGCAGGCGCGCACGGAGGAAAGCGGAGCGCTTTGCGCCGACGCGCAGCAGCATTTGATTCACCTGATGGGCGAGCTGGCAACACCGCCGGGCGAGGAGACGCGCTACGCCGCGACGCATCCGCGCACGATTGGCGCGGCGGAAGTGGCCTGGCTCGATGACTGGGTGCGACGACTGGAGGGCAGCGGCGAGATTTCTTTTCAAGGCTGGGCGCTGCCCGGCGCGGCGGGATCGCTGGCGGGCGCGCACGCCGATCTGGCACGCGCGGTGTGCCGTCGTGCCGAGCGCATGATCAACGACCTGTCCGGAACGCCGCAGGCGCTGCCCAATGCCGACATCCCGCGCTTTCTAAACCGCCTTTCCGATGTGCTCTGGCTGCTGGCGCGTTTCGAAGAACACCGCGCCGGGATCAGCTCACCAGCTCCGGATAAAGTTCCAGCAGCACCCGCTGCGTCACGGACTTGATCAAGCGATGTGCTTCGCGCACCACCACGTCCGGCATCGCCTGCTTCTCGACACCGAGTTTCCACAGGTGATCCACCGCGTCCATTTCCCCATCGAAAACCTGGCTGGTCACCGCACGCCAGCGGTCGGGTTTTTCGCCCTCATGCCAGGCGCCGCGGCCGCGGCCAAAGTGGGCCACGGCCAAATAGAGCAGCACGGCCAGCCGCGCCTGCTCCCGAAAGTGCTCCCTGGACCAGTGCAGACGATGGTCGCCGCCGCGCACGAGGTTGTAACTGCGGATGACCGCATAGGTGGTCAGGCCCGTGGCCAGCCCGCCTACCAACATGCCACCGCCGAAGGTCATGCCACCGGCTTTCAAATCCGCGATCAAACCGCCCATGGCGCCACCGGCGACACTGCCGAGCACGCTCCAGATGTTCTCGGAGACTTTCTCGGGCTTGTGAAACTGGCCTTGCAGCAGGCTGGCAGCCATGCTGCCGGCCTGGCCTTCGAGACCGTGCAAGAGAATGAGCGCGTTGGTGGTGCGCTCGACGCGTTCCGCCAGCCGGCTGGCCAGCGTCTGCCGCGCCTCGCCGTACTCGCGATTGATCTCGGCGCGGCCGATGCCGACTTTTTCCCAGAGCGACTCGGAGCGCACCTCGGCGCCGTCGAGCACGGCGGAGGAAAGCAAGTCCGCCAGCAAGCGCATGGCGTCGTCAAAAACGGTCAGGTTGCGGGCGCGCCAGGCCTTTTTCAGCGCTGTGAACGTCCCGCCCTTCTCTTCCGGCACCAGCCCGGCGAGGGCATCCATCAACTGGTCCTCCTGCACCCAGCAACGGGCGAAGGCATCGAGAGCCAGCACGCCGCGCACCTGCGGCCAGGCGGCCAGGTGCTCGCGCCAGATGGTGATCTCCTCCTCCGGCAAGCCGGTGGGGCCGGTTTGATTCAGCAAAACGAGCACCGGCTTGCGCAGCCAGCCCAGGATTTCCATCTCCGGGGCCAGGTAACCCGCGGCCTCGGGCGGCTCGCCGGCGTTGATCAGATACAAAATGACATCCGCCTCCTCGCGCACGTTTTTGAGCGCCTGCTGGCTGCACCAGAGCGGCTTGTCGGTCACCCGGTCCCAGGTCCGGCTGAGAAACCAGAGCAAGGCGCTGCGCTCGCGTTGCAAGCGCTTCAACAAGCGCGCGCTGTCGCCGAAACCGGGCGTGTCCCACAGGCGCAGCTCGTGATCGTTCTCTTTGAGCAGGGTGAACGACTCATTGAAAAGAGTGACATGGGGCGCGTCGCGCACCTCCCCCACGTCCCGGCGCAGCAGGGTGCGGGCGAGCGAGGTTTTGCCGGCGTTGGTGTGGGAAATCAAGCTGAGCGTCACCACGCCCTCGGCGGCAGCCGGGGTGGAAGGGGATGGCGTCAGAGCGGGCATCAGGTCAGACTTTAAACGGGCAGTTTAAGCCCGGTCCTGCGGCAACACAAATGCTGAGCGTCACGACAGCAGCGCGGTCGTCTCATCGGCGATCAGGAGGCGCTCGGCCTGCCCGGCCAGCGTTTGCCGCCAAAGCTCCTCGCGGCCCCGGCGTTTTTCCTCCGACCAGCGTCCGCGCAGGCCGCTGGCGTCCAGCAGCACCACCAATTCCGGCGCGTAATGCGCTGCCTCCAGCCTGGAACGCAGATGAATCAGAAAATCCCGCTGCACCTCCTCCTCCGGCGTCGAGGCCAGAAAAAAGACCACCACCACGCGGCCGTCTTGCGGCTGCCAGGCGTGCGTCCATTCGTCCTGCTCGCCCTCCGCCACCACCTGCAAAGCGAAGGCGGTACGGCCGCCATAAATTTGCCCGAGCCAGTCCTGCCAGCGCTGCCGCACGCGGTCGTCCAGCACCGCGCCGGGAGCGAGCACCAGCACCGGGCGGTCTCCGCCCTCAATGCGCCGCAGCAGCTTCAGCGCGTACCCCGGCCAGCCTTGCGCCGCCACTGCCCGGCGCTGGTCCTGCCGCGCGCGCAAGACTCCCAGCAAGGCCAATGCCAGCCGGGGCAGCATCACACCGATCAGCAAGGTGCCAGCGTAAAGCTTCAACCAAGGCAACGCATCGGCCGGTTTCGTTTCCAACCCGGCGCCACGGCGCATGGACGGCAGCTCCTCAAGCGGCATCGACGTGCCAGTGAGCACGGACGCGGGACCAAAGAGGGTTTGGAAAAAGCGCGTCGCCGCCCTTTCGTCGAGCAGGGTGCTCTCCCAAACCGCTCGGTACTCCCGCGACCAGCCGCTGGCAAACAGCGCGATCATCGATCCCAGGGCCACCCAGGCCGCCGCCGCGTGAAACCAGGCGCGCGCGCGCCGCTGCAACCGCCGCCGGCTCCAGACACCCGTGAGCGCGTCGTAGGCCGCGCGGATTTTGGCGGTTTTGGCATCCTCCACCTCGCCGCCACGAGCGCGCCGAGCCAGCCAGCGCGCCACGCCGCCCGTGGCTTCGTGCTCCGCAGCGCGCACCGGCAGGCATTCCCAGACCAGGCTGATCGCCATCACCACCGCGTTCCACAGCAGCAACCCGACCAGCGGCAGGGCCAGCAAATTGAGTTCCCGTTCGTTCCCCAGGCGGGCCAGGAAGAAGCCCAGCACCAGCGCCGCCACCCAGCCGGCGCCTGTCAGCACGCCAGGCATCGAAAGCGGCCGCAGGGCCAGCGGCAGCTCACGCGGCGTCGGCTGGCCGGCGGCGCGGGCTTGGTCATTGAGCCAGCGCGCGCGTGTGATCAGGAAACGCTCAACAGCCGGGTCGAGGCGGTCCGGCTGCACCTGGGAGGAATTCAACGAGCCAGCGCAATGCGCAGTCGCCTCGACGGCCTGTTCTGGCGGCAGGTGCCGGCCCTCGCTGTCGCCGCTTTCCAGCGCCCGCCAAGCGCAGCAACGTTCCCAGTCGGTTCGATTCATGCGGCCCCGTGCTCCGTGCTGCTCAGCCGTGCTGGAAACGCAGGTCCTTGATGCCCGCCCGGCTCAACCGCTCCCGCAAGCGGGCCAGAATTCGCGGTTTTTCCAGGGTCAGGGCATGATGCACCGCCGGTTGCAGCAGCCGCACCACCAGGGTGCCGCGCACGACGGCATCCGGACGCGTGTGTTGGAACAGCATGTCGCCAACGATCTCGCGCCAGACCTCGAGGACTTCCTCCAGCCGGGCCCGCTCAGCCAGACCGCATTGCTGCAAAATCGGCCCCAGCAAGTCGCCAGCCCGGCGGGCGGGGAGATCCACCAACGGCGGCTCCGGGGCGCCGCGCCAAGCGGAAATCAACGCGTGGCGCTGCCATTGCAGGCGGGTGGGTTTCGCGGCAGACATGCGGTTGCCAGTTTGCACCGGCCCGTCCGTCCGCGCCACCGGAAAAGTCACTCGCCGTCGCTGCCGATGGCCTCGACCGGACAGCCGGCCATGGCCTCCTCGCAGAGCGCGCGCTCGTCATCGCTCTCCGGCTGCTTGAAAACGAAGGAGTGGCCTCCGTCGTCATCGCGGGTGAAATTCGCCGGCGCCGTCTCACGGCAGAGGTCGCAGTCGATGCACTGATCGTCCACGTAATAGGCTCCGGTGATGTTTTGCGGGTACTTGTTTTCGGCGTCGGCCATGATCTTGCAATGTTAGGGTATTTGGGGGGACAGCAAGAATAGTGCCGGGTCAGAGGCTTGCAATGGGAAATTGATGGGCTTAGGTCTGCCGGCCCCTTCACCCTCCTCCATCATACGCCGCCCGCACCCCGCTGTGGCGCGCACATTCCCTGTTTTCCATGACCCCTCTCACCGCCCAGGAAGGCTGGTTCGTCCAGCATCTGTTCTATCACATTGACCACGGCTTTTGGGCCGCCCTCACCAAGGAGGAGCAGCGCGAGCGCCTGACCCGCTTCAGCGCGGCCATTCTGCGCGTCCGTTCGCACGACAAAACGCAGTTGCTGACGCTCGGCATGGTCACTCCGAAGGCCGACCTCGGGTTCATGCTGGTCACCGCCGACCTCGGCGACTCCCTGCGTTTTGAAAAGGAGCTGACACTCGCGCTCGGACCGGAAGTGCTCAGTCCGGCCTACAGCTACCTGTCGATGACCGAATGGACGGAGTATTCGGAAAAAGAGGAGGACGCCTCCGCCCGGATCGCCCGCACCGAAGGGTTGGAGCCCGGCAGCGAAGCCCACAACGCCCGCATGGCGGAGTGGAAGTCGCACATGACCAAGTATTACAACGACCGCTTGTACCCCAACCTGGCGGACTGGCCGGTGGTCTGCTTTTACCCGATGAACAAGCACCGCAACGTCGGCGCCAACTGGTGGATGCTGGAGTTCGAGAAACGCCGGGAGCTGATGGGCAGCCACGCCCGCACCGGCCGCAAGTACGCCGGCAAGGTGCGCCAACTCGTCACCGGCTCCACCGGCCTGGACTCCCACGAGTGGAGCGTCACCCTGTTCGCGCACGACCTCTTCCAAATCAAAAGCATCGTTTACGAGATGCGCTTCGACGAGGTTTCAGCCGTCTATGCCGAGTTCGGCGATTTCTACATCGGCCTGCAACTGGACGTGCCTCAGTTGCTGGAGCGCCTGCAGTTGAGCTGACGATTCGCTCCCCTCACAGAAACAAAAAAACGCCTGGCTCCTCGCGGCACCAGGCGTCTGCGTTCAACCCGTGATCCAATGAATCACGCTCGAGCGAGCCGGATTACTTGGCCTTTTTGGCGGGGGCGAACTCCTCTTTGCTGAGGGATCCGTCGCCGTTCTTGTCGCGCTTGCTGAAGGACTGCTCAGCCTTGGCGGCGTCCTTTTTGGCCTGCGGGCTGGCCATGAATTCTTCCTTGCTCAGCTTGCCGTCGCTGTCTTTGTCCATTTTGGCGAAAGCGGCGGCGGGATCGCCCTTGCCTTTGCCCTTGCCTTTGGCGTCACCTTTGTCGGCGGCTTGGACACCGGCGGCGATAGCCAGCACGGAGAGAATCGTAATGATGTTTTTCATGGTTCGATGTGTGGTTTTGACTGATTACTGACTGGTTCGCAGCGGCCCGGAATCCCTCCGAACGCATTTGCGTGGCGGCTTAAACGAGGGCTCGCCAGGACAGTTGCAGCGATTTTCAAAAAAAATTTGCCGTTGCTTCCAGACAGCTATGCTGGCCACCACCTTTTCTCTCTCATGTCCATCCCAACCGAATTCCCCAACGTCACTGCCGTCGCCAAAGCCAACGTTTACTTTGACGGCAAGGTTGTCAGCCACAGCATCCTCCTGCTGGACGGCAGCAAAAAGACTCTCGGCCTGATCTACCCCGGCAGCTACCACTTCGGCACCGACAAGGCCGAGCGCATGGAAATCGTCGCCGGAAGCTGCCGCGTGCAACTGGACGGCACGACGGAAGAAACCGCCTGCAACGCCGGCGAGTTTTTCGAGGTGCCCGCGAAGTCCGGTTTCGACATCCATGTGGACAGCGGCATCTGCGAATACATTTGCAGCTTCATCGACTGACCGGCGGCCCACGCAATCAGCGCGCCAGGTCTTCCTGGGTCATCACCTTGAAACCGGAGCGCAGCAGGGCGTCACCGCAGATCTCACCGTCATCGCATTGCACCGCCAGCAGCGGGTAGCGGCCCGGCCGCGCCAGCAGGCTGTAGAGGAAGTGGATGTTCACCTCCGCCGCCAGCAGGATGGCGAGGCAATGATTCAGATCGCGGTCCTCACCCGCCAGCTCCACCACCACGACGTCCACCGTGGTGTGAGCAATGCCTTTTTCAATGAACATGGCTTGGGCGCCATCCGGATCGTTGACCACAAGCCGCACCAGCGTCAATTCGGTCGAATCCTGCACCGACAAGCCGAGCACCTCGACCGCGTGATCGCGCAGCAGCTTGACCAGGGACATGAGCGACCCGACCCGGTTGGCCAGGAAGACCGACAACTGCCGGATCTGCGTGCCTCCCGGTGTCGCCACCACGCTGATTTCTTGGGTTTCCTCGCTCATTGGGGATCAAATCTGCGCTCCGGACTCAACCGCCGGGTCCGGACGCGGAGCGGCTTTCGTCGAACAACGTCACCCGTAGCGGGATTCGGACCACCACGGCGTTGTGATGACGCACCTCCCACTGGTAAAGGCCGGGCCGCTCGAATTTGATGCGCTGCAGATTGAGCACCAGATTGCGCGTCACGAAGGGCACGAAATCCGAGGGAAAACCCACTTCCACCACCGGCTCGAAGGGCGGCAGCGCGTCCTTGCCGTCCGGATCGAGGCAGCGCACCGAAAAGCCATGCCGGCCCGCTTCCGAGTGATCGAAGGTAAATCGCAGCGCCAGCGAGCACTGCGGATGCACCACCGGAAATTCACGCGCGCACAGCGTGTCAAACGCTCCCATCAGGCAGAGCTTGCCGTTGTAGTCGGCGGCAGAGTCGCAAAGCGTGGCGATTTGAACAGTCATCATGGTTCATGCAATGCTACGCCGCTCACACCGCTGCGAGCATCTCTTTCAGGTAACGGATGCTCTCCCGCGCGATGGTTTCCGCGCCGGGCCGGTAGTCGAACACCTCCACCGAGAGGTAGCCGTTGTAGCCGGTCTCCTTGAGCGCGGCGATGATCGGCTCAAATTTCACCTCGCCCATGCCGGGGCCGAGCAGGTTGGGGTCGTTGGTGTGAAAATGCACGGTCCAGTCCTTGCTGGCGCGGATGATGTCCGGGATCGGCGTGCCCTCGTCACTCATCGCCTTCACGTCGAGATGCAGACGGCAGGCCGGGTGATCCACGTCCTGGCAAAAGCGGATGGTTTCGGCCGCCGTGTTCAGGAAGTTCGTCTCCTTCCGCCCGAGCGGCTCCATGGCGATGGTGACGCCGTACTGGCCGGCCTCCTCCGCCACTCCGCGCACGCATTCCACCGCGCGTTTCCAGGCCTCCTCGCGCTCCCACTCCGGCAGGGTGGTGCGCGCCTTCGGGCTGCCCCAGACCATGATGCGGCCGCCGGTCATCGCGCAGAAGCGCGCCAGATGCCGCCCAAAACGCACCGTCTCACGGCGCAGCAGCGCGTCCGGTGTGGTGATGTGGAGCCAGGCGGGCTTCGTCAGCAGCCAGTGCAGGCCCAGGATGTCGAGCCCATGCGCGGAAGCCGTGCGACTCAGCGTCAGCGCGTCCGCCTCGGTCAGCTCCCGCGGATCTTCCTTCAACGTGAACGGCGCCAGCTCCAGCGCCTGATACCCGCAGGCCGCCGCATCCGCGCACACTTCGTCAAAGCTCCGGTCCTGGTAAGTCTCATTGCAAATCGCCAATCGCATACCCGGCCACAGTGAGGCGGCGCCTTGACGCCGTCAAGCCCGGCCTCCCCGGTGAAACGCCACGAGCCGCCTCCGGCAACACACGCATTTTGAGAGTGCCAAACGAGACCGCCTTCTTTAACATTCTGGCAATTGCGGCCAAAAAAAATCCGCGCAACCCGCCATACCATCATGTCCAAGACCGTCTCCCGTCCCCGCGTCGCCATCATCGGCCTCGGCTTCGGCGCCGAGTTCATTCCCATTTACCAGCGTCATCCCAACGCCGAAATGGCCGCCATCTGCCAGCGCGATGCGACTTCACTGAACGAGATCGGCGACAAATTCGGCGTGGCCAAGCGCTACAGCGATTACGATGCCTTGCTCGCCGACCCCGACATCGACGCGGTGCACATCAACACACCGATCCCGAATCACGCCGAGCACACGTTAAAAGCCCTGCGCGCCGGCAAACACGTCGCCTGCACCGTGCCGATGGCCACCAGCGTCGAAGACTGCAAGGCCATCGTCGATGCCTGCCGCGAAACCGGCCTCAAGTACATGATGATGGAGACCGTGGTCTATGCCCGCGAGTTCCTCTTCATGAAGAAACTTTATGACGACGGCGAGCTCGGCAAACTGCAGTTCCTCAAGGCCAGCCACCAGCAGGACATGGACGGCTGGCCCGGTTACTGGCCCGGCCTGCCGCCGATGCATTACGCCACCCACTGCGTCGGTCCTGTGCTTGGCCTGGCCCGCAGCCAGGCGGAGTACGTGAGCTGCTTTCCCAGCGGCACGATCCGCGAGGAAATGCACGACTGCTACGACTCGCCCTTCGCGGTCGAGACCACGCACATCCGCTTCAAGGACAGCGATCTCAGCGCGCAGGTCTATCGCTCTCTGTTCGACGTGGCGCGGCAGTACCGCGAGAGCTTCGAGGTTTACGGCTCGAAAAAATCCGTGGAATGGCCGCTCGTCGAGCACCGCCCGCTGATCCTTCACACCGCCAAAAAACCGGAGCCAGAGATTCCCGAGGAGGTCGCCTGCCCCGACTTCGGCCACCTGCTGCCGCCGGAAATCGCGCCGTTCACCCAGGGCGGCGTCTATGGTGGCGAAGGCGGCGAGGAGCACCTGAGCTTCACCCAAGGGGCGGGGCACGGCGGCTCGCACCCGCATCTGGTGCATCAGTTCATTGAACTGCTGCGCGGCGCGGGTGAGGGTTATCCAGACGAAGTGCAGTCCGCCAACATCACCCTCTGCGGCATCCTGGCCCATGAGTCCGCGCTGCGCGGCGGCGAACTGATTCCCCTGCCAAACTGGTCGATGCGCTGAAGCCAATCAGGTCCGCCCTTTTGACCAGCAAGCGGGCGGGCGGACAATGCGTGATCTGAGCAGGTATTCCAATCACCACCGCTCATGACCCTGCTCCGTCTGCTGCCTGCGTTTTTACTCCTGGTTTCGTCCGCGCCAAGCCAGGACAAGCCTGTCGATCTTTGCATCTACGGCGGCACGCCGGGCGGCATCGCGATGGCGGTGCGCGCGGCGCGTGAGGGCCTTGATGTCGTGCTCGTCAACCGCCACGAGCATCTCGGCGGCATCCTGGCCAGCGGGCTCGGCGTTTGGGACACGCAGTACGAAGGCAAACGCTCGCCCATTTATGATGAGGCGCGCCAAGCGATTTTTGATCACTATCGCGCCACCTACGGCGAGGACTCGCCGCAGTATCGCAACGCCCTGCCTGGCAAAAGCGGCCATACCAACGGCAAATTTGAGTCGAAGGTGGCGGAGCAAATCCTCACCGATCTGGTGACGCGGGAGCCGCGCATCCGCGTGATCCGGCATCGCGTGCCGCAATCCGTCCAACAAGAAGGCCGCCTGATTCAATCAATCACCTTCATGAGTTTGTGGGACAATGTGGTGGAGGAAATCCACGCGCAGGCCTTTGCCGATTGCAGCTACGAGGGCGATCTCATGCCGCTGGCCAGGGTGGCGTATCGCGTGGGCCGCGAGAGCCAGGCGGAATTCAACGAGCCGCACGCGGGCCGCGTGTTCCTGCAGCCCACCAAGGAGCGTCCGGCGCATCTCGACGCCGGGACCGTGGCGTTGCACGACCAGCTCAACCTGCGCCGCTTCACCGGCTTCCAGGCCCTGCTGCCCGGCGAACGCCTCGGCGAGGGCGACCGACTGGTGCAGGCCTTCAACTACCGCACCACGCTCAGCTCCGATCCCGCCAATCGCCTGCCGGTCGAAAAGCCCGCGAACTACGATCCCGAGGCGCTCCAAAAACTCGAGTTCGGCTCCATCGTGCAGCCGTTGCCCAACCAAAAAATCGGCTGGAACCGCCCGCAACTGGTCGGACCGCACCAGGACTACGTCGAGGGCGACTGGAAAACGCGCCAGCGCGTGATGGATGCGCATTGGGAGGCCACCATGGGTCTGCTCTGGTTCCTGCAAAACGATCCCTCCGTGCCGGAGGAGCGCCGCGCCTTTTTCGGCCGCTTCGGTTTGGCGAAAGACGAGTACGCTGGCAACGCACACCGGCCGCATGAGTTTTATGTGCGCGAGGCACGCCGGCTCGACGGCCGCGCCATTTTCACCCAGCACGACGCCATGCTCACACCGGGCGGTCAGCGCGCACCGCTTCACAGCGACAGCATCGCCATCACTGAGTGGTACCTCGACACGCACGCCTGCAGCCTCGACCGCGTACCGGACAGTCTGGACGAGGGCAAGATGATGCTGCATTACGAGACCTTTCCCGGCCAGATCGCTTACGACACCCTGCTGCCGAAGGAACTCGACAACCTGCTCGTGCCGGTCTGCCTCAGCAGCACCCACGTGGCCTGGGGCACCATCCGGCTGGAGCCCACCTGGATGCAGATCGGCGAGTCTGCCGGCATCGCCGTGGCGCTCGCCAAACAAAGCCAGATGCCGCCCGCCCAGGTGGACCGCGAGCAACTCGTGCGCGAGCTGGCGCGACGGAAAACCATGCTCGCCTTCTTCAACGACCTCGATGTCAGCTCCGATGACCCGCGCGTGGCGGCGGCGCAGTACTTTGGCGCCAGAGGCTTCTTCGCCGGTTATGACGCCAAACTGGACGCGCCGGTGACGGAGGCGATGCTTCAGGTTTGGGCTGAGGGCTTCGCCCGGCTTCAGGCGGGCACTCTGAACCCGGCGGCCATGGCAGACCAAGTCCAGCAGGCTGAGCAAACGAAGTCCAAGCCCGCCCCCGGACGAAACCGTGGCGAGACGCTGCATCACTGGTTCGAAAACCTGCCTTAAAGCAGTGCGTTTGCCACTGTAGCTGGCCCCTGTGAGGCCGAGGCTTGGGTCACCATTGTAGCTGGCCTCTGTGAGCCGGCCGCCCCAGCGCTCCGCACCTCTCCACGGGGTCACAGACCCCGGCTACAACCCGCCTGGCCTCTGCTCTAGCCGCGGCAGCGGCATCTCTTCAGCAACGCCAAGACACAGGTCGTGAACGAAGAGAAGGACAATTCCTTCGACTTCACGGAGCCGCGTCCGCTCGCCGCAAAAGACGACCCTGTGGCGGCCGAATGACCTTGAGATGGTATGTAACGCTGCCAGGGTTGCGCATGCGAGTGCTATCATGATTGATGCGCAGCACCAAATCATCGCGTGTATCAGGAACAATGAATACAAAAGGCTTGTCAGTGGTTGGGCCTGATACCGTTGTCAAGACTTTACCCGGAACTTCTTGTTTTCGGGCAGCGCGTGCAATGGCAAGGCTATCGTCATGATTTTCCACCACAATGATATCAGGATTGCTCGAAGCGATAGTTCCATTTCCCTTCCATGTTCCGGTCACATACTGCAAAAGGATTCGGTCACCTTTCTGGACTGGACCAATAGCATATCCATTTGGAGTGTTGGCAGGAACCGCGACATCGACATCCTTCACAACGACATCCTTCACAACATGGGCACGATCAGCTTTCAGTGCCTCCAGCCTATCAAGAACTATTTGGATCTCCTTGTCGATCCGAACTGCTTTGTCGAGATCTGCAGCTTGTGTGGATGCGACCTTGAGCTTCTCCAGTTCGCGCAGGTAAGTCTCTGTGAGGGGCCGCACAGCACGATCCACTGCGGCATCGTATGCATGTTGCAGCTTAGTGAACTCATCAGGTTCCTGCGCCCCAATAAGAGACAGGAAGACGAAGACAAAGAAAAGGGTGATGTTAGTTTTCATATTCGATGATTTGATGTTCTTCGGCAATGGGGTCGGCGAGGGCTGTTACTCCACCAAGGCCGATCCCTTCGCCTGCAAGTCCTGAGAAATGCGGGCCAATGCTTGTTCCACGGTCTCCTGGAAAAGACGCGCGGTTGCGCTGTTCGCGGCATCGAGCATCAGGGTCAGGTTTACCGTTTCCAGTTGCAGTGTTGAACCCGCGTCAATCGAGTTCGCGAAACCTTTCAAGGCAACCGGACCCACAGCCATGTCTGTCTTGTTGATTTTCAGCAAGCTGTCAGTGCCGTTTAGCCACAGAGCCAACTCATCTGCCAACATTTCACTCACCACGGTTTGGGTTTTTGGCACGGGGCCGGTGCTTTGCGTATGCAAATCTTCATGCAGTTGGACGCGATGGATTTTGAGGTTCCCGTTCTTGCCGCCCAGGATCAATCCTCCGCGCTGTCCGGCGCGGTCCAGCACCAAATAGCCCGACAACACCGCTTTCGCGCTCACGGCTCCTTCGTAGGTTTTGCCCGTTCCTGCCAATTTGTAAATCAACAAGCCGCTGTCATTCAGGCACAACTGCGCTGGCACCGTGGTCACTTTTCCGTCCGGCGTGGTCACGATCACGCTGTATAAACCGGCATCACTGACATCGACATCTTCCACCGTCAGCGTGCTGGAAATGGCCCCCTTGATTGGCACACCGTTCTTCAGCCACTGCCAAGCCGTAGCTCCCGGTACATCCACGGTGAAAACCGCCGTGCCGCCTGAATCAACGTCGTTGTTTTGCGGCGCCTTCACAATGGATGCTGGCGGGGCAAAGGAGAGGCGGGTGGCATTGGAAACAGCCACGCCAAAGGCGTTTTTCACCACCACATCATAAACGCCCGCTTGTTTGGGCTGGAGATTTGTCAGGCTGAGGGTGTCGCTCGTCGCCTTGGCGATGGGCTTGCCATCCTTGCGCCATTGATAAGTGAACGGCGGAATGCCCGCATTCACGGTGGCGGTGAAAGTCAGATTCTGTCCGGCTTCCACCTGCGTGTCTCCCGGAGTGATGCTCACATTCGGCGCAGGGCTGATGACGGTCAACCGCGCCGTTCCGCTGTCCACGGGACTCAAGCCGTCGGTCACTTCCACAACGTAGTCGCCCGCATCGCGATAGTTGACATTCGACAACGTGAATATGCTGCCGGTCGCATTGGCAATATCCACACCGTTTTTACGCCATTGATAGGCAAGGACGTCGGTCCCGGTTGCGGAAACCGTGAAACTGGCTTCCTGGCCCGCATAAACGGTCAAGGATTGAGGCTGGCTCGTGATACGCGGAGCCGAATAGGCAATGGCAAACGCCCCGTCCGTGACGCCAGTAATCCATTCTGCATCGATCAACGCACCTGTGGTCGCATCAAACTTCGCAATTCTGCCATGCTCGGACTGGGCCACATAGAGCATGTTGCCAATGATTTGCAGACAATTTGCGGAACCCGCATTGGTGATAAAGGCGTTGTTGATGCTTGCGCCCGTTGCGATGTCGTAAGTGCGAACGGTGTCATCGCCGTAATAGGATCCAATGGTCACGTACAATAGATTTCCTTTCACGGCCAGCCCTTTCGGATTGGCAATGCCACTCACAAAGCTTGCGTTCACGGTTGCTCCCGTTAGCGCGTTGTACTTGCCAACCGAGTTCCCCCAATAATTGGCGACAAACAAATTTTCTCCAGACATCACGATTGCCTGTGGATGATCCGCCCCCCTTTTTCGGACAGGGTGCAATGTTAGTTGGCGGCGTGTTTTGT